>NZ_JBYUPU010000001.1:0-445073 GCF_058135425.1 Paenibacillus sp. MAH-35
TAAAGATAAAGACGCGGTCCCCTTTGCCGACGCCGAGCTTCCGCAGTACGTTGCCGAATTTGTTCGAATTCGCTTTCATCTGCCCGTAAGTAACCGCTTCATCGCGGGTGGCGTCACTGTAATAAAGTGCTACCTTATCCTGCAGTCCGGCTTCGACATGACGGTCGATCGCCTCGTAGGCCATATTAACTTTGCCGGTCGTATACCAGGAGAACTGTTTTTCTACGTCGGCCCAATCGAACGACACACGGGCTTCCTCGTAGTTTTTCAGGTTTCCGTCGGTCGATACTGCCTTGATGATGTCCGCTTGCTTGTCCATAAATACGTTCCTCCTGAATGGATGAATTCGATGAAACGTTTTCATTTCGTAGTGGCTTGCTTGCCCGACTGCCAAAAAACACAAAGAATATTATATCACATCATTTTCGGACTTAACATGCTCATTTTCGAAAAATAGACACAGGCGGCGGTACATTAAAATGTCCAAAAGTCAAACAAGTCTGAAATGATGTGATTGAAACGATCATAATACTGATTGAATCGATCAAAATTGTTGTTTATACTAAATATAGAACTACGGGTGTTTCGTCCGGGCCGGAGGAAGCCGATTTATTTCCATGGGGGATCTTCGTTCATTTCGCCCGGTAAGAAGGAATGGAAGGCTGACGCGAAGAAATTGAATCAGGATGAAATGATGGAACAACGGGGAACCACATTCTTACTTAAAGTGCGAGTTCAAAAAGTCGGGTTTTCGGCACCAAGAAGATGGGATGAAGCTAGGGAGTGAGGAGTGGAGCGTAGTGGGAGCTTTTGTGAGCACCGGAAGTTCCGGCTGAATTCCATATTCGATGTCGCGCAGGCTACCTGATCTGCTTCGTGATCAAAAGTGGGCTTTTTGAACAACCTCTAAAACAACCAATGGAGTGAGCGCGGTATGCAGGAACAGCTTCTAACCAAAGGCGAGCAGCGCCGTCAAGCGATTCTCGGCATGCTGAAGCAGAAGGGACGGGTGTCCGTGCAGGACATCGTCGATACGCTGCACTGCTCGGAAGCGACCGCGCGGCGGGATCTGGACGTTCTGGAGCAGACGGATTCCGTCATCCGCACGATCGGCGGCGCGATTTACGATGCGTTCCACACGTCCAAGGAAGCGTCGTTCGAGGAGAAGACGTCGCTGTCCTGGGTGGAGAAAGAACGGATCGCCGCGAAGGCGGCTTCGCTTGTCGAAGAGGGCGACATTATCGGCTTGTCCGGCGGGACGACCACTTATTTGATCGCGCGGGAGCTGAAGTCGCGCAGCGGCATCACGGTCGTGACGAACGCGCTTAATATCGCGATGGAACTGGCCGACAGCGACGGCATTCAGGTCGTAGTGGCCGGGGGGATTCTGAGGCACAAAAGCTACGAGATGTGCGGTCCGTTGACCGAGAAGGTCGTGGAAAGTCTCAACATCGGCAAAATGTTTCTCGGCATCGACGGGTTTGCGCTGGGGCAGGGCTTAACGACGCATTCGGAGTCGGAAGCGCAGATCGCCAAAATTTTGATCAAGCGGTCCGAGCGGACCTTCGTCGTCTTCGACCAGTCCAAGGTGGGCCGCGTATCGTTGTTCTCGATCGCGCCTGTGGCGGCGGTTCACGCCTGCATCACCGATGCGCCGCTGGAAGGCGCGCTGTTGGAAGAACTGCGCAAACGCAACATTCGCGTCTTCGTAGCCGGTACTGCGGCGGGAGAGTAGCAATCATTCTTAATCTTTGGAGGAGTCCATATGAGCCATTATATCGGAGTCGACATCGGCGGGACGAACATCGTATGCGGACTGCTGGACGATCAACTGAATTTGCTCCGTAAAATCAAGAAGCCTACGGGTGCGGCGAATGGAGCCGACTATGTCTTGAATCTGATCGCCTCGATGATCGACGAGCTGCTCGGCCAGGAAGGGCTAAGCCGTTCCGATCTGGGAGCGGTAGGCATGGGAAATCCTGGCTTCGTCGATCCGATCCGCGGCATCTCGCTGTCTTCGGCCAACCTGAAGTGGGAGAACGTGCCGGTCAGCGACAAGCTCGGAGCGATCCTCGGCGGCATCCCGGTATTTATCGATAACGACGTGCGGATGTATACGTACGGGGAAGCGGCCAGAGGGGCGGGCCGAGGGTTCGACCATGTGATGGGTATCACGCTCGGGACCGGAATCGCTGCAGCTATGGTGAACAAGGGCGAGCTGTATTACGGCAGCGGATTTTTGGCCGGAGAGCTCGGCCATGTGCCGTTCGAAGGCGAGAGCGCCTTGTGCGGCTGCGGCATGCGGGGCTGCCTGGAGACGATCGCATCGGCGACCGGAATCGCCCGAATCGCCAGAGAGCGGCTGGACCAAGGCGAATCGAGCCTGTTAAACGACTGGTTCCCGGGCGAACGCCGCAGCGAGATTACGGCGGCGGACATCTCGCGCGCCTACGACGAGGGCGACGCGCTCGCTCAGGATGTGCTCAGGTTCGTCGGACAAAGCTTGGCCAAAGGCCTCGCCTGGGCGATAACGCTGTGGAGTCCCGACGTGATCGTCATCGGCGGAGGCGCGGCCAATGCCGGCGAGCGACTGCTTGCCCCGATGCGGGAAGCTCTGATGCCGCTTATTCTGCCGATGTACCGGAACCGCTTCGTCATCCGTCTGGCGGAGATGAACGACGACGCAGGTGTCGTCGGCAGCGGAGCCTTCGCGAAGGCGCGCGCGAGCGCCTAACGGCAAGCGGCCGCGGTCTAGGGCCGGGAACACATCCGAAGCCGATTACGGCAGGGCCAGGCCCATCTCCGATCCGGATTTTAACGTAAAGACGCTTTCAGCTCCACTTCATTAAGTGGTGTTGGAGGCGTCTTTGCTTGTTATAAGGAGAGGGGCGTTTTTGCGCTTGGACTCGATTGAAACGGATTTCAAGAACTATTAAACCGATATACTACTACCTGCAGCGTCCGTTTCTTTGCTATACTAGTCAAAAAACTAGATAGAAAAGAACGGTGATCCGAACAATGGACATGAACACGGAACAAATACGACTTCTCCGTCCCGGCGAATTTGAAGCGGCGGCCGAGCTAGCCGATCGGGTATTCCGCGATGCCGAGCACAAATCAATGGGAGACGCGTTTCCGAATGCGTTTTCGCCCGCCTTGCAGCAATCCTACGGAGCGTTCGCAGACGGCAAGCTCGTCTCGTTCGTCGGCTTCGTGCCTTCGGTCATCCGGATCGGGGAAGCCGAGCTTAACGTCTATTCGATCGGAGCCGTATGTACCGATCCGGAATACCGCGGCAGAGGTTACGTGGGGACGATTTTGGATATGATACGGGAGCACAGCCGCCGCGCACGAGCCCCGCTCATTCTCGTATCCGGGAACCGGGGCATCTACGAGCGGTTCGGCTGCCGGAAGTTCGGGGCGCTCACTTCTTTTAACGCGGATCAGCAATCGTTGGACAAATTGTCCGCAGCAACGGACGGGGAGGAGACGTACCGCCCGTTCGATCGCGCGGACTGGTTCGCGCTCCGCAAGCTTTCCCGTTCGCGGGACGTAGGGTACGAGCAGAGCATCTGGGATTTGGCGGCGGCGATCTACGCCGAGCCGACGGCCAGCAATTCGAAGCTTAAGCATCGCGTATGGGTGGCTGAGCGGGACGGTGCGCCGGTTGCCTTCGCCGTTCTGGCCGTTGCCGGGGACATCGCTCCGCTGGGCAAGCCTCGCGTCATCGAGTGGGCCGGCGACGCCGCTGCGGCGGTGAGACTGGCCGTGTACGGCGCGCGGGCCGAGGGCGCCGAGTCGCTGCAATTCGCCGTCCCGTGGCAGGATGCCGGGATGGAGGCGGTGCTCGCCGAAGCGGGATGCCCGGCGGTACCCGGCAAATTGACGGGCACCGTTGCCATCGTCGATGCGGGAGAACTGCTTAGGCAGTTGACGCCTTATCTGAAGCGCAAGGACGAAGCGGCGCTGTCCCGGCTCCAGCTTTCTACGAACGAGGATGGCCGTCATTTTGCCGAGTGGGACGGAGTCTCCATGGAGCTGCAGCCTGAAGAGCTGATCTCGCTGCTGTTCGATCCGGTCCGGATCGAAAGCGCGGTTCACGGTCCGGCGGCGGAAGCCGCCAACCGATTGTTTCCGGTTCCGCTCCCGCTTCCCTCGGGACTGAACTTCGTCTAGCGCGATAATTTACAAACCATGTAACGTCATGTAAAATAGATCTAATGAACATGTATTGGAGCGGAACCTATTGCTGCGAAGAAGAAACCTCTTTCAAGAGCGTTACAATCATTTTTTGACCGAGTTGAAAAATGAAATATTGAGCGGCAGCCTGAAGCCGGGCGAATTTATTCTGCCCGAGAATACGCTTAGCGAGAAGTACAAGATAAGTCGGGTCTCGGTGCGCAAGGTGCTGGCTCAGCTGGTGGACGAAGGGCTGATCGAGAAAATAGCGGGTAAAGGCAACCGGGTCAAACCTCCGGTCGAGGAGATCGTCCGTCAGACGATCACGTTGACCTGGTTCTCGCAGTCGTACGAGCAGGATGTGCTGCATACGATTATCGAGCGGTACGAGAAGAGCCACCCGTACGTCAAGGTCGACCTGGTCATCCTGCCTGCCGAGGATTATCCGACCCGGCTTGCCGACCGGATCGAGAGAGGGACAGGTCCGGATCTGTTCTTTATTTCCGACCACCACTTCCGCCACTTGATGGAACAGGACAAGCTGAGCGTGATGGAGCCGTACCAGCCTCCGAAGCTGCTGCCGGACGAGGACAGTTATTCGAAGCTGTTTGAGCTGTTTACGGTCGACGATACGCTGATGGCGGTGCCGATCCATTTCTCTCCGATCGTTATTTGTTATAACAAAGACCGGTTTAAGGAATCCGGGATTACGGGAGAAGATCCGGTAAGCACCTGGGACGACCTGCTGGAGGTAGCGAAGAAATGCACCGCCGAGCCTAATGAAGACGGGATGGTCGACGAGTACGGATTCTGTTTCTCTTCGTCGATGAACCGCTGGCCTGCCTTCATTTTGCAAAACGGAGGCGCGTTCGTATCGCCGGATGGACGTTCCGCCTTTGCGACCGAAACGAATATCGAAGCGCTGCAATATTGCAACGATTTGATCTACAAGCATCAAGTGTCGCCGATCTACTCGACGTCCCGCTCCTACCTGGCCGAGCATCTGTTCAAGCGGGAGAAGTGCGCGATGATGCTGTCCACTTATTATTTCATGAACGAGTTCCGCGGGATGGATCTGAATTGGGACGTGCTGCCCGTACCGAAAAATAAAGAGAAAGCAACGCTTCTGCTCGCCGGATCGCTCGGCATTAACAAATATTCCGAGAAGGTCAAAGTGGCGCAAAGCTTTGTCGACTTTTTCGTCGGCGAAGAAGCGCAGACGCTGCTGAAGCAGACCGGCTGCACGATTCCGGTGCTCCGTTCGGTGGCGGAAGACGACACGCTGCTCGACCCGGCCATTCATCCGGAGCATTACAATGTGTTCATCGACTCGCTGAAATACAGCTATTCCCACTACGAGGTGGGGCTGTCGAACGAGTCGAACGTGATCTTCCATGAAGAGCTGCATATGTTGTGGGCGAATATGGAGACAGCGGAGAACGTAGCCCGCCGTATCGATGAACGGATCAATCATCGGATTGACGAGAAGTCCTAGATGGCGGAAGACGGCCGGCTGTATAGATATTACGAAGGGGCTTTCTCCCTAGGTCTTGAGAGACCGGGGGAGAAAGCCTCTTTTTTAACAGATCAGAGTGTATAAGTTCTACACCGTGTTAAAGCGAAGATGAATCCGGAATCTACGCTAAACCTTGCTTGATCTAACGGACATGGCGGATGTTATTTTGCTAAAAAACAGTTTTTTAAAATTGTAACGGTCACCACAGCGCTTATTTGCTTCGAACCACCTCCAAAAGTGACACTTCTCATCAAATCGTTGCATCCATGTCCGATCGAAATTCACCACAAAAACGTCCGCTGTGTTCGTTGCGCGCCTAGCCAAGCTAGGCATAGCTAGCTGATGAACCATCCGTGAGGACCGCGCGCGGTTACCGCCAAGGTGCGTTTCGAAGACAAGCTGGCCGTATATGCCGAAGCGGAGCCGTCGCTGCACCTCGACGCCGAGCCTATTGGAGTGGTGGGCAAAGCCGGTCTTTTCCCCGGGCGGCAATTTTTACCCCAATTCTGAAGCGTTTACAAACGAGGGAAACCGGAGTAAAATGTACGGAATAAGGCAAGGAGGTGGACGATGAGCTCCGCAGAAACGCTAATGGATTATTTCGTATATCAACGCTGCAATTACAGGCGCAAGCCATATTTGCACAGTCATACCGAATATGAAATTTTTTATTTTCATGGCGGGAGCTGCGAGTATTACGTCGAGGGCGAATCGATGGAACTGTCTCCGGGCGATCTGATTATCGTGAACGGGCTTAGCCGCCACGGCTCGCTGATGAAGGAGACGTGCTCGAGAACGATGGTCCGGTTCGACGGCGCGTATGTGCGCCCCCTGCTCCAGCAGGAGGATGCGATCGATTGGCTGAAGCCGTTTCGCGACTCGAATTATTGCCGCTGGAGCTTGTCCGAAAGCCAGAGAGCGGATGCGGAGGATATCCTGCTGCGCATGAGCCGGTTCCACGGAAAGCCGGGTCTTGTGCCCTTTCATCGGCTGCGGACGGCGTTTCAGGATTTGCTGCTGTTCATCTACGACTGCTGGGCGGAAGGG
Organism: Paenibacillus sp. MAH-35; assembly: GCF_058135425.1. Lineage (NCBI taxonomy): Bacteria > Bacillati > Bacillota > Bacilli > Caryophanales > Paenibacillaceae > Paenibacillus > Paenibacillus sp. MAH-35. The sequence goes on from NZ_JBYUPU010000001.1 coordinate 6,743, forward strand.
CCCGGAAGACTGGTGGATGCGACTGACTTGAAAGCGCAGCGGGTTCATCAGCTCATCCAGTATATCGAGACGAACTATATGAATGAGCTTACGCTTGACCGGATAGCGGATCATCTGTACATCAACAAATTTTATTTGGTCAAATTGTTTAAGGAAGCGACAGGCTTGACCATATTTGAATATGTCAATAAATGCCGGATTAATAAAGCAAAGCTGCTGTTTTTGATGGACGGAAACCGCTCCGTAACCGATGTATGCTATGAGGTCGGATTTCATCAGCCCGCGCATTTTTCCCGCAATTTCAAACAAATGGTGGGCGTCACGCCGGAGCATTTCCGCAGATTGTTTCAATGAAAGGACCCATTATCGAAAAGAACCTTCTTCTACCGCTTAGAAGCTTCAACGAAACGGCACGTCCGTTATTTCGTTGCTGTTTCTTGTTTGGTGGTTTTGAAGGTTCTTTTGTATTTGAAGTCGATTATGCACAAGAAACCAATTGCAGATAAATCGGAGCACCAGCAAACCAAGCACGCAGGGGAGGCGCTTTTCGATTCGTGATAAGTTGTTGTAGAAGGCTATTATCGACAGGAGGGGTACGCAGTGCAACGTGTGCGCGGAGAGATGAAGAAGCGTGCTTTATTGGGGGCGGCGCTGATTTTGGCGTTGACCGGGTGTGCGGGAGGCCCGGGGGGAAGGGACGCGGGCAGCGAATCCGAAGCCGGGGGCAAGCCGCAGGAGCAGGCGAAGGATCCGGTTGAGCTTTACTTTTACAACACAAGCGCAGATTGGGACAAGGACGATTATTTTATGAAGGAATACGGGCAGCACATTCAGAAGAAGTTTCCGCATGTTACGCCCGTATTTGTACCAACCTCCGCCGGATCGCTGGAGAAGCTGGCGGCGGCAAATCAAAGAATCGATGTGATTGTCAGCTCTGTCGGCCGGACATTTACGATTCTGAACAGCGCTTATCAGACGGATTTGACTCCCTTGATCGACAAAAACAAATTCGATTTGGGCCTCTTCGAGGGTTCAAGCATCGACATGATCAAGCAGATGGGCAATGGCGCCATCTACGGGCTTCCGATGTACACGCTTCCGGCCCCGCTTTATTACAACGCCGATTTGTTCGACAAGTTCGGCGTACCTTATCCGACCGACAAGATGACATGGGACGAACTATACGAGACGGCAAAAAAACTGACCCGGCGAGACGGCGACCGCCAGTATTACGGCCTGACGATGTCGCCCAACCACTACATGCTGCGCAATCAGCTGTCGCTTAATCTGGTCGATCCGTCGACGAAGAAAGCAACGATCAATACGAGCCAGGTCAAAACGATGATGGATAATATGATCCGGTTTTATCAGCTTCCCGGATACGATCTCGATACGAAGCAATTATCTGTCGGCGGGCAGCGGGATCTGTTCATCAAGGAACGGTCGGCGGCGATGTGGCTGCCGGTCAGCACGATGCACACCGAAACGGAGCTTGCAGGAATGAACTGGAACATCGCCAAATTCCCGTCGTTGTCACAGCTGCCGGGCGTAGAGCCGCAAGTGTATCCGGTCTACCTGTTTATTTCCGTCAACAGCAAGGTGAAGGATCAGGCGTTCGAGGTTCTCTCCTTCCTGTCGTCGGAACCGTTTCATATGCAGAAATCTCGAGAAGGAAGCTTCGTATCTCTCTTGCAAAGCGATGCGGTGCGCAAGGCGTTCGGGCAGGATGCACCGATGTATAAAGGGAAAAACGTCGCTGCGATGATCTCCGGCAAAACTGCGGCTCCTTCCCCGCAGAGCAAATATTACGCAGACGCCTCCTCCATCCTGAACACCGGCGTATTCGCCCAGGTGGCGATAGGCAAAAAGGATGTCAATACGGCGCTGCGGGAAGCGGAAGAAAACCTGATCAAAAAAATCGAGGCGGATGCCAAATAAAGTCCGACGAGGAGTGAAGGATGCGGATGAAAAAATGGATTGCGGCGCTGTCGCTGCCTGTGCTGTGTTTGTTCGTTTTTGCGCTCAGGTCTGAAGCGGCCATCGACTATTCCGGCATTATCGAAACGGAAGCGAGCTGGATTGCCGACCAACAGATCCAAAACGAAGGCAAACCGTCCGACGGCGCCATCGTGATGAACAAAAACCAGCTCACCACGAATCCCGATACCGGCCAAAAAGGCCATAAGATCGATCCGTATTTCTCCAATCTATCCGTGATCGGCATGCTGGAGCACCCGTCCGCGGACCATGTGGCGGCGGCGAAGAAATGGTTCGAATGGTACTTCCGCCACTTGAACCGGACGCCCGACACGCACGGCGTCACGGGCACGGTTTACGTCTATTATGTCAACAGTGCGAATCTGGATGAGCAATGGACGTTCAACGACTATTCCGCCTCGGATTCCCGCGGGTCCTCCTTCGTACTGGCGCTCAAGAAATATGTCGAGGTTAGCCAGGACACCGCCTATTTGCAGCAGCACAAGGCAGATATCGAGCTGGCTTTGGAGTCGGCGCTGTTTACGATGCAGCCGGACGGCCTGAGCTTTGCCAAAAACCAGGAAGGTCATTTTACGAAATATTTGCAGGACAACGCGCTTGTCTACCAAAGCCTGGAGACGATGGTGTGGCTGGAGGAGCAAGTGTTCCAGGACGAAGAGGCGGCAGCGCGCTACCGATATTTGATGAACTTGTCGTTCGCCGGCGTTGAGAGCATGTACAGGCAGGCCGAGAGAGAGTACTACTTTTATTTTACGCCAAACCGTATACGAGCGGCGGACTGGTCTGTCTTTTACGGCGATGCAGTGAGCGAGCTGTTCCCGACGCGTTACGGGGTCATCTCACCTCAAGCCGAGCGGTCGCGTGAGCTGTACGCGCACTTCAATGCAGCTCAGCCCGCCTGGATGTACCGGCATGAGCGGAACGAGTTTCCCTGGACGCAAGTCGCGAGCGTGGCTGCCATGATGGGGGATAAATTCAGAGTCGACGAGGCGCTGACGAACGCCCAGACCAACTATATCGACAACGGGCACCAATGGACATGGTACATCTATGAGGCGAGCAATATGGTCACCGCAGCCAAAACGATCCGGGACCAAACTAACCTGGCGTTGCGCAGACCGATCAGCGCCTCGACGGATGTTTTGCATGCAGGCCTCGCTGTCGATGGGGATATGAACGGGGGCTGGCAAGGAGCATCTTCAGCGGAGGATTGGCTGGAGATCGACCTCGGCGCGAACAAGACGTTCAATCGTCTCGTACTGAAGTGGGGCAGCGCATATGCCGCCAGCTATAAGGTTCGGATATCGGACGACGGTTCGCAGTTTGCGGATATTTACACTCAGACGGCAGGAGACGGAGGGACGGACGATATCGCGCTCAGCTCGGCTGTGACCGGCAGATATGTGCGTCTGCTGATTTACCATGATTTGCCCGAACCGACGGCGATAGTAAGGGAAATCGAGCTGTACCATGAAGCGGTGAACGCGGCTGGCGGCCAAACGGTATCGGCATCTTCGCAGGAAAGCGGCGCTTCCCTGCTGACAGACGGAAATCCTTCCACCGCCTGGACGAGCGATTCCGGAGCCGCCCACTGGCTGAAGCTTGATCTCGGCAATATCCAAGCTTTCCATAAGGTCAAGCTGGATTGGGTGTACGGCCAGGAAGCCGAGCAAGTCCGCGTGCTCGTATCGGACGACGACATCAGCTACACCGAAGCGGCGCCTTTGTACGAAGTCGAGGGCTGGACGCAGGAGTTTACGCTTGGCGCGGCTAGCGGCCGGTATGTTTTGCTAGAGCTGACGAAGTCTGCCAATCCCGGCGCCGTTGCCTTGTTTGAAATCCGCGTTCTCGACGGTGAGAATCCGGTGGAGCGCGCGCCGCAAGCCTATACGGTCTTGATCAGCGGTTCGGTGATCGACGGCGCGATCCTGAGGCCGGGAGAGGACGATTTTATCGGGAGCGCGGACCTGTACGTGCCTGTCGAGAAGGTTGCAAGGGCCACGGGGTGGACGTTTGCCCAAGATAACGGAGGACAGACGATCACACTAACCCGGGGCGACCGGACGATCGGGCTTGCTGTCGGGAGCTCAAGTCTCATTGCGGACGGGAACCCCATTGCGCTCGCAGCTCCGACCGCCGTGCGGAACGGACGCGTGGAAGTGCCGCTCCAAGGCTATGCGGCTGCTGCGCGACTGCTGGTAGAATGGAGCGACGACAGTCTGAGTGTACTTGTGAAGACGCAGCGAGACCCGTCGAAGATCAATCTGGCGCTGGGCAAGCCGGCAACGGTCAGCAATCCGCCGTCAACCAATACGGCGGTGCTTACCGACGGCGTCAAAACCGTAAGCAAAATTGCCGAAACATGGAATGTCAGAGCGGGCTATTCCCTCGTGCTCGACTTGGGCCAAGCGGTCGATTTCAATACGTTCAAGGCCTACGAGTACAGCTTCCAGAGGGCGCGCGGAGCGATCCTGGAATACTCGTTGGACGGAGCAAGCTGGGCGCTGCTGAAGAACGCTTCCGCGAGTGAACTGCTCAGTCCCGATATGGAGTCGAAAAACCATTACTCCGGCACGATCCGCTTCCAGACGGTGAATGCCCGTTACATTCGGCTGACGGTGCAAAGCATCGTAGACCCAGACCCCTCCAAGATTGTGGGTTATATCGAGGAAGTCGAGGTGTACAACCGACCGGCCGGGGACGGGGAGGACGAGTCGCATGGGAATGTGGCTTATCGCAGGCCGGCTTCCACCAGTTTTGCGTTCGCCGCTGGAGATATGGGCGTAACCAAAGTGACGGACGGCGATCTCACCACAAAGTTGGCAAATCCTAAAGCGCTGCAAGCCGTCTATGGCATGAGCCTGAACGAAACTCAATTGATGCAGGCGATTTATGGAACCGAAGCGGGCGCCCCGCAGCCCTGAACCCATCACATTTATGCGTCGGAAGGAGCTTGACCCATGAGCATCATCAAGGCAGGAATTATCGGACAAGGCCGCAGCGGCCGGAACATTCACGGAAATGCCCTAAGCAAACTGACAGATACGTATCGGATCGCCGCCGTGTGCGACGGACTGGAAGAGCGCCGCCAGCGCGCAGAGCAGGAATATGGGTGCAAGGCCTACGCGACATACCAAGAAATGACGGCAAACGAAAAGCTCGATCTGGTCGTCAACGCTTCGCCAAGCGAGCTGCACTTTCCGATTACGCTGGAGCTGCTCCGGCAGGGGATTAACGTGCTGTGCGAGAAGCCGCTGGCCAAAACGCCGGCCGAGGTCGATCAGCTGATCGCGGCCGCCAAGGAGAGCGGAGCGGTGCTTGCGGTATTCCAGCAATCCCGCTATATGCCGGCTTTTGTGAAATTGCGCGAGGTGATTGATTCCGGCGTGCTTGGCCGGGTCGTCCAGGTCGATTTTACGAGCAGCAACTTTTCCCGAAGATGGGACTGGCAGACGATCCAAGCGAATAACGGAGGCAATCTGCTGAACACCGGCCCCCATCCGGTCGACCAGGCGCTTCAACTGTATGGCGCAGACGAGATGCCGGATATTACCTGCGTTATGGATCGGGCCAATACGTTCGGAGACGCGGAGGATTATGTGAAAATTGTCATGAGGGGTCCCGGACGTCCGACGATTGATCTGGAAATCTCCTCCTGCACGGTGTATCCGCGCCCGGTCTTCACCGTCCACGCTACGAACGGCGGTCTGACAGGCGATCTGCGCAAGCTGCAATGGAAATATTTCAAGCCGGAGGAAGCGCCCCAGCAGCAACTGATCCGCACGCCGCTGATCAAGCCGAACGGAGAGCCTGCCTATTGCAGCGAAAAGCTGATCTGGCATGAGGATTCCTGGCAGTATGAGTCTGTAGAGGGCATGGCGATGACCGACCAGAATACAGCGTCGCTTTATGCGATGCTGTACGCCTCGATGACTGAGGGGACACCGCTGGCGATCACGCCGCAGCAGGTGCGGCTGCAAATGGCGGTTATGGAAGAATGCCGCCGCCAAAACCCGCACATTTATCCCAGCAATGTGTACCAACAAGCTTAAGTGTCACAGCCTGGCGTCTGTCTACCGACAGGCGTCTTTTTTTGCCCGCAAAACTTAAGGTTTCGATTTTCCGGGACATCAACTAACCCGAAGATCATAGGATGGAGGAACTACTATGCCAAGGTAGACCGTGGTGAGCGAATAGATTCCTGTCCAAGATCGATTGGTACATCCGGAAAAGACGGATGATCTTCTGCAGAAAGAAGTTTATACACTGGCGTCTCAAGCAATCTAATTTTTACGAGGTCCTAAAGAGAGCGAGACTTAGATCACCCCAATCTACAAATAAAACGCTTTTCGGTACTCTCTCGGCGTTATCCGGTTCGTCGCCTTAAACGCCTCGGTAAACCGGCTGGCGCACTTGTAACCGCACGCTTTGGCGATATCCTTGATCGCCAGCTCGTCGCGGGCGAGCATCTGCATCGCTTTTTTCATTTTCTCCGTCTGAATGTAATGGGCGACCGTCATGCCGTACAGATTCAGGAAACAGCGGCTGAACTTGCTCACGCTCATCGTCGCGGCGGCAGCCAGCTCGCTTAGGGAGGGGGCGTTTAAAATATCGTAGTCGAGCTGCTTTTTGACGTCGCGGACCAACTGCTGGTTTTCCCAGGTGACATGATACGCCCGTTTCCGGTTCACGATCCATTGATGGTTGATGTTGCGGTAGATCATCATTAGAAGCTCCCCGGCTTTGCATTCGTAATAAAACATAGGCAGCACCGCCTTGCGGACGGCCCACTTGATCTCGTCCATAACGAGCGCGAGATCCGGCGTGTTATAGTCCTGCTCCGCCCATGTAGCGACATGGCTCAACCGGAGCGACTCCCCCTCCAGCTTTCCTCCCAGCAGCTGTTGAATGTAATCCTCGAACATCCATACGCACGTGTAGCAAATCAGCTCATTGGCGGGAAACGTTACCGTCAGCGGTTTTTGCGGATTCACGACAATCTGGTTCATCGGTTTCAGCCGGGCCGCCGTCCCTTTGCGCGAAAAGACGATATCGCCGGCGCTCACATTGAACATCCACATGCAGGGCTTGTCGACCCGAAACGTATAAGTCAGCGGCCGCTTCGAGGTGAACCAGACGCTCGTGCAGGACAGTCCTCCGGCCGCCGGCATTTGGACGATCCAGCCTTCTCCCGCTTCGTCGGGGAGCCGGTACTGAAAGCCCGTTCCGTACCGCTTTTTGTGCATGCCGAAATGAAACGCCATTTCCTCGAAGCCGTGTTCGTACTCGTTTGCCGGATGGGCGGTCATGGGAATCACCTCATATTAGGTAGTGCCGTTTAGGCTTGGTTCGTTTCGTTATCGTTATCCTATATCAGAACCGCCCGGCCCACAAGTTAAAAATATGCGAAAGCGGGATAATACTATGCGAAAATTTCAAGCCGAATGATGCGGAAAATGACAGGAAAGCAGCAGTGGCCTGGGAGAACCCGTAACCGGATCAAGAAACCGGGTTCCCTGAAAGTGAAGCGGGAGCAATTGACAGTAATAATTGAGAATGATAATCTTTTTCACAAATAAAGGATGCCTCGCTAGCAAGGAAATCCATGGAACGAAATCGGGTATGGGGAGCGTCGGAGGAAGATGTATAACAAGAAGCTGTTATATCAGTTTTATTCGTATTACCGTCCCTATAAGGGGCTGTTTGTGCTCGATTTTACGTGCGCGGTGTTAGCCGCTTTGCTAGAACTGGTGTTCCCGCTGGCGCTGAATGTGGTTATCGACGACATGCTGCCGGGCGGGGACTGGATGCAGATTGTATACGGCTGTCTGATATTGCTGGGAATCTTCGTCATCAGCTCGGTCATGCACTATGTGGTCACTTATTACGGTCATAAGCTGGGCATCAACATCGAGACTGATATGCGCAAAAAACTGTTCGATCGGATTCAGCGCCTGTCGTTCCGGTTTTTCGACAATAACAAGACGGGGCATCTGGTCTCGCGCATGACGAACGACCTGATGGATATCGGGGAGATCGCGCATCATGCTCCGGAGGATCTGTTCATTGCCGTGATGACGCTGGCCGGCGCGTTCGGCATTATGGTTGCGATCAACTGGAAGCTGGCGGTGCTTACGTTCATTATCGTACCGCTGATGATTTGGGTTTCTTTGTACTTCTCGCGGAAAATGAACGCCGCCTTCAGCAAAATGTTCAGCGACGTGGCCGATTACAACGCCCGGGTTGAAAACAATGTCAGCGGAATGCGCGTCGTTCAAGCGTTTGCCAACGAGCAATTCGAAATCGAGCGTTTCGCCCGCAACAACGAGCAGTTCCGCCAGACGAAGCTGTCGACGTACCGGATCATGGCCTGGCATTCGTCCATCAGTTTTATTATGATGAAATTCGTTTCTCTGTTCGTTATCGTATGCGGCACCTGGTTTGTCATCCAGAAGCAGATGACCTTCGGGGAGTTTATCGCTTTTGTGATGCTGTCGAACGTATTCCTGGGGCCGATCCGTACGATTAACTCGATGATTGAGACCGTTCCGAAAGGACTGGCAGGGTTTCAGCGATACCTGGATCTGCTGGAAACGGAGCCGGACGTACAGGACAAAGGGAGTAAAGAAGCCAAGCTTAACGGAGATATTACGTACGTGAACGTCCGGTTCGGCTACGATTCGGACAAACGGATTTTCGACAACCTGAACCTGAGCATCCGCGCCGGGGAAACGGTCGCGCTGGTCGGTCCTTCGGGCGGAGGCAAAACGACGCTGTGCGGCTTGCTTCCGAGATTTTACGAAGCGGAGGCGGGGGAGATCCGGATTGACGGCATCGACGTCAGGGAGATGACTTTGCGCAGCTTGCGCGAGCAGATCGGCATCGTGCAGCAGGACGTCTTCTTGTTCGACGGTACGATCCGTGAAAATATCGCCTACGGCAAGCTGGATGCCGGCGAGCGGGAGATTCTGGAGGCGGCGGAACGCGCGCAATTAACCGAGCTGATCCGTTCGCTGCCCGAAGGGCTGGATACGATGATCGGGGAGCGCGGCGTGAAGCTGTCCGGCGGGCAAAAGCAGCGTCTGTCGATCGCCCGGATATTCCTGAAAAATCCGCCGATTCTGATTCTGGATGAAGCAACCTCCGCGCTGGATACCGAGACGGAAGCGGCGATTCAGCTGGCGCTGTCCGATCTGTCGCAAGGACGTACGACGCTGGTCATCGCGCATCGGCTCGGAACGATCCGGCATGCCGACCGCATCCTGGTCGTAACGAGAGACGGAATCGCCGAGGAAGGCACGCACGATGCCCTGCTTGCCAAGGGAGGCATCTACAGCAGGCTGCATCTCGGGGATGTGTCGGTGGCTCTGTAGCTTGATCGCAAAAAAAAGGAGGGCTTGCGCCCTCCGACTCCGACTCGGTGATAGATAACATCCGGCACTACCGGCCGGTGGTCATTCCCGTACGTTGCAACTTCCGCGAACGCCCGGATTCTCCGGGCGTTTTTGGTTTTCTCCCCGCCTACCTGAAATGGAGAAGGCAGCCTTGAACCGGGCGTCTGTACAGCCAACTACTTGGCCGCCTTGCGCCGGTATTCCGTATAAATAATTTCACCCGTATCGAGCTTGTTCAGCTCGTCCTGCGTCCAGCCGCTCAGCTTGTTGTTGCCTTGCACGCCGGTAACCTTGATCTTGTACTTCGATTCCAAGTATTGATGCAAAGCGGGCATATCGGCTTCCTTCAGCTCTTTGAGCTTTTTCTTGCCGTGGATTTGACCGAGAATGACCCCGATCGACTCGGCGGCAAGGCCCGTATTTGGCTGAATCCGCGCGCTGCCGAACGCGATTGCGGACGCTCCGACGTTTTTGCCGGCCATAATGACGTTGTCGTATTTCTTGAGCAAAAAGCTTCGGAGCGGCATGCCGTATTTGTCCGGACGGCCCATCTCGTTGCCCCATTTGTTGACGCTCGTTCCTTGCAGATCGAGCGGATAACCGGCGATACTGACGTTGTCCCAGAACATTTTGGCCCCGAGCATGTCCGACGGCTTCAGCACGTAATCCGTCTCGTAGTGGTTATATTCGCGTATGTACAAATAATCCGGGAATCCGTTCAGCTCCGCCTTCTCCCAACCGACGATCGATTTGCGGAAATGGTTCAGGATGAGCGGGATTTCTTTGCGGCCGAGCTCGAGTCCTTCTTCGACTGATTTCGGGTCCGACGGATCGATCGTGTAGATCAGGAACGCATTGATCAGCACTTCGCCGTCGCGCTGATTAACCGCGTTCAGCCCGCGGAGGAACACTCTGTCGTTCGTCGCCTTGTAAGCGTCCGTCATCCCTTGAAGCCCGATGGCAAAGTTCTCGTTTACATAACCGGTGCCGTATTTGCTTTTGCGTTCGGCGGCGGATAAGCCGTTAAAGTGAGTATTAAACGTTTTCCAGTCGACGTTTTTGAACTTCATCATCATGCCGGCGCTCATGTACTCGACCTTCTCGGGATGTCCGTAAAACACTTCGAGACCCGGCATCCGGGTGGCGTCGAGCTTCGAGACGAGGGCGGCGAAGTCGGTGTTCTCCACCCAATAGGCAGCCTCGATCCGTTTGATCTCGCCATCCTTCGTCTTGTAATCGACCGAGGTGACGGAGCCTTCGGCCGTGCCGACGCCCGGCGCGGATTTGACGCTGGCGATCGTAATGCCGGATTCGATCGGAAGACCTGCCATCAGTTCTTCGAAGTAACGGACGTATTCATCCTTTTTGCGTATTTTCGCGCTTTTGAAGCCGTCGAACAGCTTCTTGATTCTTCCTTGCACAAGGCTGCGCCCCTGATCGTCTTTCGTTTCGTCGAGAAACAGCATTTCCGCCTCCAGCACTTGCCCCCCGACTTTCTCCTGGGGATCGAGCACTTTGACGTTTAATCCTGCGTCCGCCGCGGCGCGGGCCAAATATAATCCTTCCAGCTCGGAACCGAATACGACGATATCGACTTTCTCGACCGAGACGACCGGTTCCGGAGGCGGAGCCGGTTTTTGTCCGGTTACCGGGGTACCTGTGTTGTTTTCGGGAGAAGTGGGCTGTTCGATCAGGGAGGTGTCGCCTCCGGCAAGATCGGTGGCGCCCTTTTTCCCGTATGCGGCCCATATAGCGACAGCCAGCACAAGCAGGATCAGAACGGATACGACTGTAATTGTGGTGCGGTTCAAACGCATGATGAACTCCTTTCTCTACTTGCGATTTCTGTTACAAGTCTATCATTTTTTAACTCACCCCCACAAACCATTTTGGACCGCCGAATGGATTTATCAGTACCGGGAACCCTTCGCGAAGGTTCGGGACTCAGGAGCAGGCTGCACCGGATAGGATGTCCTCGATGCCATCACAGGAGATCTTATTGCTGCGGTTTGCGCCTTGGGTTGCGTGACAGCAAGAAACCGCTTGACCATCTTAACGATTCTGGGGAGGAAAATAACTTATGAAGCGAGTTTTTAAAAAGGCTGTTATTACGACAATGACTTTTGCGATGGTTGTTGGAGGGGCATCTTCGGCTTTTGCGGACAAAGGAAAAGATAAAGACAGAGACGACGATCGCCGCAGCAGCTGGACCACCCCTAGTAAAGGTTGGAACGGAAACAACGGAAACGGAAACAACGGCTGGAACGATAAAAATAAAAGCAACTCCATTCATATCGGCGGCGACGTCAACATCTTCGTTAACTTTAACGATATGGAAGGCGTGGAGTGGGCGGTTCAGCATATAGCGAGCCTGGCGTCGAAGCGGGTATTCGAGGGGTATGAGGACGGAACGTTTAAACCGAACAACCACATCACCCGCATCGAAGCGATCACGGCGGCTGTCCGTCTGATGGGGCTTCGCGATCAGGCCGAATCGGCTGCCGAGAAGAGCACCAGCCTGAACTTTAAGGATGCGGATAAATTGGCGAAGCAATATCCGTGGGCGATCGGATACGTGTCGCTTGCGGTCAAGAACGACCTGTTCACCGAGCTGGAGACGTCTGTACAGCCGGAGAAAACGGCGGACCGCCTGTGGGCGACAACGCTGCTCGTCAAAGCGCTTAAGCTGGACGGGGAAGCCAAGGCCAAAATGAATACGAAGCTGACCTTCAAGGACGCTGACAAGATCCCGGCCGGTTCCGTAGGTTACGTTGCGGTTGCCGTCGAAAAAGGATTGGTCAACGGCTTCGAGAACAATACGTTCCGTCCGAACGATCCGGTAACACGCGCCCAGCTGGCCGCATTGCTTGACCGGACAGGCGAGCAGATGCCGGGACAGGAGAAGGACGTCGTGTCGGGTCAAGTAACGGCGATTAACGGCAACGTCCTGACCGTGCTGAAGGGCGGCGTTTCGACCGCTGTGGGCCTCGAACCTAACGCTTTCGTCTTCCGCGACGGCGTACGCGCTCCGATCGCTGCAATTCAAGTAGGCGATGAAGTCCGTGCGAAAGTGATCAACGGCATCGGGATTTATTTGGAAGTGACCAAATCGACGACGACGAATCCGGTTGTAGATTTCACCGTCAGCGGCCGCTTGTACTCGTTGGAATGGAACAGCGGCAAGATTAGCAGAATCGTCATAAATACGGCGGTAACCGGTTCGGATACACCGACTCTGAGCTACTACAATGTAGATCCGAACTACTCGGTGATCGGCAACGCAGCACTGCTGGCGTACGACCGCAACCTGGAGCTGAAAGGCCGCAATCAGGTCGTAACTTCGATCGAAATTAAATAATTAAGCACTTCCTCTGCTTCCCGCTTCTGAATAAATATAGCGATAAAAGGCCGTCAGCCAGGCATTTAATGTCCGGTTGGCGGCCTTTCTGCATGATCGACGGAAGGGCAGAGAAGCGTCGGAGCCCCTTCACGTTCGTTTTGTAACCGATCTTGCTCACTCCGATCTATTCCTTCAACCGAGGCAGCCTGTAAACTACGTTTGTTCCTCTCCGGTATATGGTGTCGATTGAAATCCCGTACTCGCTGCCGTAATGCAGCTGCAGCCGTTCTTGCACGTTCGCGAGCCCGAGATGGTCTGCGTAATCGATCGGCTCGCGCATCCTTCGGCGAATCCAATCCAGCTCCTCCTCTGCGATGCCTTTGCCGTTGTCAAATACTTCAATCATGACGCCATCCGCCGATTCGTAGGCCGTAATGGCGAGAATGCCTTCGTCCGGGATCATTTCGAGCCCGTGGTAGACGGCGTTTTCCACGATCGGCTGAAGCGTCAGCTTCGGAATCCGGTATTGCAGCAGCTTGTCCGGTACCGACAGCAGCAGATTGAACTTGTAGTCGTAGCGGATTTGCTGGATTTCGACATACCGCTTGACTTGCTTCAGCTCCTCGCCAAGCGGCACGACCGGATCGCCCTGGGAAATGCTGTAGCGGAACATGTCGGCGAGCATTCTCGACATCCTGCTGAGCAGCGGCACCTCCTCCAGCATGGCGATAGCGTTCATCGAGTCGAGCGTGTTGTACAGAAAATGCGGGTTAATCTGCGAATGAAGCGCCTTAAGCTGCGCTTCTTTACGGATAATTTCCGCTTTGTACACGTCGTTGACGAGCGTTTGCACCCGCTCGGTCATCTGATTGAAGCTGCGCGTAAGCTGGCCGACCTCATCCGTTCGGACGACGTCCAGCCGGATGTCGAAGCGGCCGTCTTGCACCTGCTTCATGTTGCGCTGGAGCGTGCGCAGCGGTTTCGTAATACGTCCGGCGATGAAGGTCGAGAGGGCCAGCGCGACGAGCAGCGCCACAAGCCCGACCCCGACGGTCATATTGCGGAAAGCCACGGAGTATACGGACAGCGTGCTGAGCGGGTCCAGACTGACGAAGCGCCAGCCGGTCGCCGGCAGCTCTCCCGTATTGACGAACATGCGCCCTCCGTCCGTATCGATCCAGCCCGAATCCGCTCCGCGGATGCTGGCTCCGTAGGGCCACTTTTGCCCGATCGTGTCCGACCGGTCCGCATAAACGACCGTATCGTCCGCGTTCAAGATGGTCATGTTGCGCAAGTTCAGGCTGGTTAGCAGGCGCGCGAGATCCATGACGTTAATGTCGACGACGATGCCGCCAAGGTCCGTTCCGCCGAGCGGGTTGTTGATTTTCCGGATGAGCGAAAACGTATGCGTATGGGCCGCGGTTCCCGGATTCGCGAACGGCCGGACGAACGGGCCGGCGATGACGACCTCGCCTTGCCGCGCGATTGCACGACGGTACCATTCCTGGGCGGCGAACGAGGCTTCGGGGGCATACATGTGCTCCTTGGCGATCTCCGATCCGTTCGCCCTCACGATCGTAACGTTCTGGATCGCGGCTTTAATGTTCATGTAGCCGTACCATTCCTCGAACTGCTGGAACAGCGCACTTTTCCAGCGGGTGAAGGCGATGGCGTCCGCGGGCGGCCCCGCATTCAGCAGTGCCTGCACCTCGCCGGTATAAATAACCCGGGAATACAGCTCCAGCTGATCCGTGTAGGCCTGCAGCTGCTGGGACACCAGCTTCATCTCCACGGCCCGCTTATCCAGCGTCTGCCGCTCGGTAATGGACAGCATCGTGACGAACAAAATAGTGCCGATCAGTACGAGCGGAATGAGAATGACGATAAAATAGGACAAAAACAGCTTCTTGCGAATGCTGCCGCGAATGCTGCGGATGGCTCGAACGATCACGTCTGTCACCGGGCCGCGTCCTCCTTGTAACTGGCAGGCGTAATGCCGGTATGGCGCTTGAACAGCTTGCGGAAATATTTCAGGTCCTGATAGCCGCACTGCAGCGCGACATCCCCGATTTTCCGGCCCGGATCGGACGCGAGCAGCGATTTGGCGTGCTCCATCCGCAGATGGGCCACATATTCGAGAAAGTTCCTTCCCGTCAACTGGCGAAACAGTGAGCTGAAATAACCCGGACTTAAGTAGCTGCTGTGGGCCAGTTCGGACAAGTTCATCGGTTGGCAATAATGGGCGTCGATGAAAGCTTTCGCTTTTTCTACGGCGAGGCGGGCCTCCATCGCGTATTCTCCGTCCTTCTCCTTCAAGTGGTGGAGGAAAAAGGCCGTTACGCACTGCTTCTTGTCTTCCAGAGAGACGACATGGGGGAGCGATCTTGCGATACGGCACGCTTCGCGGAAGTCGGGCTCGCGGAGGAGCCCGGTCTCGTACAGCTCGCGGGCTCCGCGCAGCAGCACGTAATGGTACGAGCCGTCCACGATGTCGGGATGGGCGGAGCGGCCGGCGTCCAGCAGCTCCCCGAGCTTCTCCAGCGCCTCGCGCCTGTTCCCTTGACGGAGGTGGAACGCCCACTCTTGCTCCCAGGCGGCGCTGAGCGGCACGAAATCGGCGGTTTTTGCTTCCATGCTCTCAAAGGTTGCCGGCTCGTCCGCCGAATCTGCGCTCCGGCTCGTCCGGATCGAATAGGCGTCGAACGCTTGGCTTACCGTCTCTTTCACGCCGCCGACGCCATCCGCCGCGCCGCCGATACTGACCCGGGCGAATGCGCTGCCGCCCCCCGCCAAACGCTTCAGCTCCGAAGCGATATCGCCTGCGGCCAGCGAGGGAGCGGACGCGATCAGCAAATAAACGCCGCGGGTGCGGTAGACGCATACAGCGATTCTCTCCGCCATCGGCCTGAGGGTCTCATATACGGCTGGTTTGTCGAGGCCGCTCTCGAACACGGCTGCAACGAACTGGTCGCCGGGAGCCGCGAACCGGATCTCGGCGAACTCCGGCAGCGATTCCGGTTCGACGACACCGTAAGCGCCTTCAAGCAAATGGCGAAAAAACTGCTCGCGTGAGGTGCGCAGTTCCGCTTCCGCCTTTTTTTGCCGCTCCTCGCCCCGTTTTACAAGCTTCGCGAGCAGTTCGTTGAGCTCCCTCGGGTCTACCGGCTTAAGCAAATAATCGGCCACGGTCAGTTGGATCGATTTGCGCACATAGGCGAAATCGTCATAGCCGCTTACAACGACATACGCGATGTCGGGATATTGCTCCTTCGCTTTTTCGATCAGCTCGAGCCCGTTCATGACCGGCATCCGCACGTCCGTTATGACGATATCGGCATCCGCGTCACCGATTCTCTCCAGGGCATCGCGACCGTTCGCGCATTCCCCCGCAGGGGTAAGGCCGAGCTTGTCCCATTCGATCATTTTGGCGAGTCCGGCGCGGGAAAGCCTTTGGTCGTCCACGATTAGCACGTTCATCATGTTCCCCGCCTTCATAGCGGCCTCGGCCGCAAATTTCCGCTCCTGGCAATCCATTGGATAAGCGCGTGCCGGATAACAACGGCAATTCCGCTCTATCTTGCCATTCAGTATAGCATATGTTTTACATCCCTAACTTACCCGCACCCGCCTCGGACGACATGCAAAAAAATGGCCCCCCTCCGAAACAAAAAATGTCACCTCGAAATGTAAAACGTTTTCACGTACAGTTTAACCATATCGAGAAAACGTTACCGTACAGGCCGCATCCGGCCGGGTTCGGCTTAACGACCGCTTACGATCGACGGGAGGTCGAAACTACCATGGCATTATCCGCATCACGATTTTTTCGCAAGCATTGGAAAGGTTACGCTTTCCTGATCCCGGTATTCGCCGTGCTTGCTACGTTCAAGTACATTCCGTTCTTCAACGCGCTGATCATGTCGTTTTACGATTGGAACGGCGCCAATGTCCGGACGTTCATCGGCTTGGACAATTTCGTCCAGCTGTTTCGCGACAAGACGTTTTACGTCTCGCTGAAAAACATGGGAATCTTCACGGCCACCGGGGTGCTCATCCAGCTAACCGTGCCTTTGCTGGCCGCGGTGCTCGTGTTTCATGTCAAGAAGATCCGGCTGCAAAATATGTTCAAGCTGTGGTTCGTCATTCCGCTTGTCATTCCGAGCATCGTCATTTACTTGACCTGGCAATGGATTTTCGCCGGAGATTACGGCGTGCTCAATGAGCTTCTGGAGCAGCTCGGACTCGAATCGTGGACGCACGCTTGGCTCGGCGAAAGCAAAACGGCGCTTACGTCCGTCATTTTCGTCAATTTTCCGTGGATCGGCGGCATCACGTTCCTGATTTACTTGGCCGGGCTTATGGCGATTTCCACCGAGCTGTTCGAAGTCGCGAAGCTGGACGGCATGAACGTCTGGCAGAGGTTCATTCATTTGGAGCTGCCGCTCGTCCGCAGCCAGCTCAAGATGGTTACGGTGCTGACGATCATCCAGCAGATTCAAAGCTTCGAGAACATTCTCGTGCTGACCAACGGCGGTCCCGGTCAATCGACGATGACCCCCGCGCTTTATTTGTACATTCAAGGCTTCTCCTACAGCAAGATGGGGTACGCCTCGGCGATCGGTCTCGTCCTGTTTCTGCTGCTGCTCATGCTCACATGGGCCAACAACAAGTTTGTCAAAAACACCGAAACTATCGACTAGAAAGGAGGGGGCTTGCCTTGCGATTCCGAATCGCGGCCGTGCCGCATTACGCGATTCTCGCTATCCTGCTCGGGCTGACGCTGTTTCCGTTTTATATGCTGATCGTCAGCTCGCTCAAACATTCGGAGCAAATGATCCTGAACTTTTGGGGTGTCGGGTTTCCGTTTCATTTCGACAATTACGCAACGGCGTTTAAGCAAATCGGGCCGTTCATCGGGAACACGGTATTGATCTCCACCTGCATCGTGGCCGGTGTTTTGATCATTTCGTCATTCGCCGGATATTCGTTTATGCGGTTTTCGTACCCCGGCAAAAACGTGCTGTTCCTGCTTATTTTGTCGCTCATGATGGTGCCGGGCTTTCTCATTCTCATCCCGCAGTTTTTGCTCGTTCAGAAGCTGGGCATGCTGAATACGTACCAAGGGCAAATTTTCCCTCCGATGGCGTTCGGCGCTTCGATGGCTACGTATCTGATGCGAACCTTTTTCGAAGGCTTGCCCAAAAGCTTGCTGGAGGCAGCCGAAACCGAAGGTGCCGGCGAGCTGCAAATTTTCGCGAAGGTCGTTATGCCACTTTCGCTGCCGGTCATTTCAACCGTATCGATCATCAACTTCCTGGCCGGCTGGAACAACTACATTTGGCCGCTCGTCTCGACAACCGGGGACAAGGTCAAACCGGTCATTCTCGCTCTGAGCACCGTAACGGGGAACATGGATCAAGGCATCAGCGTTAAGCTGGCCGGCTATATCATCTCGTCGATCCCGCTGCTCGCGCTTTTTCTGGTCGCTACCAAACCTTTTATCTCCGGCATTACGTCGGGCGCGGTGAAAGGTTAGGATAGAAGAAAGCAATCATACATCATAGGGGGTAATCCGATGTCCAATCGAACTGGAAAACGGTTCGCCAAAGGCTTGACGCTTGCCATAGCATCGTCAGTCTTCCTGGCGGCCTGCACGTCGTCCAAGCCGGATGAAAACAAAGCCGGGGAGGGCGGCGAGAAAACGATCAATCTGACGTTTGCCGTGGAAACGCCGAAGCAGGAGGAGATCAAAGCGGTATGGCAGGAAATCGTAGCCGGTTACGCGCAGAAAAAGCCGAATGTCAAAATCAAGCTCGACTATGCGCCGAACGACGGGGACGCGTTCCGCACCTGGCTGACGACCGGCCTGATCGGCGGTACGGCTCCGGAAATCGTGCCGAGCCGCTACACATGGACGCACGAAGATTTGAACAAAGATCTGGTTGTCGATCTGACTGCGGAATATGACAAGCCGAATCCGTATACGGACAACAAAGTGTGGAAGGACACGTTTACGCCGACGATATTAAACGAAATGAAAAATCCGATATCGACCAAGCTGTCCGGTGTCGCTCTGCAAACGCTGGCGATCCGCGTCTTCTATAATCAGGACTTGTTCAAGAAGCACGGGCTGCAAGTGCCGAAGACATGGACCGACTTCATCGACGTGCAGAAAAAGCTGAAAGCGGCCGGAGTTACGCCGTTCGCCTTTGCCAACTCGAAGCCGGGCGACAACCACTTGCTCTGGGTCACGAACCTGATGACGAACCAGATCGCTGCGGATAAGGTCAAGCCGTTCGACTGGAACCAAAACCGTCAGTTGGAGCTGAGCGAAATCGCGGGCGCCGTCGATCAGAACGTAATCAATCTGCAATCGCCCGACTGGTTCGGCGTTATGCCGATCATCAAAGACTGGTCGCAGTATTGGGCCAGAGGTTATAACGGCATGAACGGCGACACGGCCAAGGAAATGTTCATCCGCGGCGACGTGGCGATGGTAATGGCAGGAAACTACGAGCTGAACACGATTCAGGATTCGAAGGCGAGAAAATTCGAATTCGGCACGTTCGCGCTGCCCTACCTGACGAAAAAAGAAAACCCGAACGCGGCCGAGAAATATTATGAGCTCGGCGGATACCCGGACATGGTGTTCACGATTCCGAAAAAAGTGACGGGCGAGAAGCTGGAAGCGTCCGTCGATTTCCTGAAATATTTGTCTTCGCCGGAAGTGGCGACGGTGATGGGGAACAAAATGTATACAGCGACAACGCTAGTCGGCGTCAAGCTTCCCGATCATCTGCAAGGCTTCCAATTCGTCGGGGAGCGCATTCTGGTCAACTTCTACGCCGCCCATATCAGCAAAAAGCTGAATGAAGATTTGGTGCGGATCGGCCAGCTGTATCTGGAAGACTCGGTTACGTTCGACAAGTACGCGACCGAGATGCAGAATACGCTCAAGGCCGACATGAACGATACCATGAAAATGAATAATTGGAACAAGGACAATCAGTACGGAACTAAAAAATAAGTTTGGCCGTCTATTCCCCCGGCATCCGAACAGACCGTGAGCCGGGGGAATCGTCTGAATGCGGACGCGGGGACGGTCCCGATCGGGAGGAGAAACGGATGAACTGCATCGTTATCGTATGCGACACGCTGCGTGTCGATCATTGCGGACCTTACCATCAAGGCAGGCCGCTGAACCGGGTGATGAGCCCGGAACAGCCGGAATGGATCGTGCCGACGCCGAATATGGACCGGCTTGCCCGCAGGGGCACCGTATTCGACAACGCCTGGTGCGGATCGACGCCTTGCATGCCGGCCAGACGGGATATTTACACGGGGCGGTACGAGTTTCTGGAACGGGGCTGGGGCCCTTTGGAGGACGGCGATCTCGACTTGCCGCGGCAAGTGTCCGGTCCGCCGAACCAATCGTTATCCCGGCAGCTTGCGCAAGGATATCCGGTCAGCTACATGGTGACCGACCATTTTCATTTGTGGGAGCAGGGCGCTGGCAATTACCATATGGGGTATACCGGATTCGATTTCGTTCGCGGCCATGAGGCGGACGCCTGGAAAACCGACCCGGTCGTCTTCCCTTGTCCGGACGACGCGGACCATAAGGTGGAACGCCATCATCGCAACGTGCACTTGACCCGCAAGTCGGAGGAAGACTATTTTTGCGCCAAAGTGTTTACACAGGCGGCCGATTGGCTGGAAGCGAACCGGTCGCACGACAATTTCTATGTGCATATCGACTGCTTCGACCCGCACGAGCCGTGGGACCCGCCGGAGGAATGGCTGAAAAAGTTCGATCCGCGCGGATACGACGTGGACCGCTGGAAGTCGATGGTGCCGTACGACAAATGGGAAAATCACTATGCGCCGGAGGAGCTGCGCCATGTGCAGGCGCGGTATGCCGCGATGGTGGCGATGACCGACAAGTGGCTCGGCAAACTGCTCGATAAGCTCGACGAGCTGGATCTGTGGAACGATACGATGGTCATCTTCACCTCAGATCACGGCACCTATAACGGCGACCACGGCCGGATCGGCAAGCTGCAGACGCATCAGCACGATGCCTGCGGGCATATTCCGTTTATCGTTGCGCATCCCCGCGACGGTCACGGCGAGCGGCGCAGCCAGCTTGTCCAGCTCGTCGACATTTACCCGACGGTGCTGAGCGCGGTCGGCCGTCCTTGCCCGCCGGACCGGCACGGCATCGATTTGCTGCCCGTGCTCCGCGATGCCGGAGCAGGCACGCGCCGCTATGCGATTAGCGGTATGTTCGGACGCAGCGTGACGATCACCGACGGCGAGTGGATTTTGCACCAGTCCCCGGTGCCGGACAACAAGCCGTTGTATTGGTACGGACACAGCACGGCGAGGTTTATTCCGTACGATCTCGGGCCTTACGAGAAGGGGCGGCGTGCGGTCGACTGCCCGTCGTGGGGCACCCCGACATGGCTGAGCGACAAGACGGCCGACCCGAACGAGTATACGAATCTGGCCGATGTCCGTCCGGACAAGCTGGACGAGCTTCAGCGGGAGCTGGCGGTCAAGCTCGGGGAGCTGGGTGCGCCGGCGGAGCAGTTGGAGAGGCTTGGCTTGCATGCGCTATCGAAGTCGTAGTCTCTGAGTATATAAGTTGTAAAAAAGCTCGGCGGCGGTCGGCGCTGAGACGTTCAGCGAAACCGTCGCCGAGCGCCGGAGCAGGAGGGTTTATCTATATGAAGAAAGACAGCTGGTTTTGGGACCGTATGCGTCAGGTGCACGTCGATTTTCATATGCCGGAGTTTCCGCGCGAAGCGATTCGCAACTTTGACGCGAAATCGTTCGTGGACCGGTTCGTCCGGGCGAAGGTCAACGTCATCGGCGTTTTTACGAAATGCCATTTCGGCAACGCCTTTTACGACAATACGGTCGGGCATAAGCATAGCGGGCTGAAGGAGGACTTTTTCGGCGAGGTGCTGGCGGAAGCCCGGAAGCATGACATCAAGGTCATCGCGTATTACTCGCTCGGCACCGACGCGAGAGCTGTTCAGGACAACCCGGACTGGTACCAGGTGGACGAGCACGGGAAGGTGCGCGGCGCCGAAGGAACGGTATGGGAGCTGCCCTGTCTCAACAGCCCTTACCGAGAGGAGCTCGTCCTGCCGCAGATCAAGGAGATTACAGAGAAGTACGACATGGACGGGTATTTGCTCGATATCCCGTATTTGCATAATCATTACTGCTTCTGCCCGTATTGCAAAAAGAAATTCGCCGAGGAATATGGACGCGAGCTGAAGCCGGAGCTGCTCGTGACGGACCGCGAGCTTGTCGTCCGCTTCGGCATCGACACGGCGGCGCGCTGCATGGAGGAAATCGTCGCGACGGTCAAACGGATTCGCCCGAACGTTCTGATGAACTGCAACGGAGCATGGCGGATGGGCGAGCCGGACCGGGTTAACGCCACAAGCGATTACGGCTTATGGGAATCCCAGCCTTCGGCGACGGGCTCGTTTCATAACCATTCGATCCGCGCGCGTTATGCCCGGACGCTGGATGTTCCGGTGCAAATCATGACGGTGAGGTTTACCGAGGGCTGGGGGCTCATGTCGTGCAAAACGGCGGAACAGCTCAAGTACGAATTCGCGACGATTTTGGCTAACGGGGGCATCATCAATATCGGCGATCAGGTGCTGCCGGACGGGACGCTGCAGGACGGGGTGTACGACGTGATCGGCGAAGCGTTCGGCTTCGTAGAGGAGCGGGAGAAGTATTGCGTCCGGGCGGAGAGCGTGCGCGAGGTGGCGCTGATTGCGAACAACACGAATAACTGGTACCACGACAAAGACGACGCCGCAACGTTCGGCGCGGCCAAAATGCTGCTTGAAGGCCATCATCAGTTCGACATTTACTATAACGACCAATTCCCCGATTTGAGCGGTTACCGCGTCGTCGTGCTGCCCGAGACGGTCCGGCTGTCGGAAGCGTCCGCGGCGCGGCTCGAAGCGTTTGTCGCGGAGGGCGGACTGCTGCTTGCGGCGGGCGAAGCGACGTTTTGCCGGGAACGCCAAAACTTCCTGCTGGCGAACGTGCTGGGCATAAACTATTTGGAACGTTCCCCATACAGCTGCGGTTACTTGACCGAGCGCGAGGAGTTATGGAAAGGGATCGCCCGCATTCCGCAGCTGGTCGAAGCGCCGTTTATCAAGACGGTGCCGACGACAGCGGATATTGTCAGCTTCATCCAGTGGCCGCTTACGGTACCGGCCGTCAGCCGAGCGTTCCGCCACCCGATTCCGCCGGGAGGCCATGTTAGCGACTGTCCGGGCATCAGCGTCAACCGGTATGGCAAAGGGACGGCTTTGTACGTCGCCGCGCCGGTATTCGGCTCCTATTGGCACTCGAATCATTTCTGGGTGCGGCGCATCGTGGACAATCTGCTCCGGTGCCATTACGCGGGATATGCGGAGGTCGAGGCGCCGACGCATATCGAGACGAATTTGATGCGTAAGGACGGCAAAACGTACCTGCACGTCGTTAACTTCCAGAGCAATCATGCGGGGGAGAAAAGCACTGCATTTTACAACCCGATCGAAAACATCACCCCGGTGCACGAGATCCGGGTCGTCATCCGTGATAGCAGGCTCCGCAAAGCGGTTTTGCAGCCGGACAATTTGGACTTGCCGGTCGAACAAACCGCAGACGGAATCGCCTTTACGATTCCGCGGGTGCATATTCATGCGATAATCGAATTAAGCGAGGCCTAAAGCAAACCGGTCGGTTCGCTCCAAGCAAGCATCAAGATATTCGCCTCCGAATGGAAGAGGACGGTTCGGCAATCAACGTAAGGCGATTCAAAGGGGCTGTCCCGGAAGGGGTCGCCTGACAGGGGCGGACGTCTCCGCTTTTCAACGAAAGGACTTCAATTTCCACTGAATGTGGAGACTGAGGTCCTTTCGTTGTGGAAAACCGGTTCTAAGTGAGCCTCGGAAAATCGCAGCAAAATGACTGGTTTTAAATTGCATTCGGCAAAACGTACAGCAGTATGCGGAACCTGTTATTCCAGGTCCAGGGAATAAGGGAACAGATCATTGGAGGGCCGGTTGGCGGGGGATTATTTAAAGCATCCTGTTAGGACTTTAGGGTACATCTGCGATAAAGTATCTATATAGAGGTTGAGGCTTTGAAAGCAGGCCTGTTTAAGGAGGCGAAACATGGATTGCATTTTACCGGAAGAAGTGATGGCAAGGGTGAAGCGATGGCCCAAACATACTATTGCGGCGGGTCGGCGTCATACCGTCGGGCTTAAATCGGACGGTACGGTGACGGCTGCGGGCGATAATAAGTATGGCCAATGTGAGGTAAGCGGCTGGCGCGATATCGTGGCGGTTGCGGCTGGCAATGTTCATATGGCGACGAACACCGGTAATGCTCATACAATCGGCCTCATATCGGACGGTACGGTGGCGGCGGCGGGTTGGAATAAGTACGGCCAATGTAATGTCAGTGATTGGCGCGATATTGCAGCGGTTGCGGCGGGGTGGTGTCGTACCGTTGGGCTGACATCGGACGGCAGGGGGATAGCCGTGGGGAGGAATAAGGAAGGTGAATGCGGGGTCAGCGGTTGGCATAATATTGTGGAGGTGACGGCGGGCGACTGGCATACCGTCGGTCTCAAATCGGATGGCACGGTGACGGCTGTGGGTAATAACCGGTACCGCCAATGTAATGTAAGCGGCTGGTGCGATATAGTGAATGTCGAGGCGGGGTATCTGCATACCATCGGTCTTAAATCGAACGGTACGGTGACGGCTGTGGGCGATAATAAAAATGGCCAAAGCGAGGTAAGCGGCTGGCGCGGTATTGCTGCGATCGCGGCGGGCAGTCATCATACGATCGGTCTTAAGACAGACGGCACGGTGACGGCTGTAGGCTGGAATAAGCATGGCCAATGTAATGTCAGCGATTGGCGCGATATTGTGGCGGTTGCGGCGGGTTGTGCCCATACCGTAGGGCTTAAATCGGACGGCACGGTGGTTGCTGTGGGGGATAATGAATATGGCCAATGCGAGGTAAGCGGCTGGAGCGGCATCCAACTGCCTGGAAACCATTCCACCTGTCAAGGCACGGACTCCTCAGACGAAAGATCGCATTGAGGGAAACTGGAGAGCTGGGAGGCTGGGAAACCGGTGAACTGACTTCCCAGAATCGTTTGGTATTCCAGTGGCGCTTGCCGGGCATTATCACACTGGAAGAAGCAAACCCGGCTGAACTGACTTTTTACAGACGAGTCCCGGCCCGGATCTTCTTCGCTTAACCGGTTTGTTACCGTAGTTTCCAGGGAGAAATCCAGACGGAAAACAGACGATACACCGGATTCACAGCTTCGGTCGGGAGCGGTGGCAACGGACGCAAGGGAACCAAAGCGGCCTTGTACGGGCTTGCTTATCCACGGCTCGATAGGGTCCGCCAAACCCTGAAACATTGAACATTTCGCTGTTTCATGCTATTCTCTAACTGGTTTTCTTTTAAATCCTGTTGGATCGGGGAGAAGTGGATATGAGCGGACGGATACCGTCTCCATTTTACATTCAAAATACAAGCGATAATACGCTGCTCGGCGACATCTTGTTCCCATTCGCCTATGACGAGCTGCTCTGTCAAAAAATCGGCGAAGGCGCGCCTGCATTCGTGCACATCTGGAGGCACGAGAAGGCCGTTGTGCTGGGTTTGCGCGACCGCAGATTGCCGCATGTGGAACAAGCGATGGAATGGCTCAGGCTGCATGGCTACCAGGTAGGTGTGCGTAATTCGGGTGGAGCGGCCGTATCGCTCGATCCGGGTATCGTCAATCTGTCCATCGTCATGCCGAATCCGGGCGGCAAGCTGGAGTTCAAGGAAGACTTCGAGCTGATGTACTCGCTCATCCGCGAAAGCTTCCGCAAGCTCGGTCTGGACGCCGATAAGGGCGAAGTGCGTGGCTCCTATTGTCCGGGCGAGTACGACGTCAGCGTCAACGGACGCAAGCTGTGCGGCATCTCGCAGCGGCGCCAGACGAAGGCGTTTATCGTGAATGCGTTCGTTGCCGCCGAAGGGCATGCCGTGCGGCGCGGCGAATTGATCCGCTCCTTCTATGAGCTCGCCACCGGAGGCAACCTAGAGAAGGACGTGCCGGTCGTAGAACCGGAAACGATGGCCACCCTGGCCGAACTGGGCGGTTACGGCGTCACCGGGAAAACGTTCGTCCAAGCGCTCGTGCAGACGCTGCAGGAATGGGGCGGGACGGTCGGCCGTCATCCGGACAAGCCTTCGATGCAGGAGCTGGAACGGATGGCTGGACTGCTGCGCAGCCGTTACGACAGCCGGGAGCCTGCGGAATAAGGGACGGATGAGCCGGGTGCCAAGTGTGCTGAGTGTGCCATGTGTGCCATGTGTGCCAAATGTGCCGAGTATGCCGGGTGAGCGGCTGGATGACGGGTCGCCACCCTTATTCGCGCGATGCGATACAGTTAGAACGCCTAAGCAGCGTCGCCAGTTGGCGGAATATCGGCCGATGCGGCAGCCGGGCTGTGGGGGCTGTTGAGACCAATTAGAACGCTCCTTTCGGGTTGAAGCCGGAATGGGGCGTTTTTTTAGGCTTTTTATTAGACAGGCATGTTTATGTTCTTCACCGTGCTAAAGCGGATAAGGGAGCTCCTTAGAACGAGCATGTGCCGCAAGAAACTCTTTCGCTTTAGGCCACTAGTATGCCCCCATCGTCGTAAAGTGCATTTGCCAGGCGACGGCAGATCTCATTCTGCTGGATTACCTGCAATTCAGACAATTGATCGAGAGCGGCCGGGTATCAAGGATAGCAACTCGCTTCTCATAGGTGGCGGCGATTTAGCTTTCTGCCGTGCTTCAAGCGGGAGAGGAGCCGAATAAGAGCGGTTTGCATAGGTTTGCATTCTTTATTTTGTCCGAAAACCCGCTTGGACGGGGAATAAGAGCGGTTTGAAGCTGTTAAAATCGGCGAAGAGGACACAGACGCGACGAGTTGGCTGAAATAAGGGCCAGGTACCCATCCTTCCTCCTCTCCACACAAGGAGCATGTCAAAGAAGGACTGTCCGAAACCATGTCGCATCACATTTGGGAACGTGCAAACTCTTAAACGAAAGGACCTCAAATTCCGCTATAAAGTGGAAGCTGAGGTCCTTTTTCTCGAGAAAACCAGTCTGTCCAGGGGCTTGCAAAATCGTAAAAAACTTTGGAGACAGTCATTCGATTTGCCTATACCCAGCCAACTTACTTGGCGGCCTGCACGGCATTTGCGCTTTCCATATACTCCTCGAGGGTGATCCCTTTGTCGGTTATTTCCTTGGCGATCTTCGTGCCCACGTAACGGAGATGCCACGGCTCGTATTGATAGCCGGTGATGCTCTCCTTGCCTTTCGGATAACGGATGATAAAACCGTGTTCGGCCGCGTTTTTGGCCAGCCACTTCGCTTCCTTCGTATCGGCGAAACAGTCGGAGGCGGCGCATTTGCCGTCGCTGCCGGATATGTCCATCGCAAGACCGGTCTGGTGCTCGCTGTGTCCGGGGACGGCGCTGTATTTGCGGGCGGCTTCCTCGCCGTCCTTTTTCACGTAGTTGTCGAACAGCGTTTTCTGCGTCGCCTGCGTCCGGAAGCCGGATACGCCGGCCAGGGAGATCGAGTCCTTCTTCGCGGCGGCGACGAGCTTCTCCAGCGCTCCTGCCGCTTCCTTGCGCATCAATCGCTTGTCGCTTTTCTCCTTGAAGATAAACGGGATGTCCGGTTCGACCAGATCGGTCGGTTTGTAATTGTCTGGCAACCGGTACGTCTTGTTGACGAGCACCGCGACATCCGCCGGCTTCGCGACGACCTGAACCGCTTTCGGATCGCCGTTGCCGGCGGAGCCTTTGTCTCCTGCGGCGTTATTCCCGCCAGGTTTATCTGTACCATTACCTGTGCCCGTTCCGGTCCCGTTGCCGGTTGACGGCGCAGGGTCCGTAGTTTTGGGCGGATTCGGGGAGCCGGTTAATTCGGGCACCTTTGGACTCTGGGTCGGATTCGAGTCCGTGCCCGCGCCGCCTGGCGCCGCAACGGCAGGTTTATCCGATCCGGCGCTGCCCTCGGGAGGAGCGGCCTGTTTGTCGCCGCAAGCCGCGACAATGAATACTAGGCCGGTCAGCAGCAGAGCGGCCGTGGTTTTGGAACGTTTTCGCTTCATGATCGGTAGCTTTCCTCCAATGCGTATAATCGGTGTCGGTGTTGCACATAAAAATAGACGTTGCTGCACCGCAGGATGTTTCATTGTTGCAGCGCCGCAGGAATGACAAGTTTTGAGCAGGAAGGAAATTATCCGAAGAAACGGGTCAATGCTCCGGGCAGCTCTTTTTGCCAAAAGCCCCAAATATGCTTGCCGTCCTTCTCTTCGTAGACCAGTTTGGTCCCCTTCGCTTCCAGCATAGCCCGGGTCAGTCGGTTTTCGTTCAGGAAGTCGAACGTGCCCGAAGACGTTTCGACGGCGGTCTCCTGCAAGCCGATCAGCATGTACAGCTCCAGCCAAGACAAGTCGCTTTCGGCGGCGAGACGGCTGCGGGTGCTTTCCAGAAAAGCGCCGGACAGCGACAACACCCGGTTGAACAGCTCCGGGTACTCCAGGGCGAGATGAAGCGATACCGTGCCGCCCAGCGAATCACCTGCGATGACGCGGTCGGCCCGTTCCCGCCTTGCGGGATAGCGCTCTTCGATATAAGGGACGAGCTCCTCCGCGAAAAAGCGGCAGTACGCCTCGAACCGGGAGCCGTCCGGGGAATATTCATCGGTGCGAACCCGTTTGTCCACATCGACGCCGACGACGAGCGCGGGCTCCAGCCCTTCGTCCAGGATGAGCCGGGTGATGGTCGTCGCGGTGCGGCCGAAGTTGAAGAAGTCCTCGCCGTCCTGGCAATACAGGACCGGGTAGGACATCAGCTCATTGTAGCCCGGAGGCATGTATATTTTGACGCTTCTGGCTTCCGGCAAAAAAGCGGAGCGCACTTCTTCCTTTACGATCGTGCGTTTGGTGTAACGGTCATCGTTCATTGCGGCATGTTCCTTTCCGATTGAAAATGGTTCGTTAAGTGTAAACTAATTGGAGATGCGGCTATCTCCGAAAACGACTGGCCGCAATCCAATCATTATAACAGCGAGGGGCGGAATAGAAAAAGTTTTGATCGAATGCTATAGATTTTTGTCGAACTGTACTATATAATGGTGGTACTCTGTTACATACGAGTTTCCGCTAAAATCAAGTGGTTTCAGGCTTGAAAAGCTGACATTGTTATGAAACAGGGTGCTCAATATACTATAACAGTTTGCTGTTCTGTATAACCCAATACTTAAAACCATTTCAGAGGTGAAAGCGATGAGCAAGCCATTGTCCGAAGTTCGGATCGACGAGATCCAGCCGCTCTCGATCCTGTCTCCGAACGGCGAGATCGTGAACCCGGAAGCCGCTCCGAATTTGTCCGACGATCAATTGAAAGAACTGATGCGCCGCATGGTATTTACCCGCACGTGGGACCAGCGCGCCGTATCGCTCAGCCGTCAAGGCAGGCTCGGATTTTTCGCGCCGGTATCCGGTCAGGAAGCGTCCATGATCGGGAGTGAATTTGCGCTCGACAAAGAAGATTGGGTATGCCCGGGCTACCGTGATATGCCGCAGCTCGTCTGGCACGGTCTTCCGCTCTATCAGGCATTCCTGTATTCCCGCGGACATCAGCATGGCGGACAAATTCCGGAAGGCGTCAATGTGCTGCTCCCGCAAATCATTATAGGGGCTCAGATCGTACAAGCTCCTGGCATTGCGATGGGTCTTAAGCGCCGCGGCAAGCAGAACGTAGCGATCGCTTATACGGGCGACGGCGGCAGCTCCCAGGGCGACTTCTACGAAGGAAT
Organism: Paenibacillus sp. MAH-35; assembly: GCF_058135425.1. NCBI lineage: Bacteria > Bacillati > Bacillota > Bacilli > Caryophanales > Paenibacillaceae > Paenibacillus > Paenibacillus sp. MAH-35. The sequence goes on from NZ_JBYUPU010000001.1 coordinate 36,410, forward strand.
GAACTTCGCGGGAGCGTTTAAGCTTCCTTGCATTTTCTTCGTCCAAAACAACGGTTACGCGATCTCAACCCCGCGCGCGAAACAAACGATGGCTGCTACGATCGCCCAAAAATCGGTCGCTGCCGGGATTCGCGGCGTACAAATCGACGGTATGGACGTACTTGCCGTATACAAAGCCGTATCCGAAGCTCGCCAGCATGCGCTCGAAGGCGTACCGACTCTGATAGAAGCAATTACGTACCGGTTCGGCCCGCACTCGATGTCCGGCGACGATCCGTCCAAATATAGAACGAAAGAAGAATCCGGCGACTGGGAAACACGCGATCCGCTCGTCCGTTTCCGCACGTACTTGACAGCGAAAGGGCTGTGGAGCGAAGAGGAAGAGAACAAAGTGATCGAAGAAGCGAAGGAGCACGTCAACGCGCAAATCAAAAAGGCGGAAGAGACGGAGAAGATGACGATTCCGGGCCTGATTGATTCGATGTTCGAAACGACGCCGGCGCATCTGGAAGAGCAAAAAGCTTGGTTTGCGGGCAAGGGGGGCAAGTAAGCGATGGCACAGTTAACGATGGTTCAAGCGATTAATGAAGCGATGAAGCTGGAGCTTCAGCGTGATCCGAACGTTATGATATTCGGCGAAGACGTCGGTCATGTCGGCGGCGTGTTCCGCGCTACTGAAGGACTTCAGAAAGAATTCGGCGAAGAGCGCGTATTCGATACGCCGCTGGCCGAGTCCGGTATCGGCGGTTTGGCGGTCGGACTTTGCGTGCAAGGGTTCCGCCCGATTATGGAAGTGCAGTTTATCGGCTTCGTCTTTGAAGTGATGGACTCGATCGTAGCGCAAGCGGCTCGTCTGCGCTGGCGGTCCGGGGGGAGCTACACGGCTCCGATGGTTATCCGGACTCCGTTCGGCGGCGGTGTAAAAGCGGCTGAGCTGCACACGGACAGCCTCGAAGGCATGCTCGTGCAAACTCCGGGGATCAAGGTGGTTATCCCTTCGAACCCGTACGATGCCAAAGGACTGCTAATCTCCGCAATCCGCGACAACGACCCGGTCTTCTTCATGGAACACCTGAAGCTGTATCGTGCGTTCCGCGCGGAAGTTCCGGAAGGCGAGTACACCGTGCCGATCGGCAAAGCGAATATCGTCCGCGAAGGCAAAGACGTGACGATCCTCACTTACGGCGCGATGGTTCACACTTCGATGAAAGCTGCCGAAGAGATCGAGAAGTCGCAAGGCGTGTCCGTCGAAGTCATCGACCTGCGTACGCTTATGCCGCTTGATATCGAAACGATCGTGGAATCGGTCAAGAAGACGAACCGCGCGATCGTCGTTCAAGAAGCCCAGAAGACAGCCGGCATCGCTGCCGAAGTGATCGCTCAAGTAAACGAAAAAGCGATCCTGCATCTGGAAGCTCCGGTCCTCCGCGTAGCGGCTCCGGATACGGTATATGCGTTCGGACAAGTCGAAGACGAATGGCTGCCTACACCAGCTCGGATTATCGAAGGAATTAATCAAGTATTGAACTTCTAAATAAATGAGTTCACGGCTGTCCATCCGGCACCGGCCTTCAAGTGAAGCTGCAGGACGTTTCTTCAAGAATGGCATAGACGCAGCTTGACGGGACGGAGCGAAACGGAACCGAACCGAATGGCGGAGGCCGGTATTATGGCAGTGAAGTGATGCGGAAATAAGAGCTTGTGGAAGCTCTTATTTCTGTAAAAACAGCCGGATTGGATGAAATAAAGGCTGTTCAAGGCTCTTATTTCGCTGGAATCGTCCGCAAAGGAACGAACTTGTTGAAATAACGGCCTTAAACATCTCTTATTTTGGTGATGAAGCAGGTTTGACCGTGAATTGAAGCTGCAAAAGACCGTTATTTTCGAAGGAACCCGCCTGCTGCATGAACTAAACAACCAGGCTCAGGCGGCACTTTGGGATAAGGACGGTAACGAAATAACGGTTATGACATACCCAAGCATACCAAGCATACCAAGCATACACCTAAGCAACCCAAGCAACGCCTGCACGATATGCTCCGCTTGGTCGGACCCGGCAACTGGGAGTTGCGGGACGACGAAGCAGGTGACACGAGGTTCGACGAGTCGTAATATCCATTTTATCTTGCATAAGCAAAACGCCCAGGAGGTAATACTATGGCGATCTGGCAATTCCGGCTCCCCGAGCTCGGCGAAGGTCTTCATGAAGGCGAAATCGTCAAATGGCACGTAAAGCCAGGCGACGAGATTAAAGAAGATCAAATCATTATGGACGTTCAAAACGACAAGGCTGTCGTTGAAGTACCTTCTCCGGTTACCGGCAAAATTGTCGAGCTGAAGGTAAAAGAAGGAACGGTATCGCACGTAGGCGATCCGCTCGCCGTTATCGACGTCGTCGGCGAAATTCCGCCGGAGTCGATTCATCACGGCGGAGGCGAGGCTGCGGCATCCGAGACCGGCGGTGGCCAAGCGGCTCCTGCTGCGGCACCGGCACCGGCGGCGCAACCTGCTGCTGCCGCTCCGGCAGCAGCGCCTGCAGAGCAAGCGAAGCCGGCGGTAGCGGCTGAGCAGGCCGCAGCATCCGGCCAAGTGCTGGCAACGCCGAGCGTGCGCAAGTTTGCCCGCGAGAAAGGCGTCAACCTGGCGTCCATTAAAGGAACGGGCCGCAACGGCCAAGTGACCAAGGACGACGTGCTCGCTTTCGAAGCCGGCGGCGGCCAAGCGGCTGCAGCCCCTGCAGAAGCGGCTCAAGGCGAAGGCGCATCGGCCCCGCAAGCAGGCGGCTCCGCAGCTGTCGCACCGACAGGCGATCGCGTCGAAGAACGCGTACCGCTGAAAGGCATCCGCAAGGCGATCGCGAGTGCGATGGTCAAATCGGTATACACCGCTCCGCACGTTACGATTATGGACGAAGTGGATGTAACGGCATTGGTTGAGCTGCGTCAGAAGGCAAAACCGCTGGCCGAGAAAAAAGGCGTCAAGCTGACCTATCTGCCGTTCATCGTCAAGGCGCTCGTAGCCGCTGTGAAGCAGTATCCGGCGCTTAACGCTTCGATCGACGACGAGAAGAGCGAAATTGTCTATAAAAAGTACTACAACATCGGGATCGCTACCGATACCGACAACGGCTTGATCGTACCGGTCGTGGCAGACGCTGACCGCAAAAACGTATGGCAGGTAGCCAACGAGATTCGCGATCTCGCATCCCGCGGCCGCGAAGGCAAGCTGCAGTCGCACGAGATGAGAGGCAGCACGATCTCGATCACGAATATCGGATCGGCAGGCGGCATGTTCTTTACTCCGGTTATCAATTATCCGGAAGTGGCGATTCTCGGCACCGGCCGGATCTCCGAGAAGCCGGTCGTCCGCGACGGGCAGATCGTCATCGGCAACCTTATGGCGCTGTCCCTGAGCTTCGACCACCGTCTGATCGACGGCGCGACCGCTCAGAATGCAATGAACTACATCAAGTCCCTGCTCGAAGATCCGCAATTAATGGTTATGGAGGTGTAAGCGCATGGTAGTCGGAACGCTTACTGTAGATGTTGACGTGCTGGTTATCGGTTCCGGCCCGGGCGGTTACGTAGCAGCCATCCGAGCGGCACAATTGGGCAAATCGGTCGTATGCGTGGACAAAGCCGAAATCGGCGGCGTCTGCCTCAACCGCGGCTGTATCCCTTCGAAAGCGTTGATCTCCGCGGCTCACCGCTACGAGTCAGCGCTGCAAGGGTCCGAATACGGCATTAACGTCGGCGACGTAAAAGTCGATTGGGCGAAGGTGCAGGAATGGAAAAACGGCATCGTCAAAAAGCAAAGCGGCGGAGTCGGTTCCTTGCTGAAAGGCAACAAAGTGCAATTTGTAACCGGCGAAGCGTTTTTCGTCAGCGATTCGGTTGTCAGTGTCGCTACCGAAAGCGACTCGACGCAATATAAGTTCAACAACTGCATTATCGCGACAGGTTCCCGTCCGGTCGAGCTGAAAGCTTTCCCGTTCGGCAAACGGATTATGTCCTCGACGGAAGCTCTGAACCTCAGCGAAATTCCGAACAGCCTGATCGTTATCGGCGGCGGCTATATCGGGATCGAGCTCGGTCAGACGTTCGCCAAGCTCGGCACGAAAGTCACTGTACTGGAAGGCTCGGATACGATCCTGCCGGGCTTCGAGAAGGAGCTGTCCCGTTATGTGGGACGCAGCCTGAAGAAGTCGAACGTGGATGTCGTGAACGAGGCGCTCGCCAAAGAAGCGAAGCAGACGGACTCGGACGTAACGGTTACGTATACGGTTGGCGGAGAAGAGAAGCAGGTTACGGCAGATTACGTTCTCGTAACGGTGGGCCGAACGCCGAATACCGACGAGCTCGGCTTGCAGGCGATCGGCGTGAAGATGAGCGACCGCGGCATTATCGAGGTGGACAGCCAGGGCCGTACGAGCGTTCCTTCGATCTTCGCGATCGGCGACGTCGTGCCGGGTCCGGCGCTGGCTCATAAAGCGAGCTACGAAGCGAAAGTGGCAGCGGAAGCGATCGCCGGACAAGCGAGCGCTGTCGACTACAAAGCGATTCCTGCAGTCGTTTTCTCCGAGCCGGAGATTGCCAGCGTAGGCCTCAGCGAAACCGAAGCGAAAGAGAAAGGCGTCAACGTCTTCTCCGGACGCTTCAGCTACGGCGCGAACGGACGCGCGCAATCAATCGGCGCTAACGAAGGCTTCGTCAAGCTGGTCGGCGACAAAGATACGGGGCTCTTGATCGGCGCTCAAATCGTGGGCGCGGAAGCATCGAACCTGATTGCCGAGCTGGCGCTCGCCATCGAGATGGGCGCCACGATCGAAGACATCTCGCTGACGATCCACGCTCACCCGACGCTGGGCGAGATCGTGATGGATGCTTCGGAGGGCGCGCTTGGCCATCCGATCCATATGATCGTGAAGTAAAGCCATACAGCAGCACATGTTGCAAGGCGCTCTGTCCTTATGGGGACGGGGCGTCTTTTTGTTTTTCTCGTAAAACCCGGAAAACAAGCCTGTGCGTTGAAGGAATAAAGACATGCGTTCGCGAATGTAGTAGTCCATAAGAACTATACATAGGAGAGGGAGAACACGATGAGACTCATAACCAGGTCGGATTTTGACGGACTCGTATGCGCCATGTTGTTCCGGAAGCTCGGAATGATCGACGGGATGAAGTTTGTCCATCCGAAAGATATGCAGGACGGCTTGATCGAGGTAAACGAGAACGATATTTTGGCAAATGTGCCTTATGTGCCAGGTTGCGGGTTGTGGTTCGACCACCATTCCAGCGAGCTGAAGCGCAACGGACAGGACATCGTATATCAGGGGGAAACCCGTATCGCTCCGAGCGCGGCCCGCGTCGTTTACGATTATTACGGAGGCCGCGAGAAGTTCGGGCCGGAGCTTGACGATATTATGGAGGGCGTGGACAAGGCCGACTCCGCCCAATTCAGCAAGGACGACATCTTGAACCCGTGCGGCTGGGATCTGCTCTCCTTCCTTATGGACGCCCGTACCGGCCTCGGTCGTTACCGCGATTACCGGATCAGCAACTACCAGCTGATGGAGGATCTGGTCGAGCATTGCATGACGAAGACGGTGGACGAAGTGATGCAGCTCCCCGACGTTCAGGAGCGCGTGAAGCGGTATTTCGAGCTGGATGCCCCGTATCGGGCGATGCTCGCCGCTCATACGCGCACGGAAGGGAATGTGATCATCACCGATCTGCGCGGCGTAGAGACCATATATCCGGGCAACCGATTCATGATTTATGCGCTTTATCCGGAGCAGAACATCTCGATCTGGATCGTCGACGGCAAAAATAAGCAAAACTGCGTCTTTGCCTGCGGCCACAGCATCGTAAACCGCGGGGCGAAGACCGACGTCGGATCGCTGATGCTGACCTATGGCGGCGGAGGGCATGCGGCTGCGGGGACTTGTCAAGTCGAGTACGCTACGGCGGATGCGGTGCTCGAACAGCTCGTTGCGGCGATGAACCGGGACGGGTAGGAGCAGTAAAGAGACGGGTAGGGTAAAGGATAGAGTAGGGAGTAGGGTACAGTAGGGAGTAAGGTAAAGAGTTGGAGCTCACCAAACCACGGTTGTGGGGCGGCGGGCTCTTTTGTTTATTTGATGAGCGGCTTCCGGCAGATGAACAGGGTTGGGGAACGGACACTCGTGGAAGCTGCCGGCACGCCAAACCGTCTCTTTGGACGAGGGCTTGTAACCGGAGCCGCAACCGCACATAATGGAAGGAAACCTATTGGACCTGGATTACCCAACATCAACGAAAAGAGGCGTTTACCTGTATATGATAGAGCGGAGATCTATAACAACCGTAACGGCCGAGTCGGTTCTGCAGAGCGATGTCGAACGGCTGACCGGAATCGAGTTCGCTTGTACCTGCGGCCGGACGCACCGCGTCGAGATCGAACGGCTTATTCTCGAGCAAGGGGCGCTGCGCAAAGTCCCGGATACGATCCGTCAAATGGGGCTCGGCACGAAGGCGCTCCTGATCGCCGATCCGGCTTCCTTCGCCGCAGCGGGCGATGAGCTGGCCGGACAATTGGGCAGAAGCGGATTTGACGTTACGCTTTGCGTATTTCCGGAGGACCAGCTGTATGCCGATGAGACCGCACTGGTACGGGCGTTGATCGAGCTTGAGAAGGACACGGAATTTATGATCGCCGTCGGGTCGGGCACGATTAACGACATTGCCAGATTCGTCAGCTGCAAAGCCGGAATTCCGTATCTGGTCGTCGCCACGGCGCCTTCGATGGACGGATACGCCTCGACCGGGTCGCCGATTCTGGTGAACGGATACAAGAAAACGTATAGCTTGCAATCTCCGCTGGCGATCATCGGCGATCTGGACGTGATCCGGTGCGCGCCCCCGGCGATGATCGGGGCCGGAGTCGGGGACATGGCGGCGAAAATAACCGCTCTGTGCGACTGGCTGCTGGCCGCGGTCGTCGAGGAAGAGCATTACTGCGAAGTGACGGCGGAATTAATGACTCGCGCCTTGACAAACGTGGCGAGCGAGGTGACCGCGATTCGCACCGGCGGGGTGCCGGGGATCAAGAAACTGATGGAAGGGCTTGTCCTGTCGGGCATCGCCATGCAGATGATCGGCAATTCCCGCCCGGCCTCGGGTGCGGAGCATCATATCTCCCACTACTGGGAGATGCTTCACTTTGCCGCCGGTCACCGCCCGGAGCTGCACGGGATCAAGGTAGGCGCCGCCACGCCGCTGATCGCCCGGCTGTACGCCGAGCTTCTGGAAGCGGATATGGGCGAGTGGAACATGACTGAAAAGGACGCGGCCCAAATCGCCGAGTGGGAAACGAACCTGCGGCGCTGTTACGGTCCTCTGGCCGAGGATATGATCGCTGAGAACCGCAGCCTGCTTCTGAGCCAGCCGGAGCTGGACGTCCGCATGAACAGGCTTGTCCGGGGCTGGCCGGAACTGAAGCCGAAGCTTCGGACGCTGCTCGGACTCGTGCCCGACCTCAAAGCGCTGCTTCGCGATGCCGGCGCCCCTGCGGAGCCGCGCGAGATCGGAGTTGCCCGGCAGGAGTTGTCCGACGCGCTGCGGGTTGCCAAGGAAGTACGCAGCCGCTATACGGTGCTGCAGCTCGCGGACCAGCTGGGCTTGCTGGAACGGTTTGCGGAAGAGCGGACGCGGGAGTCGTTTGCTCCATAGATGCAGCATGAACGTATGTAGTATCGCCGCACCGCTCCCGGAATCCACAAAAAAAGCGGCTCCTTGTCAACAAGGGGACCGCTTCCTTGGACGCCAGCCGTTTCGATGGAAGGTTATCCGTTCGGGTCAGCCGGCGGATCGCACGGAATCCGGTACACTTGAATCGGATTCGGGATGTACGGGTAGCCGGGATACGGATATCCGTTGTACGGATAGGACGAATACGGGTTAGGCGGGTACGGATAAGGCTGATAAGGATACGGGTATGGAACGGGCAGGACGACCGGTGTAAAATTCCAAGGGTGGTATCCTCCGTGGTAACCGCCAGGATACCCGCCGTGGTATCCCCCGTGATATCCGCCGTGATGCCCCATACCGGGATGTCCGCCGTGAGGGTTCACGGCAGGCGGTCTGGAATCCGGCGTTCCGCTGCCGGTCCAATTAACCGCCGCATTCGTGGCTTGCTGCTCTTCCTGACTCATGCCTCTCTTCCTTTCTTACAGAGGTTGTTCAAAAAGCCCACTTTTGATCACGAAGCCGATCAGAAGCCTGCTGACATCGAATATGGAATTCAGCCGGAACTTCCGGTGCTCACAAAAGCTCCCGCTACGCTCCGCTCCTCATTGCCTGGCTTCATCCCATCTTCTCGGTGCTGAAAACCGGACTTTTTGAACTCGCACTTATAGCGATATGATCCATCATATGCAACAAGCAGGGAAGAGGGCACTCGCCCGGTCCGCTTCCGGCAGCTAGCGCCTCGGCGGCAGAGGACCCAAATATTGCAGCAGCTGACACTCGATCCTGCCGTTAAACAGCTTCCGTTTCTTATCGGAGGCTCGTCCGAAGTAATGCTCGAACTGCTTGCTCGGACTAAGGGCGAATAACGACCAGGTCGGCAGCTTTTCGAAAACGGTGCCGAGCTGACGAATCGCCTTCTCCACCTCATCGCTCGTTCCGATCCGCTCCCCATACGGCGGATTCGTAATGATACAGCCGTAGTCGCTCTGCGGCCACATCTTGGCGACCGGCTCTTCGTGGAATTTCAGCTCCCCGGACAGCCCGGCTTTTTTGGCGTTGGCTTTCGCGACCTCGATGGCGGCCGGATCGATGTCGGAGCCGATAATATCGAGCGGATCGTCGTCGCGCACCAGATCGTACGCCTCTTCACGCGCCTGTTCCCAGATCGCCGGGTCCAGCGTCGGCCACGCTTCGGCCGGGAACTCGCGCCGCAGACCCGGAGCGATATTCCAGGCGATCATAGCGGCTTCGATCGGAATCGTCCCCGAGCCGCAGAACGGATCGATCAGCGGCCGTTCCGCCCGCCAGCGGCTAAGCAGCACCATTGCAGCGGCCATCGTTTCCTTCAGAGGCGCTTCGGTGATGAGCTTGCGGTATCCCCGTTTATGCAGCCCCGGTCCGGTCGTATCGATCGTGATGGTTGCCATATCGTTAAGCAGCGCTACTTCAATCACGTAACGCGGACCTTCTTCCCGGAACCATTCGGTTGCATAGCGCTGCTTCATTTTTTCTACAACTGCTTTTTTGACGATACCTTGGCAGGCGGGAACGCTCGACAATTGCGATTTGTGGGAGCGGCCTTCGACGGGGAACTCGGCGTCCTCCGGAATCCATTCCGGCCAAGGCAGCGCTTTGACGCCCTCGAACAGCTCGTCAAACGTGGTGGCCGGGAATTCTCCCATCTTCACCAGCACCCGGTCGGCTGTGCGCAGCCACAGATTCGCTCTCGCGATCGCCGACTTGTCCGCCAGAAATAGTACTTTCCCGTTCTCCACCTTGACTTCGTTGTACCCAAGCTCCCGGACTTCGCGGGCGACGACCGCTTCCAGCCCCATCGGAGAGGTTGCAATCAGTTCAATTTTCGTATCCACTTATAGGTTCACTCCATTTTCCCTGTAGTTCCGCATTTCGATTGCAGCCATTCCCGTAAAATCTTACAATAATCATGAAACCGTAAAAAAAGAACACGGATTCAGTAAACGAGCCCGGACCATGTAACGGATTCAGAATTAAGTATAGGCGAAACGCCGGAAGTACACAAACGCGCTTTCGGGCGGGAACGGGAGGAACGGTTATGGAGGAACGATATTTTCAGACGGCGGATTTGTACGTCGAATCTTTGTATGAGAAGGATGCCGATCTCGAACGGGTGAGGCAGTCGATCGCGGATAACGGCATGCCCGAAATATCGGTTGCGCCCGGGTACGGCAGGCTGCTGACGCTGCTCGTCAGGATGACCGGTGCCAAGCGGCTGCTGGAGATCGGCGCGCTCGGGGGATACAGCGGAATTTGTCTGGCGCGCGGTCTGAACGGGGAAGGCAAGCTGGTTTCGCTCGAGCTGAAGGAGGAATTCGCGGCTGTCGCCCGGGCAAACGTAGAGGCCGCAGGTCTTGGAGCGATCGTCGAATACCGGATCGGAGAGGCGCTGCCAACTCTGGAGAAGCTCGACGAGGAGGGCGAGAAATTCGATTTCTTCTTTATCGATGCCGATAAAGGAAATTATGTCAACTACCTCGAGTGGGCGATCCGGCTGGCGAATCCCGGCGCTCTGATCGTCGGCGACAACGCCCTGCTGCACGGCAAGACGATGGACCCGGCCGCCAAAGGCAACTCGGTCCAGGTCGTGCGCGAGTTCAATAAACGGATGGCGACCGATCCGCGTCTGGAAGGGACGATTCTCCCTGCGTATGACGGGTTGTGTATAGCGAGAGTGAAGGGTTGACCTCACCCGGGGAATGCAGTAAGGTTTCGTTATATGAATTGAACCCATTTACTCCTAAGAATAAGCGAACCGAATAGAAGGTCTGTACAGAAATTCATCCGATACGGATGGATGGGCCTCCAAATCATCGTTCAATTTCATAGAGGTTAGTTAGAATTCATAGATCGTTCGCTGAATAGGAGAGAAGTGGGATGCGTATCCGGTATGACCGTTTTCCGGGCGGCAAAATCAAAGCGGTAACGTTGAGCTACGATGATGGCGTCGTCCATGACCGCCGGCTGGTAGCGAGTATGAACAAGTATGGGCTCCGCGGCACGTTTCATATCAATTCCGGATTTCTGGACAACAAGGGCAAGCTGGACAGCGCGGAGATTGCGTCCTTGTATGCGGGGCATGAAATATCCGTTCATACGGTGAGCCATCCGTTCCTGGAGCAGGCGCCGCCCGAGCAGATCGTCCGCGAAATTACGAACGACCGCGCGGCTCTGGAAGCTCTTGCGGGTTATCCCGTCAGAGGAATGAGCTACCCGTTCGGCACATGGAACGAGAAGGTCACGGCGATGCTGCCGTCGCTCGGGATCGAATATGCGCGCACGACCCGCAGCCACGGCACCTATGAGATGCCGGCCAATTTCCTGGAGTGGCACCCGACCTGCCACCATAAGCAGATGGTGGAGCATGCCGAGAAGTTCGTCGCTTTGGAGCCGAGACATTCGAAAATGCTGCTGCTGTATGTATGGGGCCACAGCTACGAATTCGATAACGACAACAACTGGGAGCTGGTGGACCGGTTTGGCGAAATCGTCGGCGGACGGGAGGACATCTGGTATGCGACGAACGCGGAGATCGTCGAATATATGACGGCTCTCGGCCGGCTGCGCTGGTCCGCTTCCTGCGAGTGGGTTCACAATCCGTCGGCGATTTCGGTATGGGTCAGCGCAGAGAATCATGCAGTAGAAATTCCCGGCGGTCAAACGGTTCGGCTGTCCGCCCGTTAGTCGCCGTATTCTCAGTATCCGCCAGCCTAAGGAAAGACGCCTCCACCCTCTTGGAAGAGAGATAGAGGCGTCTTTTTAGTCGGACCGGGGAGCAGGAGCCTGTTCATGATTGCACCTCCCGGTTTTTCCGGGAGATCAGCGTACGGTTGACCCAGAACGCGTTGGTGAACAGCAATACCGTGGCGATCAGGAAAATGCCGCGAATCGTAATGAAGCCGGACAAGGCGCCGCCTACCGTCGGGCCGACCATATTGCCCAAGGACAGGAAGCTGCTGTTGAAGCTGTAAGAGCGGCTCTCCATCCCGTCCGGCGTATATTTGCGGATCAAGGCGTTGACGGACGGGAGCAAGCCGCCCATAAACATGCCGAGCATAAACCGGGCCGCGAACAGCTGCCAGACGTTCTGGACGAGCGCCTGCGGGATAAACATAATCGCCGATCCGATCAAGGATACGGCAAGCACCCTCTCCTGCCCGATCTTGTCTCCGAGCTTGCCGAGCAGCGGCGAGGCGATCATATTCGAGAAGCCGGTAATCGAGCCGACCAGGCCGGAGAAAAAGGCGAGGTTTTCTCCGCTTGGATGAAGATGCTGCACGAATAGCGGAATCAGCGGCATCGAGCTGAGCATGGCGAACTGAATCAGAAACGTAACGGTAAACAGCGACGACAGCTGAGGAATTTTGCCCAGTTCCTTCAGTCCGGCGACGACCGATACGTTGGGCTGGACCGCCGCTTTGCCGGCGTCGAACTTTTCCTTAACGACGAACATGGCGAGCATCGAGGCGGCGAACAGCAAACCGCCGGTTATGTAGAAGATCGGCCGGAAGCCGATCCAATCGGCGAGCAAACCTCCGATGAAAGGGCCGAGTATGCTGCCGGCCGTTCCTCCCGATTGGAGCGTCCCCATGGAGAAGCCCATCTTCTCGCGGGGCGTGCTGGCGGACATCAGAGCGACCGCCGCCGGGACGAACCCGGAGATTGTTCCGTTTAATACGCGCAGCAGAAGCAGATGCCACACGTCTCCGGCAAATCCCATCAGGATCATCACGGCAGCCATGCCGAACCCTGACCGCAGCAGCATCATTTTCCGCCCGTACCGGTCCGCAAGCTTGCCCCACAGCGGCTGAAACAGAAAGGCGGTGACGAAGTTGCCTGCAAAGATGATGCCGGACCAAAAGGCGACCCGGTTCGGGTCGGTAATGCCGAGCTCTTGGATGTACAACGGCAAAAACGGAATGATCATCGTCATTCCGGCCATCACCAGGAAGTTACCGAACCAGAGCACACCCAGGTTAAGCTTCCAGTTGCTCACAATCGTTTCACTCCTCTGTCTTCCCCCGAATGCAAAAACGTACCATTCACATAACCTTCATTATAGCATGTCTCCGGAAGGGGACAACCATAGCGGTGCCCGATAAAATTTTAAACGGCTTGACGCAGCGGCCGGCCGGGCGGTTTGCAGAAAACGAAAGAACCCCGGGCAAAAGCCTCAGCAGACTTTTTCCCGGGGATTTATCGATTTATTTCCGAACGTGGCTGCCCGGTTTATTTCGTCTTGATCTGGACGGTCCGGAAATCGCCTTCCCAGGTTACGGTGCCTCCGAACGTCTCGCCGACGAAGCGGGCGGGAGCCATCGTATACCCGTTCACCAGTTGGGCGGCCACTTCCAGCTTGACGGCTTTGCCGTTCACATAGGCGGTATCGTCGCCGATCTTCAGCGAGACGGTTGTCCCGTTCCTGCTGCCGGTAGCGACGCTCGTGGCGGCGTCCCACTTTACTTCCGCGCCGAGCCGCTCGAAGATGGCGCGAAGCGGAGCAAGCGTGGAGCCGTCCTGAATAACCGGCGGCTGTTCGAACTGCTGCTGCTCGCCGTCGATCCGGACCGCAACCTGCGACGACACGGGAATTGATTTGGAGGCGACCTTGTCGCCCGCGCGGTTGAATACTTGCAGCTCCAGCACCGAGCCCTCCGGAACTTCGCCGGCGTTCAGCCGGATGCCGTAGGGCGGCTTCGTCTGCTTCGCGATCGTCCGTCCGTTCAGCACATAATCGAGCCTGCCGATCCAGATGTCCGGGATGCGGACGAACGGCACGATTTCCGTTTCCCGCACGAACGGAGTCGAGGCGTCCACATACCCGATCGAGTCCGCAGGCTTGGCGCCCGTCTCCACCTTCGACAGCATATACGGATCGGCGATCACCGTCTTGTACAGTTCCAGCATATCCGGATTGTCGCGCAGCAGGTAGTCGTTGCGGGATTCTTTATGCAACAAGTCCACGTTGAAATAAGTAATGGCTTTCAGACGCGGATATTTTTTGGGCATCACGCGGTACAGCCGGTCCAGGTTCATGAGAGCGAATTCCGTATGCGATTTGCCGTCGCTGTTCGTGTAGTGGGCGACCGCCGATTCGCTTAGCATGACCGGCTTGCGGTCGGCGTACAGCCTGTACAGCTCGTCGAGCCGTTCGATCGGCGTAGTCGCTTCCATGCTGACTTCCGGATTTCCGTGCGAATACGGCTCGGTATACAAGCTGACGCCGACCCAATCGACATATTCGTCGCCGGGATAATAACGGTCCATGTTATATCTCGGCACATCTCCCGGACTCCATACCATCGCCACGTTGGGCGCTTCGCTGTGCATCACGCTAGCTACGGTGCGGAATTTCTCGATATAGGTTGCCGGATCGTCCGTCCACGGGGTCCAGTCGCCGTTCATCTCGCCAGCGAAGCGCAGGAAGATCGGAATGCCGGCCGCTTTGGCGTCCTGCGCCCATTTGCGCAAATAGCTGTCATCCTGCACAGAGTCGAGTCCGTTCAGCGGCTGCCAGGCGATCTGCAGGGCGCCGTCCGCTTCCTTTGCATTGGAGACATACCGCGACGGAAATGATTCTCCATAGGTAGCATAAGCGAGGTACATCGCGTGATTTTTGCCATAGATCGAAGCGGATCGGTCGAAATGGTTGCCCATCTGCTCATCCTGCTCCGAGTAAATGCCCACGTACATGCCGTATTCCGGCTCGAACTTGGCGAGCTTCCCGGACTTCGGCTTGTACGACTCCAGCTGTGCGGAATCCGGACGTGCGGAGGCGTACAGTTCGATCGTGGTGCGAAGCTGATAAGCGCGCTCCCAGTCGTTCGAGCCCCAGTCCTTGCCGTCGTTCAGCCAGAACTGGTTCTCCAGTTCGTAATATTCGATCGCCTTGTCGTAATCACGCACCGAATCGTAATACTCGTTGAGGCTCCCGGCGTATAACGCTGCGGTGTTCCAGTCGGCTTCCGCTTCGGCTCTGCGCATTAGCGAATCCCAGATCGGCACGGCCAGCTTGGACTGTCCGGCGTCCCGGTAAGCTTCGGCTTTCAGATGCAAATTCCAGGGGTGTTCCTCCGCAGCGTGCAACGGAGACCCTGAGCCGGCCAGAAGGCCGAAAGCGAGAAGGGCGGCAAGCGCTGTTTTACGCGTGATCGGATATTGGGCCAAGATCATGATGACACATCCTTAAGCCTTGCGGCAGTGTTGCTTCTATCGTACCAAGGAAAAGCCCGGCTTGTCATTAGCGGAGAAATGAAAATCAAGAGGAGCGCACTATAGGAAACGCGGGGCAAACCATTTCTTAATCGTAACTATTACCATAAACGGAGGCGAAAAAAGCTTCCAGGCCGCTAAAAAGCGGGGCAGGAAGCTCCCGTGTATCCATGTATGAAATGGCGTCTTGCAGAGATGGATAGGATCAATGATGAGATGAAAATGACTTCCTGTTCGGCGGCAGCCTCGCGGACGTATCCCGACCGGGCTTGCCCGTACCCTATAGGTTTTTACTTTTTGGCGGCGCCGGCCTCGGCGATTTTGGCGTTAATTTGTTCGTCCGTATTGCGCAGCATCGTGTTCAGGTCGATATCGCCAATGATATACTTTCTGAGCTCGGTGAGAAACAGGGAGTTGGCGGTCGCGTTGAATTCGGTCAGCTTGCTCGGCTTGGCGGGTTTGGCCGGCGTAAACGCTTTGGCATTTTTCCCCTGCAGGTAGGGGATATCCTGACCGACGGCGTTGCGTACGGCCTGGCTTTTGACAATCGGCGTGAATCCTTGCTTCGCCCGCTCCAGCTGCCATTCCTCGCTCGTGAGATAAGCCAGCACCTGAAACGCCGCTTCTTTCTTTTTGCTCGTATTGATAATGCTGAAGTAGGTCGGGTACAGCTGGGAGCCAATCCCGGGGAGCTCCTTGTATTCGGGCATCGAGACGGCGTCCATGTTGATCCCGTACGTCTGCGGATTCAGAAAAGTCGCGTCGAGCGAATTGACATACATCGCGGCCGTTTTCTCGACCGTAAACTGGGCGTGAGCTAAACCGACCGTAGAGGCGTTGACCTCGTTGCCGGGAATTTGATGGAACCGCTTCAGATTTTGCGAATGTTTGGCCCAGTTCGGGTCGGCATTCATCAGCGCTTTTTTCGTGACGGGGTCTACGTAACTGGCGGAGAACTGGTTTACGAGCGCAACATGGGAATGGGAGGCGACGAATCCCCGGTATTGGATCTCGCCGTCTTTGCGGGTCAGCTTGACGGCAAGATCGTACACTTCGTCCCAGGTCATGCCGTCCTTCGGGTAACTGACGCCGAATTTATCGAACAGATCCTTGTTATAGACGAGAGCGTTGGCCGTCGCACCGACAGGCAACCCGAGCAGACCGCCGCCGGATAGCTCCTGCAGCAGCTGGATGGGCGTTGGATCAAGCAGCGACAGATCGTATTTGTTCGTTTTGATCAGCTCGCTGTGATCGAAGGTGAGGCCGTTATCGATAATCGCGGGAATAAACGACCCTACGGACGTTACGATGACGTCGATGTCGTTGGAGCCGCTTGCGATCATTTCCTGCAGGCCCACATTTTTGTCGTTGATCTTTTGCGTATATTTGAATTCGACTTTGACGTGCGGAAATTTTTTCTGGATCGCATTCCCGTACAGATCCATGAACCATTCCACGGAGCGGCCGCTCGACGGCTCGAAAAACGTAAGCGTCACCGGCTCGGGCTGCTTGGGAGCCGCTCCCGGGAGCGGCGAAGCCGCGCTCTGGCTCGTGTCCGCGTCCTTGCCGCTCGGCCCGCTGCCGCAGGCTGTTAAAGATACGGCCAGCAAGGGGAGCCAGATCAAGTTCCATGCATTTTTGGTTTTCATAGGGATAATGACCTCCTCAAGGAATATATGCCGAGAGCGAATCTTTCTGTATCCGCTTACAACGGTGCGGGAGAACAATCTCCTTAGGCACTTGCTGGAGCGGCGGCGTCTCGAATATGATTATAATCATACAGAACCAGGCGAAAACGTTAGGACGGATCGTATCCAAAACAAGTTATTTTTTAACATGCGGGGAGGACTTTCGGTGAGTAAAATCGTATATCCGGAGTATCAGCTGCACATCGGAGGACTTGGGGAAACTACGGGCAAGCACCGGTTCTTCATGGCCGGGACGGTCGTCAAGGATGTCCGGCTCCATCATCACGACTACGTGGAGCTCAACTATGTGCTGGAGGGAAGCGGGATTCAGATGATTAACGGAATCGCCGGACAGCTTAGGCCCGGCACTTTATCGTTCGTGCTGCCCCATCATATGCATGAGATGCGCCGCGTATCGGATGAGCCCAGCGCCCGGATCTGCTGTATGTTCGATCTGCAGCTCCTTCTGGGCGGCCGTGACGATTCGGAGCTGTCGAGGCTTTTGTACGGAGTAGGTACGAATACCCCCTCTTTCGTTCAAGTGGGGGGAGAGCGCAACGAGCGGATCAGGCGGCTGTTCCAGGAGCTTCAAGCCGAGTACAACTTTCCCGGTCAAGCGGGTTACCGGGATATGATCCGGTCGATTCTGACCGAAATTTTGCTGCTGTTCGTCCGCTCCGGCAACGGTTCCGCTACATCGGGGCCCGTCTATGAACAGAAGGACAACTGGTTTTGGCAAGTTTTAATTTACATCCATGTTCATTATGCCGAATGTGTCACGCTCGAATCGATTTCCCGGCAATTTAATATCAGCGTCACTCACATTAGCCGAACGTTCAAAAAACAGACGGGTCTCAGTTTTCTGGAATATTTGCAGAAAATCCGAATTGACAGCGCTTGCAGTCTGCTTGCCCATACGAATATGCCGATTACCGACATTACGTTCGAAACCGGCTTCGAATCGTTCCGCAGCTTCAGCCGGGTGTTCCGGGATACGAAGGGTCTGACCGCGAGCGAATACCGCAAGCAGGCGGCGGAACGGGTGAACCAGGCCAAGTATGGAATCCCTTGAAATTGCAAAATGTAGTTCTAGAGAAGCCTCCAGATAAAGGGGGCGGGCGAAAGGATGGAACTGCGGATGAACGAGCGGCAATTGGACGGTTACCTGTACGCGCTTGACCTGTGCGCGAGCCGGGTCGCGCCGGAGTCGGAGCCGGAGCTGGGCGACAGGATCGAAGAGGTCAAGTGGATTTTGCAGCGCATCTACAAACAGCCGGCTCCGAGGAAGAGGCCGGGATTTAGGCAACCGGATGCGGAAAGACGGGCGATATAGCTGTTTTTTCCCTTGTCGGAGCGGTCCGGAACCTTTATAATGGGCACGATATCCGACCGATAGGAGAACTAGAGAGAGATGAACGTATACAAACGTTTTTTTTCGTACTACAAGCCTCATAAGCGGCTGTTTATGCTCGATTTCGGCAGCGCGTGCGTCGTTGCCGTCCTGGAGCTCGGCTTTCCGCTTGCCGTGCAATGGTTCGTCGACTCGCTGCTGCCGCAGGGCGAATGGAGAACGATCGTGCTGGCGGGAACCGGGCTTTTTGCGCTGTATGTCGTCAGTACCGGACTGCAATTTATCGTCAACTATTGGGGACATAAGCTCGGGATCAATATCGAAACCGATATGAGGCAGCAGCTGTTCCAGCATGTGCAGAAGCTTTCGTTTCGTTTTTTCGATAATACGAAAACCGGCTATCTGATGTCGAGGATGACCAACGATCTGTTCGATATCGGGGAGATGGCGCATCACGGGCCGGAGGATCTGTTTATCGCCTGCATGACCTTCGTCGCCGCCTTCGTTATTATGCTGTCGATTAATCCGGAGCTGGCGCTTATTACGTTCGTCGCGGTACCGCTGCTCGTCTGGCTGATCGGCGTCTGCAACAAAAAGCTGCACACGGCGGCGGGCCGGATGTATGCAGAGATCGCGGAAGTGAATGCCCGGGTCGAGGACAGCATGTCCGGCATCCGTGTCGTCAAATCGTTTACGAACGAAGCGTTCGAGACGGCGAAGTTCAAGCGCGACAACGCGAATTTTCGCAAGGCGAAGCTGCGGTCGTATTGGATCATTTCGTTCAGCTCGTCCGGCATTTATTTTATGACGCGACTTTTCTCGCTTCTCGTGCTTATGTTCGGTGCATGGTTCAGCTTCCAGGGTGAGCTGACTTATGGGGAGCTGATCGGTTTTCTGCTGTATGTCAATCTGTTTTTCAAGCCGATCGAGAAAATCAACGCCCTGCTGGAGATGTATCCGAAAGGAATGGCCGGCTTCAAAAGGCTGACCGAGCTGCTCGATACGGCTCCCGACGTGGCCGATTCGCCGAATGCGGTCGACGCCGGCAAGCTGCGCGGGAATATCGAGTTCTGCGACGTGACGTTCGGCTACGAGGGACACGCCAAGGTGCTGCAGCATATCGATTTGCGGATTCGCGCCGGAGAAACGGTCGCCTTCGTCGGGCCGTCCGGGGCAGGCAAAACGACGCTGTGCAGCCTGATCCCGCGGTTTTATGAGGTGGACGGGGGAGCGATCGAGATCGACGGAACCGATATCCGCTCGATGACGCAGCGCTCGCTCCGCCAAAATATCGGCATCGTGCAGCAGGACGTCTTTCTGTTCACCGGCACGATCCGCGAGAATATCGCTTACGGCAAGCTCGATGCGACGGAGGCGGAGATCCGGGACGCCGCGAGACGGGCGCATCTGGAGTCGTTCATCGGCGCGCTGCCGGCCGGCTTCGACACCCAAATCGGGGAGCGCGGCATTAAGCTGTCGGGCGGGCAAAAGCAGCGTCTGGCGATCGCCCGGATGTTCCTGAAAAATCCGCCGATTTTAATTTTGGATGAGGCGACCTCGGCTCTGGATACGGAGACGGAAGCCGTCATCCAGCAGGCGCTTGAGGAGCTGGCGGTCAACCGGACGACGCTCGTCATCGCTCACCGTCTGGCGACGATCCGTCATGCCGACCGCATCGTGGTCGTCACCGAAGACGGGATCGCCGAGCAGGGACGATACGAGGAGCTGGTTCAAGGCGGCGGCGTCTTCGCGGGGCTGCACCGGGCCCAGTTTCAGCCGGTGACATGACGGCTTGTAGATCCGCGCAGGCGGGAAGCGGAACCGGGAGCGGACCATGAGCGGACCATGAGCGGGAGAGGGATCGGATAAGCAGTCTGAAGAAGCCGCGTGCATGCAAGCCATGCTGCTTCACATAATTTCCTTGGAAGCGGGAACAGTAACGGAGGTAGAAGCTGCTGCTCTACTGGCTTACCACACCGAATTCTAAGGAGATGAACGAACCGATGCCATTCGGCGCGCACGAAACGATGGAAGTCCATGAGATCCTTGACGGAACGATGAACATGATCAATCATTTTTCGTATTACGCCATGCAAGTCCAGAACCCGGAGCTGCGTACGATGCTGGAGCGGCATCTGCAGTCGGCTGCGCAAGCTTACGACCAGCTGGTTGCGTATACGCATGATTACAGCACTGCCTCCGGCCGGATGCAACCGTACGGAATGCCGCAGGTTCAACCACAGCAAGTGATGTACGGGCTTCGTCAACCGGCCCCTCACACGCCGATGCAAGGACAGTTCGATGACCGCCAGATCGCTGCGGCGATGCTGAGCTGTCACAAAAACTCAGCCAAAAACCATATGGCCGGCTCGCTCGAATGCGCCGACCCGAACGTTAGGCAAATGCTCGTGAACGGTGCGGTCGCCTGCGCGAACCAAGCGTATGAAGTGTTCCTCTTCATGAACCGGCAAGGCGAATATCAAGTGCCGACGATGCAGGACCACACGGCCAAAACGTTTCTGCACACGTACCAGCCGATGCAAGGCGGTTATATGCCGAACGGGAACTAGAAGTTTTTTACAGGGTGCCGGTTAAGAAGCCGGCGCCTTTTTTCTATGTGGAGCAAGCGCAGGCTGGGGAGGGCGAGGCAGCTTACGGCGGGGGGGCAGGAGGCAAATGATGTGGAGGAGGGAGGATGGAGGAGAGAAATTGTAGGTTACTGGGGACTTGAAATGCGGCAGGAGGAACTAGGGCGGGCGAGCATTGCACCCGGCGGAGCGCAGGGAGCGGCTGAAGGCAGTTGCAGCCGTGGAGAGTTTGGTGAGTCATATGGGAAGCGGATTATGTTTTAGCCGGGAAAGAAGAGGTAGGGGGAGATAACGAGTGAAGGGGCAATAAGGAGCAAGAAGGAATGAGGGAGTAAGGAAGGAGTAGTGAAGGAGTAGTGAAGGAGGAATGAAGGAAGAATGAAGGAGTAAGGAAATAATGTTCATAGATAAGGTGTAAAAGTAAAATTAAGTTAAAAATGGATGATTTATAGTTTACTGGATAACAGAGAGAGGGAAGTATGAGGGGAATCGTCAATAAGTTTGTGTAGTGCGGTAGGGTTAACTATTGGGACGGTGGATAGTCAATCAGTATGAGGGAGCATAAGAGTGGTTTGCACCTCTTATTTTTTGAGTAAATTGGATTGTTTGGAAGAATAAGAGATGATAGAAACTCTTATTTGAGGGGGAAGGGCGAAAATCGGGTAGTAGAGTCGAAAATAAGAGCTACAAAAAGCTTCTATTTCTAAAAAAGTGCGGCTAATTGGAAAATAAGGGGTGCAAAAGGCTGCTATTTCATTCATTCGCCTCTTGTGCCCCCTTAGAATAGCTGGGGAAGTCCAGAAATCCCGGCACCCCAGATACCCCGGAAAGTTTGGAAAGCCAGCACCTTCACTGACGTAGGTTACCTTGCTCGCACCTGCATCCTGCTAGGCCCTGTGCCGAACCCGTCCGCGGCTCCTGGCCCAGCATGGCGAAGCCGCAGTAAGCAAAGCCCGAGTCGAACCCCAGCCCTAGTCTCTGCCCCCAGCTAATCGCTTCCGCCGCAAACTTAGCCTCAAGGTAAACTCCTCCCGGTCTAACCTCCAGAAGTTAGACGATCCGGCCTCCAGCTTGGCCTCACGGCGAGTCCCGCCCCGGCCCTTGGCCCAGGTTTGGGGGCGGGGCCGCGGCCTGATTCGAAGTTGATCTATTGATAGGCCATCGAAGGCGTTACCTGCATCATTTTCCGGTATTGGTCGGGCGTCATCCCGACCTGTTTTTTGAAGACGCGGCTAAAGTGGGAAAGGTGTTTGAAGCCGACTTTGTAGCACACGTCGGTGACGGTATTGCCGTCGCTGTGGAAAAATAAAATTTTAGCCTGATTGACCCGGCGCGTGTAAATATAATCGAACACCGTCATGCCCGTCACCTCGCGGAACAGCTTCATCAAATGAAAGCGGTTTAGGTGGAGATCGGCGGCCATCTTGTCGAGCTCGATATCTTCCGCATAACCTTCCTCGATATAAGCGATCATCCGCTGCACATGCCGCTCCCGGTCCGTGACGTTGGCGCGGGCAAATTCCATATCGACCTGACATTTCTCATAAATCAACATCAGCAGATCGAAAAAAGCGCTGAGCAGTCTGTTCCGGTTGATGACGTCGTTTTTGTAATACACGTTGTTGATACGCTCCAAAATGCTTTCGAATTCCGCTTTGGATTCCGCATCGAGGCGGATATGATGGTTGCCGAGCAGCTCGAACGGCCGGAGCGGTCCGCAAGCAAGCAGGCTGGGGCCGAACAGTTGAACCAGATGCGGATTAAACGAAAACATCGTGCGCACATATTCCGCAGAAGGATGTACTTTCGGACAATGGCGGGTCATACCGTTCATAATAATCAGATCGCCGGATTCCAAAGGAATAATCCGGTCGCCGATCATATAATCGCACCGACCGCTATGGAAATAGTAGATCTCGTATTGGGAATGAGAGTGAAAAGAAGTAGTGACGGGGAAATAACTCCATTTATAATAATATTCGGTGAACATCCGGATAGGATTAGACTTTGGTTTCATTCCGATGACATCCTCCTTTATCCCGTGCACAGTTATCATGTATCTGTATTATACCACAGCCGTCTTAGGCGAAAAGCGGGAGGATTAAGCCCGGAACCCCCCGTCCGCTTCTTGCTTGATTACCGCCTGCCGCCCACCGTCCGCCGTAGGCCCATTGCTTGATCAGAGTCTGTCCACCAGTCGCCCCCGGCGTATTGCCTGACCATCGTATGCCACCAGCCACCGTCCGCCCGCCTGCCATTGCCTTCCCCCGCCTGCCGCCCAGCCGCTTATCGCCCCATCGCCCGATATCGCCCCGCCCCCGTCTAAGCGCACTGACCGACTACCAGTCCATATCAAGCCGATGACGGGGTTTCCCCAAAAAACCACTGACAGTTAAATGAACCGCCAGCCTTCCCATTCGTGTCTAAAGCCATTAGCCGGAGTGCTGTGCTATATTTCTAATATGAAATCGCTTGCAGATCAAATTTCAAACAGATAACGATAAGGGGTGTCCATCATGAGTAAAAAAATGGTAAACGGTGTAATCGCAGCAGCGCTTGTATCCACAATGCTGGCCGCATGCGGAGGGAAAGGCCAAGCCGGTGTGCAGGGCGAAGACGTCCAGCAGCCGCCGAAGAAGGAAGAACCGATCGAGCTTGTCTTTTATGACGGCGGCGGCGACTGGCCGGCGGAAAGGTTCGAGAGAGAAATCGCGGGTCCGGTCAAACAAAAGTTCCCGCATATTACGCCGAAATTCGTACCGATGACGAACGGGAAAAAAGTGCAGGAGATGATTACGGCCGGCGAGCAGTTGGACCTCATTTTTTCGTCGACGGGACTCGTATACAACAATTTGCTCCAGCATGAGCTTCAAACCGATATTACGCCGCTCATCGAGAAATACAAGTTCGACTTGAATAAGCTCGAACCGGCGGTCGTCGACCAGATGAAACTGCTGGGCGGTGGAGGCATGTACGGGCTGCCTGTATTTATGTCGCCTGCTACCGTATATTACAATAAGGACATTTTCGACAAATTCGGTGTTCCGTATCCGAAGGACGGGAATACGTGGGACGATCTGTACGATCTGGCGAAACGGCTGACGCGGGAAGACGGAGGCGTCACGTATCGCGGGCTGTTCGTATCCGCCCAGCATTTCATGAGGCTGAATCCGTATTCGCTCAAAACGTTCGACCCGGCCACTCAGAAGGCGTCCTATTCCGAAGAAAAGTGGAAAAAGCTGTTCGACAATTTGACCCGTTTCTATACGCTTCCGGGTTATAACATGAACGGCAACCTGACGTATGTAACCAATCAGCGCAATACGTTCGTCAAAGACCGGACGGTCGCGATGTGGATTCCGGTCAGCACGCTGCACACGGCCCAAGAGCTGGAAGGCATGAATTGGGATCTGGCGACGTTCCCGGCGATGGCCGATCAGCCCGGCGTAGGGCCGCAGCCGTACCCGAACGCGTTCTGGCTGACGAATACGAGCAAGCATAAGGATCAGGCGTTCCAGGTGATGGCTTATCTGGCTTCGGAAGAGTTTCAATTGCCCGGCGTGAAGCGGGGAGAGTTCATATCCGCGCTGAAGAGCGAGGAGCTGAGAAAAGCGTTCGGTCAAGACGCGTCGATGTATAAAGGGAAAAACAGCAAAGCGATCGTACCGGCCAAGTTCGCTCCGGCGGCGCCGATCGGGAAATTCAACAGCGTCGCGGAAGGCAACCTGCTTACAGGCTTCAACAACGTAATCCTCGGCAAAAAGGACGTCAATACCGCGCTGCGGGAAGCGGAGGAAGCGACAAACAAAAAGATTCAGGAAGAGCTGAAAAAATAGAGCTGGCCTGCATTGCCAGCACGGACGAACTTTGATATGATGAGGGCAACTGAACAGTCCGCACGCGACTGGCGAATCAAGTGGGGCACCACTGGGGAGCGTGCGGAAGGGACAACTGCCGCTCGCCTGGGTAAAGTGTCCGGAGTACCGCATATAGCGGCTGCTTCGGATGCTTTTTTTGTTGTACGCCATTGCAGATATTGGGGATTCGTTAAAGGTTCCGCGATAACCGGGAGGGATACGTATGGGAGTATGGTTAAAGGCGAAGGAAACAGCCGAGCAAGTCCGTGCGGAAGTAGCGGCAGAAGCGGCGCGGCAGCGTGCAAACGGAACGATACCGAAGATAGCGGCGCTTGTAGTTGGCAGCGATCCGGCGTCCGTTTATTATGCGGAGACGAAACGTAAAGTCGCAGCGAAGCTCGGAATCGAGTTCGAGCTGATGAAACAGCCGGGAGATGTTACGCAAGATCAGCTGATCCGAATCGTATCGGAATGGAGCAGGGATGCAGCCGTACACGGAATTATGCTGGAGCTGCCGCTGCCCGCTCACATCTCGACTTCTGCGGTAGCGGAGGCGATCGATCCGCTCAAAGACGTCGACGGGGTCACACCGGCCAACCGGCTTGCCGTCATGACCGGCGAGCCCGGATTAGTTCCAGCTACTCCGCAGTCGTGCATCCGGCTGCTGAAGTCATACGGCTATACGCTGGAAGGAAAAAATGTAACGCTGGTCGGACGCGGTCAAACGGTCGGTTTGCCGCTGTTCCATATGCTGCAGCGGGAGCAGGCGACCGTCACCGTATGTCATTCGCGAACTCCCGATTTGACGTTTCATCTGAAACATGCGGATATTGTCGTAGCCGCTGTCGGGAAACCGGGAGTTATTACCTGGGAAATGATCCGACCCGGGACGATCGTCATAGATGCGGGCATCCATGAGCTGCCGGATGGAAGGATCACCGGCGATGTCGATCCGCGTGCGATCGAGGTTGCAGAAGCGATGTCTCCGGTCCCCGGGGGCGTAGGCACTTTAACGACGGCGCTGCTGTTCGAAAATGCGATGCGGGCGATTCGGCTGCAGCAGCAGGCTGGAAGGGAGGCCGCACGATGATGGAGCAGCAAAATGCGATGTTCGACCGGACGATTCGGTCGTTTGTTCAAGAAGCGGGAGCAGCCGTTCCGACGCCGGGCGGAGGCAGCATCTCGGCGCTCGTCGGAGCGCTCGGGGCCGCGATGGTGTCGATGGCGGCCAATTTTACACAAGGCGCGAAATTCGCCGGAGCGGAAGCGGCGATGAAAGAGGCGGTCGGCCGGTTGCAGGACTGGACCCGGGATTGCGAAGACTTGCTGGAGGCGGACGTCGCTTCTTTTGAACGATACATGTCGGCTCTGAAGCTGCCGAAATCGACGGACGAGGAGAAGCGGATGCGTGCGCAAGCGATCCAGGATGCGGCCGCGCAGGCGATCGAAGTGCCGCTCGCGCTTATGCGCGTATGCCGGGACGCCCTTGAGCAAACGGTGCGTATCGCGGAGTCCGCCAATCCGAACGTCATCTCCGATCTCGGGATCGGCGCGATTTTGTTCGAGTCGGCGGCTCAGTCCGCCTATTTGACCGTAGAAATCAATCTGGCCTCGCTGAAGGACGAGGAAGCGAAGCAGCGGTACGACGAACGGGCGGCTGAGCTGCTCGGGGACACGGCGAGGCTGAAGGAACAAGCCGTAACCGCCGTACGCGGGATCATCTGGAGAGGAAGCAGGTAGGATGCCGAAACTGAACATAGCTATATTCGCTTCGCATGGAGGCTCGAACGCCCAAGCGATCATCGATGCCGCTGCAGCGGGGAACATGAATGCAGCTGTAAAAGCGGTGATCAGCAACAATTCGCAGTCGGGGGCGATGGAGAGAGCGAAGCAGGCGGGAATCCCCGGCTTCCATCTCAGCTCGAAAGCTTATCCGGAGCCGAAAGCGCTGGACCGGGCGATTCTGGATACGTTGATCGCGCAGGACGTAAATCTGATCGCTCTGGCCGGGTATATGAAAAAGCTCGGTCCGCAAACGCTGGCCGCCTACGCCGGACGTATCGTGAACATTCACCCGTCGCTTCTGCCGAAGTTCGGCGGACACGGGATGTACGGCCATCGCGTGCACGAGGCGGTGCTCGCTGCAGGCGAGACCGAGACGGGGGTAACGATGCATCTGGTCGACGGCGAGTACGACGAGGGACCGGTACTTGCGCAAAGCGTCGTACCCGTCGAGCCGGGCGATTCGGTCGAGACGCTGGCCGCGCGCGTGCTGCGCAGGGAGCATTCGTTTTACGTCGAGACGCTCGGACGGATTGCGGCCGGTGAGATCGTGCTGCCACCGCTGAACGGTTGAGGCTGTGGAGGAGGAGTATAGACGCGGCTCGATCCGGTAAGAAGCGTTTACACTCGATACCGTGCGAATGAAGAAAAATACTACCATTTAATACCAAATTGATTATACAAAGCCCGGGCATGTCAGGTCATGCTGCCGCCCTGGCTCTACGCGCCGGCCCAATAGAGATGCTCCAGCGTAACGAGCCGGGTTAATCCTAGTGACTCGGCCAGGAGGATCGATGGCCGGTTACGGTCTTCGACCTGATAACGCGGGATGAGGTTTCGGCTCAGCAGTCCGTTGACGGCGGCTTTTACGACTTTTTTGGCGTAACCGTTACCCCGATATTCCTCTGCGGTATGGACGGCGCCGACTTCCCAGACTCTGCCGTAATTGCGAAAGACGATGCAGGTGCTGGCAGGTTTTCCGTCAGCATAGAAACTGTAAGATCTCGCCCCGTTAGCGAACAACTGCTCGATTTCTCCAAGCTCGTATCCGTTGGAGAGCCACATCGGCAGCAGTTCCTCTTGCAGGGTGTCCCGCATGGTTACCTCATCCGGGCTTTGACCGGGAAACGCCTCCAGACAGGAGTAGGAATAAAAGGAACGAATCCCGGCAAGCTTGAACTTCCGCTCGAGAAGCTGCTTGTAGTCGCTTCTCTGCACTTTGAATACGGCGGGCTGATTCGGAATCGGGGCATCGTCAAGCAATCGCTCCAGCAGACGGCTGTCCGTACCAGCCAGCATATATACCGACTCTGCCTGCGGATACGTCTTCCGATCGTAGGAAGACAGCTCCACCGGCAGCAACAACAGCAGCCCCCAGTCGGAGTCCCGTTCCAATACCGTGCAGCCGAGTTTACTACCATACGTATCGATCATTTTCAGCAGGGTAATATTCTCCAGCACATTGCAGCTTAACCGTTCTTTGACCTTGCTCCACATGGACGTTTCCCCTCCGTATACACCGCGCTCGTATCTCTACTATTTTCCAATTGATAGTCAGCTGCCGTCAATAGGGGAGTTTCGCCTACCTATAAGAAGGATCTGTGTTAGAATCATCATGGAAGTCCGAGAGTATTTGCTAATGGGAGGGGAATGGATGATTCACATTGGCGTAGACATAGACGGCGTACTTGCCGTTCACGGGGGAGACGAGACGTTCTTCGATATCAAAATCGCTCCTGGGGCCGTAGAAGTGATCCAGAAGTTATCCAAATCAGGCGTAAGGTTCAGCATTATCAGCTCCAGAATAAATTGTAAACCGGAAACTCACGAGTGGCTGAAACGGAATCAGGCTTTTGATCTGTTTGAATCTATCTTGCTGGCAGAAGACCATAACGATAGCAAACGGAAGGCGGCCCAGCTGTTACAAATTCAGGTCATGATCGAAGATACTCCTTACGAAATTGAGAAATTAATCGCTGGGGAATGGGAAATATGGATGCCGGAGCTCCCTATCAACCGCTCCTATACACCTGTGTCCCGGCAAGTGGTGAACATCAAAGGAAGAAGCATATCTCCGAAAGGCTGGGCAGCCGATTGGGAAGATATCGAAATCCGGCTTATTCAAAAATTGAATGAACGGACCGGGTAATTTGCAAAGGGCTCTGGTATGGAGCAGGCGCGTACCCGATCTCCGCTTGCACGATTGCCAGGGAAACGGCTGCGACGGTATGCTGCACCGATATCGACGAGGAAGCGGTCCGTCATGGAAGCCGCCTCATCCAGTTTCTTGGGTTACATAAAAACGTGTTGTACTCGGACCGTTCGATGGGGGACGAGGAGTACGTGGAGACGGCGACCCATATTTTCATGGCCTCGCTTGTTCCGGAAAAGCTGGATATTCTGGATACGCTCAAATGTGCGGCGCAGCCCGATTGCAAGCTGATTTTACGATACGGGAACGGACTGAAGTCTCTGTTCAATTATCCGCTCCATGCCGATTTGTCGGGTGAGTGGCACGTCGAGCCGATTACCGGAAACAGTCATATTTACGATACGTTGCTCCTGCAGGCTACCCAACCGGCTGCCGTCTCTCCGATCTCCTGAATGGACAAGAAGAAACGTTGTGCCGTGCCCGACCGTAACGTGAATATTCCCTCTTCACCGCGCATAGGAGCTATGCGTGGTTTTCGTTTTATGCAGTTGATTATAGCCAAATGCTACCGCTTGCTTGCCGGAAATTCATGATAGTATGAGAGAATGGGGGCGGCTCGCCGCCAAAAGCGGACAAGACCCGGCGCTGGGCTGAGGCTTGTGGAGGGAGTCGCCGGCTTACCGAGGCGCTGCCGCACGGCGAAGCGGAGACGGACACCGTCTTTCCGGACACGTCGCTGGATGCGGACTTTATAAAAGGAGGAAATTCGACGATGTACCGTTACGCCCGCATGACCGAAGAGGCTGCCCGAATCGTAAACGCCTGGACGTACCCGCAGCCGTACGATTTTTACAACATGGGGGGAGAGGACGAAGGGATCGCGGAGCTGTTGAACGGCGAATATTACAGCGTTCGCGGGGAGAACGATCAGATCGCAGGTTTTATATGCAGCGGGCATTCTGCACGAATCCCAGGAGCCTACGAAGCCGGAATCTATAACGACCCAGGCTATCTCGACGTTGGGCTCGGGCTGCGCCCGGATCTGACCGGCAAAGGGCTGGGGAGCGATTATGTCAAGCAGGCGATAGAGTTTCTGGGCAAGGAACTGGGGAAGTCCAAGTTCCGTCTGGCCGTTGCCGCCTTTAACGAAAGAGCGATCCGAACGTACGAGAAAGTCGGGTTCCGCCGGGGAGAGCAGGTCCAGAGCCCCGTCTCGGGCGTACAGGTTCCGTTTGTAGTAATGCGTTTAACCGAATCGGGTTGAAGACGGTGCATATCCAGTACAGAGGAGGAAGCGACGTGAATTATGATTTAATCCGGGAATGGTTAAGCAGCAAGTTCGAGGAAATCCGTACAAGGACGCTTCAAGCGGTCGAACAGCTGGATGACGATCAGCTCAACTGGAGACCTGACGAGACGAGCCATAGTATCTCCACGCTTATCAGACATATCGAGGGAAATATAAAAGAAAGAATCGTCAAAGGCATTTTGCTGGAAGAAGTGTATCGAAACCGCGAGGAAGAACTGACACAAAGCGATAGGCCGAAGGCGGAGCTGGTCACTATCGTTCAGGACAATCTGCAGCTCGTCATCGATACGATTCGCGCTATGCCGGATGAAGCGTTCAGTCAAACCCAGACGGTAAGAAACCGGGAACGAACTCATCTGGACATCCTGCTTCAATGTACGGCTCATTATTCCGAGCATATGGGGCAAATTTTCTATATCGCCAAACAAATGTTGAAGGAGAATTACAAATCAACCTCCGTGTAGAGCGAACGGTATGACGAGTATATCCAGCAGAGGTGAACGGAATGGATCTGAAAGCAAATGAACAAGAAGTAGCGAAATGGGCCGCCCGCCATGCACAAACGCTCGGATTCAACGGCTCCTTGATCGAGGCGGCTTATATATGGAATCCCGGAGGATTCGTGAACCAGTCCTACCGGCTGACCGATGGCGAAACGGTGCGGCATCTCAAGCTCGCCAAGGAAGATAAAGCCCCGGAACTCCGGCAATGGGCCAGGATCAGCGGCTGTCTGACGGACCGCTACCGGGCTCCGCGGCTAGTTCAAGAAGTGACGCAAGAGATCGTCCCCGGTTATACGTGCGGCCTCGTGTTCGAGTACCTGAAGGGCGAACCGCTAAGCTCCGCACCCGATCCGCTGCCTGTTATCGAAAAGGTGCTGCCACTGTTGAAGCAGCTGCATACGGACAAGCAGATCCGCCAAGCCATTGCCGGTACGCCGGAGAGGCAAGCTCTCACTTATTCCGATGCCTTTACCCAGGAGTACATCGGACGGTTCGAGGAAGATCTGGAAGGGATCAAGGCCGGGAGACAGCTGCTAAGCTTCGTGTCGGACGCAACGATGGCATGGTTCGATTCTGAAGTAGCCCGGTTGAAAAGGCTTGTGGAGGAGCATCCGTCTTTCCGGAAACAAGCGGCCGATCTCGTCCATAACGACTTGAACTGGCAAAATATTTTAGTAGGCGGGCACGGAGAATACTGGATAATCGATTGGGACGATCTGTCGGCGGCCGGGGATGCGGCGATGGATTATTCCGTCTTGCTGTGGCCGCTGTACCGGACGCCGGACTGGCCGGTATGGCAGGAGCGGGTGAGCCGTCTGACAGGTGAAGATGCGGCGCAGCGAATGGAGATTTACTTCCGGGCGAAGCTGCTCGACGATGTGATCGATGTGCTTGCGGATTATGTGGAAGCGGAGCATATACCGGATGTCAAAGAGGTAACGCAGGAAAGGGCGAGAGGTATTCATCTTCGCGCTTATCCGGAATATTTGAAGCTGTACGGGACATAAATCCGCGTGTTCCTCCGCAGACGGCCGACCCGATGCAAAAATGACCTCGCCGAGTCAACCGATGACCGGTCCCTTCCTTCGATCCGATTTATACTATAGCAAACGTTCCATTCACAGATCAGGGGGGAAGCCGGAGTGAGCACGATTCGTGTTGCTGTTGTCGGATTCGGTACAATGGGCAGGCTGTATGCGGACATCTTGTCGGAGATGAAGGGCGTTTCGTTAACCGCCATATGCAGTTCGTCGGCGGAATCGAGGCTGGAAGCGGCACGGCTGGGAGCATTGCGGTTCGACAGTCTGGACGAGCTGATTCAGGAGAAGATTCCGCTGGATGCGGTCGTCCTGGCGCTGCCGACATATTTGCATAAGGCGTATGCGGTGGCTGCGGCGGACGAGGGGCTCCATATCATTTGCGAGAAACCGGTCGCCCTGACTTCGGAGGATACGGAAGAGATGATCGAAGCGTGCAGGCGAAACGGCGTTTGCTTGTTCGTCGGTCATGTGCTGCGTTTTTTTCCCGATTACGCTAGGATGACCGAGCGGGTGTCCGATGGAGAGATCGGACCGGTTATTACCGCTCACGCGAAACGGTTCAGTCTGCATCCGCCGTCGAACAGCTGGTTCGAGGACGATACGAAAAGCGGAGGCGTCTTGTTCGACTTAATGATTCACGATATCGACTATCTGCATTCGCTGATGGGCGAAGCGGAATCGGTCTATGCGGTGATCCGGAAATCGCCGGGGGTCCAGTACGCGGCGGCCGTGTTATGCTTCGAAAACGGAACGGTAGCGAATCTGGAAGCGATGTGGGGATATGCCGGACCGTTTACGTCCTCGCTGGAAGTGACAGGGAAGGACGGGATGCTGCGCGCCGACAACGAAGCTTACAAGCTGGCAGTAAGCCGGGGAGCCGTTGCCGCGCATTCGCAGCGGAATGAAGGGGTAGCGATCCCGCAAGGCGAGCCTGCTGACGATCCATATCGGCTGGAACTGGAACATTTTATCGGGTGTATCCGGACGGGAGCCGAACCGATCGTCACTGCCCGCGACGCCGGGAGGGCGGTAGCAACCGCTTGCGCCGCGCTCGAGTCGGCATGGATCGGACGTCCGATTAAGCCGCAGCGGTTGCGCCAGAGCACGAGCGCTTTGCACGTTAAAGATTAGGCGCTCCATCCAATTGCAATCCAATCGGAATAAACAAACAGAACGCCTCGCGGGGCGTTCTACGTCGTTTTGGTCAGCTCGATCACCCGCCCGCCCCGTTTTTTAATATTTTCATCGTGCGTGACGAGGATGACCGTTTTGCCGGCTTCATTAAACTCTTTTACGATACCCAGCACCGTCTCTGCATTATGCTGGTCCAGCGAATCGGTCGGCTCATCGGCCAATATAAGCTGGCAACGCTTAAGCATCAGACGGGCCAGTGCGATTCGCTGCTGCTCTCCGCCCGACAACGTGTACACTTTTTTGTTCAGCTTGTCCTCCAGTCCGACCCGGCGCAGCGCCTCCTCGATCGTTAGACCCGTCCGGCAATCTTTGCGGATCAGCTTCAAGTTTTCCTTCAACGTTTTGTTGTCGACCAAGGGGAAGTTTTGAAACAAAAAGCCGACCTTCGTTCTAAAATAGGACAAATGATGCTTCTTCACCCGCAAATCCACCCCGTCCACCAGGATGGAGCCTAGCTCCGTCGTTTCCAGAGCGCCGATCATATTCAGCAGCGTCGTTTTCCCGCACCCGCTCGGGCCGGAGAAGATAACGAATTCTCCATGCTCGATCGTTAAGTTCAAATTTTGAAATACGACTTTATCCTGGCCGCATTTACGATGAGGTTCTCGAAAACTTGAAATATCATCTCCGGATCGAGACGCACGGTGTCCGCCGTAGCGTTCACCTCAAACGACAGCTGCTTGCCGTCGCATAAGATAACGGCCGTCTCTCGCAGGCCGGAGAGCAATTCCCGGGCGGAGACTTCAGCAGGTGAGGGGCGGACTTCCTCCAGTTTCTGGATCGAGTTCATGCTGGCCACATAACGCTCCAGTCTCTCGATATGGCCCTTCATCGTATTGATTGTGGAAACCACGTCTTCCTTGGACATTTGTTCATCCGGCGAGACGGTTTCGATCGGAGAGAGCGCTCCGGCCGCGGTCAGCTTGGCCCGCAGCTTGCGGATATGCTCGACGACGACCGAATCGTTGCCATCCCCGTCCCCCCCCATAACCGTTCATAGATCCGTTCCTTTTCAAAGGTTTGTCCGCATCTTCCACCTTGGCCGTCAGGAACAGGATCGGGCAAGCCACATGCGACCGAATCCGCTCGCACACTTGAAGCCCGTCCGGCTCCGGCATATGAATGTCGAGCAGGATCAGGTCCGGCTGCTTCTCCGCCTGCCGGATCGCTTCGGCTCCGTTAGCGGCGGTTAGCGGGTTGTACCCGTTCTTTTTAAAAAAGTTGTACAGCAGCTTCACAATATCGGGTTCGTCATCGACGATTAGAATCGTATACGGCATTGTTTCCTCCTCATGGCCGGTCGGGTCGTACAATCCGGCGCGTTCGTTGGTTCCGATCTTATCATAACTGATCCGTCGGGAAACCTTAAATGGGAGAGGGAAATATTTACGTGGGGACGTATGTTTAGTAACGTTTGACTTTGCCTGCGATCCAGCCCAGAAGAGTCGCGATGTATCCGACTGCTGCACATACCAGCACCAGATCCAGATCGGACGGTATTCCGATGAAGGATCTTACTCCGTATACAGGGCCTGCATAAAGAAAAACCGTAAGAATATAGACGAGATCTATAGTCCAGGAATAGGCGATTACTGCTAACAGGGCGCCTGTCCCCCAATAGCAGGAGAACGCTATAAGGACGCCTCTATTTTTCCTGCTCAAGTAGTATGCGCTAATAAACCAAAGAAGGAGGAACGCGATCGACGCGATCGTTTGATAGGTGCTGGGCATGCCTCCTTTAAGGTAGGCGTTGAAATTCAGCAGAGAGAAGGGGATCGATAATGGGATCAGTACGAGGAGGACATGACTGCTTCGAAGAACAAAGTGTTCTGGATGGCTCATGGTACCCCTCCTTGATTTTATACTGGTATAAGCTTGAAGCAGAGTTTCACTTTCATAGTAAGCGGGGTCACCCTTTCTTTTGCGAAAACTAAGTTTAATGGAATAGCCGGATATGCTTGAGCTGGGTCCAGATTCGGTCCGCCTTTCTCCGAAGAGTACCGCGGCGGTCGGGCTGCAAGCGGATGTCCGAAGTCGCCGCAATCGCCTCCGCAGCCTCTTCCACGGTCAGCCGCTCCGTGTCCAGATGATGCCGAAACACGTCGCTCGCGAGCCCGTCGATGCACCGGTCGATTTGCCGGGCCGCCCACGAACCGCTTCCGTCGCCTCTGCTGCGAAGCCTTTTTAGCAGGCTCTCCTTGGACGCAATTAACGTATAATGGTGGACGGTCACGCCATCCGCCCGCAATCGGCCTACCATCTCCTGAAAATAGTCAGGGTCGGTTACCGTCATCGGCACGATTACCGTCCCGTCATAGCGCTGGTTGATGTAAGACAGCATCGAATAATTCAGCTCGCGCCACATCGGATAGTGCTGGAAGTCTTCTTCGGCGGTTTGCTTCGGTATGTTTTTGCGGATGTAAAATCCGGCCTGCTCCGGGTCATATACGTAGGCATGCGGCATTCTCCGGCATAACTCATAGGACGTTTGCGTCTTTCCCGAGCCAAACGCCCCGTTGATCCACAGGATCATGGTTTTTCCCTCCGATTGAAAAATAGCAGTTCCGCTTGTTACAGGGCGGGAGCTGACCAGACAAGCTTTTTTATTCGCATCCCCCTCATCAGAAATAGACACCCAAAGAGCCGGTAAGGTTCAAGATTATTTCGTACATCTTTGGAACAGGTCAAAGGGAAATTTCGCCGGGACTCGGGAGTTCCACCACTCTCGCGGTCGATGTTAGATGCAGGTTGCCATTGACCGATGGCGGAATTGACCATCCTGATGACGGAATGAGCAATGAAGCCGGTCAATCCGGCCATGTATAATAAAGCTAGGAATGGAGCATATCCGATATTTTGGGGGTGAGCACGAACAGGAAATGGAGAAACATTTGAGAAGCAGCAAATTCATGGGCCAAGAGTTTCCGTTCTGGATGAAACGGTTCGCGCAAAATCGAAACGCAACTCCGATCGAGCACAGCCACGAGTTTGTAGAGCTCGTGTACGTTGTGAGGGGAGAAGCACAGCATTGCTTTGAAGGCGAGCGATATGTCATTCGCGCCGGCGATGTGTTCATCATTAATCCCGGAGAGGTACATGCGTACGACTACGAGGACGAGCAGCAGATCGAAATTATTAACTGTCTGTTTATGCCTTCGCTCATCCAGGAGGGACTGCTGCGTGAACTTGGCATATCGAGGTCCATGGACTTTTTCTACGTGCAGCCTTTTCTGAATAAAGAAGAGCGCTTCCACCATCGGCTTAATCTGAGCGGCCCGCACGCGGCGACGATGCTGGTCATTATGGAAAGCATGATGGCCGAATTCGAGCATCGGAATCCGGGTTTCGATGCGATCATTCGATTAAAGATGATCGAGCTGCAAATTCTTTTATCGCGTATATACAATCTGCACCAAACGAAAAGACATAACGTTAATTACGGCGAGCGAGAAGTGATGGCGAGGCGGATACGTGGGTTTCTGGAAAGAAATTACGGGGACAAAATAACGTTGACGTCTTTGGTAAACGTGTTCAACATCAGTGAACGAAAGCTGAACAGGCTCATGAAGGAGCAAATGGGCATGAGTGTGATCGAGCTGCTCCATCAGATTCGGATCGAGAAGGCGAAGTATCTGCTTGAGGATCAGGCAGAAAAGGTGATTAATGTAGCATCCATGGTTGGCTACGAGGACCCGGCCTTTTTTAGCCGCTTATTCCATCGCATTGTCGGATGCCCGCCAGGAGCGTACAGAAAAACGATTTATAAATAATGAAGGGGGCGCTTGCTGGAAATGAAACTGTTACTCCGTAAAACAATCGTTATGCTGGTAGTGGTCGGGAGTGTGACCGCTTGCAGTCAAGCTGGAACGCAGAGTGGAGAGGGGCAACAGGACGAAAATCGATCCAATGCTCCGAAAGAACCGGTCGAAATTGTCTTTTATTCGACTAACAATGATTCCGTAGAAGGCTTTGACCAAAGACTGGGCACTTCTTTGCGTAAAAAGTTTCCGGACTATACGATCAAGTACATTCAATCGACGAAGGGCAACTCGATGGAGGAGCTGCTGGCGTCGGGAACGCGATTCGATATTTTCTACCAGACGATCGGCAATTATGAGGGGCAGGTGTTCCCGAATCGAATTGAATATGACATGTCCGAGTTGATCGCGAAGCACAAGGTGGATCTGAATCGATTTGAGCCGACTGTGATGGATGCTCTTAAGCAAACGTCTAACGGTAAAATGTATGCGCTTCCGGTTATTACAAATAACTTGCTTTTATATTACAACAAGGACTTGTTCGATAAGTTCGGCGTTCCGTATCCGAAGGACGGGATGACTTGGGAGCAAATAAGCGAGCTGTCCAAGAAACTATCCCGCACCGACGAGGGGACGCAATATTTCGGATTTACGCATTCGCCGCTTCATACGATCCGCATGAATCAGCTCTCCATTCCGAATGCCGACCTGAAGACCAACACGCCAACTATTAATCAGGACAGCCGCTGGAGCCGATTTTTCCAAACGTTATTCCTTGATCCGGTTCAGGAGCCCGGTTACGCGCAGTATTTGCAGTCGACCGGCAAAATTCCGGGCAGCAACGAATTTATCAAATCGAAAAATGTCGCGATGTACGTGTATATCCAAGG
This sequence comes from Paenibacillus sp. MAH-35, assembly GCF_058135425.1. Lineage (NCBI taxonomy): Bacteria > Bacillati > Bacillota > Bacilli > Caryophanales > Paenibacillaceae > Paenibacillus > Paenibacillus sp. MAH-35. The sequence goes on from NZ_JBYUPU010000001.1 coordinate 73,497, forward strand.
TTTAATGGGGGCATGGGGAGATCAGGTGAACTATGATGTCGTGTCGCTCCCGGTGTTCAGCGACCGTCCGGGAATCGGATCGCAATCCTACCCGAGCTATTATGGCATCACGAATATGGCCAAAGATAAAGATGCGGCCATGGAAGTTTTGAAATATATCGTTTCCGACGAATATCAGACCGAATTGGCGCTGAGAGGCGACATGACCGTTCTGACCGACGAGCGCGTGCGGAAGCAGTTGGGGCAAGGAACGCCATACAAGGACAAGAACTGGCAGGCAGCGTATTACAACAAGTTTGCGCCTTTCCTTCCGAAAGGGACTTATGATGCCGAACTGGTTACCATTTACGGGTCGATGGGCATTCAACTGCAAACGGGCAAAATCGACATGAATACAGGCTTGAGACAAGCGGGCGAGCAGGCACAGAAGAAGATCGCAGAGATAACCCAGATGAATAAATAGGGGAAGAAATCGGCTGTAATCGGTTCAAGAAGGACCTTCTAGACTCTAGACAGACTATTAGAGGAGACAGGGAGTGGAGTAGTTGTTGCAAGTAATCGATCTTCGTGTAAATGACGCTGTTGAGCCGATGTCTGCAAATCCGGGCGACGTGGTGTTCAGCTGGCGATTAACGGGGGACGGGAGTGCGGGTGAATGGACAGCTTACCAGATTCAGTTGTTCGATAAAGAATCATCTGTGCGTGAAGGAGTTAGGGCAGTTTGGGATAGCGGCAAGCTCGAACTTCAAGAGACGAATGCAACCTATTCGGGGCCGGCCTTGGAAAGTGCGTCTCTGTACTGGTGGCGTGTAAGGGCGTGGGACAGGGAGCAGATGTCGGAAAGTGTTCCGGCCCGATTCGGCACCGGATTGCTTACGCACGAGTGGCGGGCTGAATGGATTTGGAGCCATACGGAGGTCAGGTGCAATGACTACGCCTACCTCCGCAAAGAACTCGACATCCGTGGGGCGATTGGCACGGCTAGACTATTTGTTTCCGCTCACAATGTTGCCAATCTTTATCTGAACGGGATAAAAGTCGGCGGGTACGCCACCCCCGCTCCGACGAATCCGTGGAGACGCAAATATTACACCGCCTACGATGTGACTCCATTATTGGCGGCAGGCCCGAACTGTATCGCCGCTGTGGCGCACTATTTAGGCGGTGACGGGCAAAATTACGTGAATGGGGTGCCGGGATTCCGGCTGCAGTTGCATGTCGTCTACACGAATGGAACGACGGAATGCTTCAAAACCGATACGACCTGGGAAACGATTCGCGATGTCCCGCATCGGATTGGTACGGCCTACCAGCAAAACAGGCGAATATCCGCGATCGAAGATGTCGATGCCGGGAAGCTGGATCAAGGCTGGAAACGTGTCGGCTTCGCGTCAAGCCCATGCGACAAGGCGGTGTTAGCGGATTCTAGAATCAGAAGCTGGATGATGGTGGGTCAAGAGATACCGGAAGGGGAAATCGAGGAACTGATCGTACCCTCCGAACTGTACTGTGAAACGGTGTCCAGTGAAGTGCAGAAACCGGACTCGGAGAACCGAACGGTTCGCCAAGTGTTCGATGCCGGCAAAATCGTTTCCGGTTGGCCGCGATTACGTCTTGCAGGAACAGCCGGTGCGACCGTGCAGCTTCGGTACGCCGAACAGTTGGACGAGCAAGGCTTTGTTAAGCATAACGTTTGCAACGAGAAGTCCGACTACTATTACGACCGCTACACCGTTGGAGGAGAAGGGGCTCAAGTATGGCAGCCGGATTTATCTTACAAAGCATTTCGTTATGTGGAGGTGACGCATCATACGGACCGCCTTGTTCCAGGCAAGGATCTGTGGATCGCATCTGCGCATACGGCGATGGCCGGGCGTGGATCGTTCCGCTGCTCTAACGAGCTGCTGAACGGGATGGCAGAGGCGTGTACCCAAACGCTAAAGAACAATACGCTAGGTCAGGCGACCGATTGCCCCCATCGGGAGCAGGCACAGTATTTAGCGGACGTCGACCTGCAGGCGGAGACGCTTTTGTACAACTTTGATGCACGGCCTATTTTGACCAAGACGCTTATTGATTTTGCGGACGGCCAATTAGAGGATGGGTCGTTTCCGTACGTGTATCCGACCAACTTTGACAACCCTGCCTTCCACAAGCAAATTCCAGAATGGGATTTGCACTATTGTACGCTATTGTGGAAAACATACTATACCTATGGGGATAAGCGAATTATTACCGCTTGTTTTGAGACCGCCAAACGGATGGTCCATCATTATTGGGCTCGATTGGATGAGAAAACGGGACTTGTTCCCGCCGATCGCCCGTGGCATATCAGCGACTGGCCGTATTCAACCGTCCAGCAGAAATCGCCGTTTCTAACCGTTCAGAATATCAAACTCGTTCAAGCGATAGAGGCAATGGCGGACATGGCCGCTGTGCTGGATAAGCCGACAGAAGCGCAGTCCTTCGAGCGGATGGCCGGAAAGCTGCGCGGTTCCATAGTGGATGCTTTATTCGACCGGGAGATCGGTTTGTTCCGCGACGGATTCCAATCTCCGAACTATCATCAAGGGGTAAACGGTTTAGCCGTATATGCAGGGCTCGTTCCGGAGGAGGCGGTGAGCAAGGCGCTGGAGACGATCGCCAAGATGAAATGGGAGAGCCGGACCGTTTTGTCACTGCCGCTTCTACGAGCATTGTTCGAAGGAGGGAAACAGGAGAAGGCTTACCGTATGATCGCCAGTCCGGACTATCCCGGCTGGGGATATATGATCCGCAGCGGCGCAAAAACGATGTGGGAAGGCTGGGACGACATCAACTCCCATTGTCATGCCTGGAACAGCTATCCGCTGCGGCTGCTGCAGGAATATGTGGCCGGAATCCGGCAGCGTTCGCCAGGTTTTCGCGACGTGGAACTGCGGCCTTACATGCCGGATGATCTCACCTTCGCGGAGGCAACCGTCACAACCGTATACGGGGAGCTGTTTCTTCGCTGGGAGCGCCAGTGCGAGGATAAGGTGCAGTTGCGTGTCCATGTTTCGATTCCGATTGGCATGGCCGGCAGGCTTACCATCGAACCGGGCTTCGGTGCCCTGGCTTCGCGAATTGAAGAATCGGGCGAAGCGATCTGGATGGGGGGAAAGCTATATGGTGAAATTGACGGAGTAACGGCCTGCGAATGGAATGGCAACAAGGTGGAGATCGGTTTGAAATCGGGACGATACGACTTTGCATTTATACCTGAATCATACAAATGACAGGGAGTTGAAGGTTGTGGAGAAAGAGCCGCTTGACACGATTCGGGATGAACAGATTCGTGTAACCAGAGATAGCTCGTTGACCAGAAGGAAACTGCTGTCTTACTTGGCTGCCGGGGGAGTCGCGACCATTGCGGGAACAACTTTGCTGAATCACAGTGTGGGATCGGCTGAATGGAGGGGGACGGTCACCGATAGCGTGTATGGACCCCTAGCGTGCACCGGCAGCTTCATTGTCGATGTGACAGCCGCTCCTTACCATGCTAGCGGCGATGGCGCTACTGACGACACCTCGGCGATTCAAGCCGCCGCCGTTGCCGCTGAGAACGGGATACTTATCCTACCAAAACCGGCAGCGAGCTACTTGATTTCAAGTACGATCGAACTGCCATCCAATATTACGGTGATCGGGATCGGCTATGCGACCATCAGCTTGAAAGCGAACTCGAATTGCACGATGATTCAACTCGACGGCAAGCAAAATGTGACCCTTACAGGTTTGACTTTTGACGGGAATCGGGCCAATCAATCGAGCGACAACAGCAATCCTTTCGATATGGCGGAAAGCCATCATGCCCTTAAATTAATCAACTCCCGAAACGTGATGATTCGAGGGTGCAAGCTAACAAACGCAAGCGGGGATGGAGCTGCGGTAGCCGGGCAGTTTTTCGTGGTGGGAGAGGGAAATGTAAACCGGCACATTACGATTATCGACAATGAAATTCAAAATAACGGACGTAACGGGGTTTCGATTATTCATGCCGACGGCGTGTGGATCAAAAATAATGAAATTCACGGCCATCATGCCTGGGTTTCGACATTAGGGGCCGGGATCGATATTGAGCCGAATCGCGGCATCAATCCGGGCGAGCAATGGATCGTGAGAAACGTTACAGTGGAAAATAACATTCTTCGTGATAACAATGTAGGAGGACAGATCATCGGTTGGGCCAATTCCGCCACTACGATCGTGGAGCACATAACGTTCCGGAGCAACAGCATTTACCGGAATAATCACCGGACGGCACCGGCCTCTTCCAAAGGACTGCTGGTCAAGGAGATGAATAATTCCGCTGGCGGCAAGTACTCCGATATTGTAATTGCGGATAATGACGTATACGAGAACGGGTTTGTCGAGGGCATTCCCGTATCCAATACGATCGGCATTCATCTCGATAAATGCAATGTGCCCCTTTTTGTCCGGGAAAATCGAATTAGCGGATCGGGGATGGGAATCCAGCTCCACACCGCCTCTTATGCAACTGTCCAAAACAACCATATTTACCGGTTTGGAAACGCTCAAGGCGGAAGCGGTATTACGATGTACGCAAGCCAGTGGTGTTATCTTCTGGACAATCGAATCCATTCTCCTACGGCACTAAGTAATTTTTCAAGAGGGATTTCGATCACTGCGTTAACTTTACAACAAGTGTCCCGCAACCTGATCGTGACAGGCAATATCATTGGCGATTCGACTAACAATATGAACGCGGCGATCGGGATGACCAGCAATAACATAGGGTGGTCCGTTTTCTCCGGCATCGTGCTTGATCGCAATGTCCTGTCGGGTTACGTACATCTTCCTGTCAAATGCACGAATTGTTCGCTCCCGGCCATATCGAGTGTTATCGGAAAACAGGTGCTGAACGGAATTCAGTCCCACTACAGTGCGGCGGAGGGCGAGTTTATTCCCTATTATTCTGAGGCATCCCTGTATGGTCCTTCGTCGGAAAGACCCGTAACAGGCAGGTACATTCATATGTCGTGGTTTGACAGTACGCTCGGCAAACCGATCTGGTGGAACGGCACCGCTTGGGTCGATGCCGCGGGCACGGTATCCTAGTATAACCCGTACTAAGGGGGAGGGAGGCACCCGCGTATAGGTTGCACGGAAATGGACCGTCCCGCCTCTGGCCGCGACCCTGGAGGAACATTGCAGGCATTCGAAAGCCGCCGGTTGCCCGGCGGCTTTTGTGGCATCCCGATCCCGATATGGCTATTTCCGCGCTTTACATCACCAGCAAGAAAAACAGCGCCGCAATCACGAAACGATACAAGGCAAACCATTCCAGCTTCAGCCGCTTGATCAGGTTCAAGAACGTCACGACCGCAAGCATCGCAACGACGAAGGCGGAGATGAACCCGATCAGGAACAGCACCAGATCGTCCGAAGTCAGAAATTCGCGGCTGTCGTACATATCCAGCACCGTGGCGCCGAGCATGACGGGGACGGAGATCATAAACGTAAAGTCCGCAGCCGCCTTCTGGCTCGTACCGAGCAGCAGCCCTCCGGAAATCGTCGAGCCCGATCGCGAAAATCCGGGCCACAAGGCGAGGCATTGGAACAATCCGATGCCGAACGCCTGCTTGTACGAGATATTGTCGGTATTCTCGGCGGTTACCCGCCGTTTGACTCTTGCGGCTACGATCATCAGCACGCCGCCGATGATTAACCCGATCAGAACCGGAGCGGGGCCGAACAAGTACATCTTTATAAAGTCTTTGAACAGCAGATACACGATCAGCGCCGGAATCATCGCGACGATCATATGGATCGCGTTTAATTTGTTTTTGGCCGAGAAGTTAAAGGCCAGCAAATCTTTCAACATGCTCATATACCGTTTCCAGTACAGGATAAGCACGGCCATGACGGCTCCGAGCTGAATGACGATTTTGAACGTAGTCGCCGCGTCCCCTTCGAATCCGAGCAGATCGCCGACCAAGATCAGATGGCCGGTGGACGAGACCGGGAGAAACTCCGTTAAACCTTCGACGATCCCCAGGATGATGGCGCAAAAAATATCGTACATTATTGGATGTCCGCCCTTCTGAAATAAACTAAAGCGGCAATGAAGCCGATCAGCGAGGTAGCCGCAATTATCGTATAAGAATAATACGCCGGGTATTCCGGCAGCAGCGTGCCGTTCGCGATATCAAAGGCGGCCGTCCAAGGAATGAGTCCTTTGTACTCGGAAGTGGAGCCCATCACGTTGATCAGAGTGATCAGGATCGTTAACACGATCGTAGGCACGTAATTTTTCAGCACGATGGCGGTAAGCACGACGGGGGTCGACAGCACGATCAGAAAGGCGCCGCAGACCAGAAACTCGCGAAAAGATGCTGCGATTAACCCGGCCGACAAGCCGTCGAATCCGCAAAGGACGCCGAGCAGCAGCGTCAGCCCCCATGCTTGCAAGGTGAGCAGCATAATCCAGATCGACAGGAGCAGCATTTTGCTCAGGATGATCGCAGACCGGGACACCGGAATTGTAAGCAGATTTTTGAGCGTGTCCTCCGCGTATTCGCGGTTGAACAAGTACGCCGTCACTACGCCGTAGAGCGGCACCCCGATTAAAAGCGTCGTATACAGGTTCGCATCGTAAAAAAGCTCCTCAAACAACACGACCTGCGTCGGGTCTTTCGTCTTGATATGGACGAACGTGGCGATCACGACCATAAATGGCGCTATGGCAGCCCCAATAAAGCTTAGCAGAAACATTTTGGAGCGCTTCAGCTTCAGCAGCTCGGTATACAACAAATCAGCCAATGGAGCCGCCTCCCACCAATTTCGTAAAATAATCTTCCAGCTTGTCCTCGTTCATCCCGATTTTCGTGACTTCAATGTCGTGCTGCACGAACGCTTTGTTAATAGCTCCTTGCCGGTCGAGGTGGGAGTAGATGCGGATATGGCCGCCGTCGTGTACCTCGTAATCGCGGATGTGCATATGATTCTCCAGCACCATCGCCGCTTTGTTGTCGTCGGATACTTGAAACTCCAAATAGTGGCGGTTTCGTTTCCGGAGCTGGTGGATCGTTAGCTCCTCCAGAAGCCTGCCTTCGTGAATAATGCCCATCCGGTCGGCAATCTGCTCGATCTCCGATAAAATATGGCTGGAGATCAAAATCGTAATGTTGCGCTCCACAGCCAGCGACTGAATGAGCTTGCGCATTTCCTTAATGCCGATCGGATCGAGACCGTTCGTGGGTTCGTCGAGAATGAGCAGTTCGGGATAATGGAGCAGCGCTCTGGCGATGCCGAGCCGCTGTTTCATGCCGAGCGAATACGTGCCGATAAGCTTTTTCGTTTCCCCCGCCAGGCCTACGATTTCCAGCGACTCTTCAATCGCCTGTCTTTTATGGATTCCCATAATTCGCGCATTGATCTGCAGATTTTCTCTGGCCGTCAAGTTTTCGTAGAAACCGGGTGTCTCGACGATCGCTCCGATCCGGCGCAGCAAGCTTTTCGGGTTGGCGTGCAGGCTCTCCCCGAACAACTCGATTCTCCCGCCGGTCGGCTGGATCAGTCCGACCAGCATCCGGATCGTAGTTGTTTTGCCCGCACCGTTGCGGCCGAGAAAACCGTATATTTCACCTTGTCTCACCGTCATCGTTAAGCGGTCGACGGACGTCTGGCTGCCGTACCGCTTCGTCAGATCGGTCGTTTGAATGACCGCGCTCATGCCGGCGCACCTCCTTATCGAAACGAATGATCTCATTGTAAGAAGGCGATTTTAAATACGGCTTATCTGTTTCTTAACTGTTTCTTAAGTCTAACGTTTTTTCTTGTAACTCCATGTCATACATGGGAATCGTCAAGCTAAACGTCGTTTTGACCCACGGCTCGCTTTCCGCCTGCAGTTGTCCGCCGTTTTTGACGGCCAAAGCCAGTGCGATCGCGAGCCCGAGCCCGCTGCCGCCGCTGCCCGGATTTCTCGACGGATCGCCCCGGTACGTCCGCTCGAATATATACGCCAGTTCCTCCTTCGGAATACCCGGCCCGCGGTCCCATATGAGCAGCTTGTACGTCCGGGCGGCTTCGTCCTGCTCCAGCCCGATCCCGAGCATTTTGCCGGCATGACCGTAGGTGCAGGCGTTTTTCAAAATGTTGCCGATAATTCGCGATAAGCTCAGACGGTCTGCGACGACGGGAAGCCGTTCGTCCGGTATGCGGATTTCAAGCTCCATCCCGGCGCCGTTCAGCTCGGGCAGGAAGGCGATCAGCGACTCTCTCGCCAGTTCGGCCATATCCAATATTTCCGGCTTATGGGGCAGCTCGTCCGCATCCAGCTTCGCCATCGTAAAGATTTCATCGATCAGCGCTTTCAGGTCGTTCGACTTTCGGGATACGATGGCGAGGCAATCCCGCTTCTCCTGCTCGGATGGGAAGGCGCCGTCCATCAAGGCGTCGACATAACCGATGATCGAGGTGAGCGGGGTCCGGATATCGTGCGAGATGCCAGACAGCAGCCGTTTCCGCGCCGTTTGCGACCGTACCGCATCGATCTGTATGCGCTCCAGCTCCTCCAGCAGCTCATTGATTGCGAAAATCGCCTCGCTCCAGTCACGGTCGCGCTTGGCAAGCAGGCGTGTCTTCCGGTTTCCGTCCAGGGCGCGTCTTAATTCCCCGGTCAACTGCCTCAGCGACGTACGGGTCCTCAGACCGTAGCTGATCAGAAGTCCCGTCGTCAGCGCCAGAAGGGCCAACAAGCCCAATCTCAGCGTCCCGGAGGGCTCGCTGAATGATTCCGCGGCTGCAAACGCGGCGAGGATGGCCGCCTGAGCGAGCAGAACGGCGATTTGCCGGTTCGGATTCATTCCCGCTCCCCCGCGAATTTGTAGCCGATGCCCCAGACCGTCTGAATATATTGCGGATTGGAAGGGTCCGGCTCGATTTTGAGACGCAGCTTGCGGATATGCACCATCACCGTATTGTCGTCCTCCAAGTACTGGCTGTCCCACACATTGCGAAAAAGCTGGGTTTTCGTAAACACTTGGCCCGGGCGGGAAGCGAGAAATTTCAGCAGCTCGAATTCTTTCGCGGTCAGTTGAACCGGTTCGCCGGCGACTTGAACGGTGTAGGTTTTCAGCTCCATCGTGAGGCCTTTAAACTTCATGGTCTCCTGCTCCGGCGGCGACAGCTCGCTTCCCAGGATGAGATACCGCCTCATGAGCGCTTTGACCCGCGCGATAACTTCGGCGATGCTGAACGGTTTGGTAATATAGTCGTCCGCGCCTATGCCGAGACCTACAATTTTATCGGTCTCCAAATCTTTGGCCGTCAGCATCACGATCGGTACGTTCGATTTGCTGCGGATTTGCCGGCATACCTCGATCCCGTCCACCTTCGGCATCATCAGATCGAGCATAACGAGCGAATGCCGGTCCGGGTCGAACAGCCGGATCGCTTCCTCGCCGTCTGCCGCGGTATCGGTCTCGTACAGCTCGCGCTCCATATAGGTTTTGATTAACTCGCGAATTTCCCGGTCATCGTCAGCGATGAGCACCCGAATTTGTTTCATATTGGCACCTGCTTTTGTAGAAAAATCGATTTGACCGTTTGGGCCCTTCTCATCATATCACACGGCCGGAAGCGGCGAGAACGGACTTGGGGCTAGCTTGACAGAATCAAGGGAACCGGCAATCGATACCGAGTTGTTTCGGAGAGCGCGGCGGCGGACCGGGTTGTTCACACAGGAAGCTGAAAGACGCCTTCGAAACCACGGGGAACGTGGTACCGAAAGCGTCTGCGGGCATGAGTTACTTTTGTCAGAGCGGGTGTTCAGGCATGAGTTTTGCTTCTAAAACAGCCCCTGCGGAGCGACGGTTCAATCGCGAAGCGTCAGCCAGCTGGAAAATTCGTGCACGGCATAACCCGCGAACGAAGCTTTGCCTGCGGAGGCTGCTACGACGGTGCTCAGCGCTGCGTTTAACTCTGCTCTTCCTTTGTCGTAGAAGCTCGTATCCGGCTCATAGTTGTTCAGCGTTTCCACGCCGACGATGACCGGCTTGCCGGCTTTCTCGGCTTCGTCCAGCTCTTTGCTGACCGAGGTCAGGATGTTCTCGGTGCTGTTGCGGTACGCCATCAGCGTCGTCTGATCGAGCTGGCGGATGAGCCGGTCCGAGAGTGTCGTCCTCCCTCCGTACCCGTCGCGGACGTTGAAGGCGTCGAGCCAGACGGGCAGGCTGGCGCCCGTAATTAAGGCGCTGTCCGACTTCACTTCCTCGACGAAGCCGCTGATCGTATCCATAAGCAGCCCGATTACGGCATCCTGGTCGGCATACCATTCCGGCAGGACGTGGGGCTCGACATCGAGGTGGATACCGCGAAACTGTTCAGCCGGCAGGGCGCGGGCGTTGAACGTTTTTACCCAATCGATAAACTGGTACAGCTTCGCCGAGCTTCGCGGCAGCACCCAATCCGGAGCGCCGTCCAGGGCGTGGACTTCGATGCCCCGCTGCGAGGCTTCGGCCAGAAAGCTCCGGTAAATGTCCGCCGGGATGTCCGTGTCGATCTGCAAAAACAAAAGAGTGATGCCATTGCGCTGCAGAGCGTCCAGCGTATTCGCCCTGTCGGTCCAGATGGAGAACGTATTCCACATCCACGTGGCGACGACGGGCTGCTGCTGCGCATGCACCGGCACCGGTTGGGAAGGAGCGATCGCGAGCATCAGGACGATCCCCAGCAGAGCCGCTTTCATCCCGAGCGGCAGCTTCGATAACTTGCTTGCCATCATTGGTTTCACCGATTCTCTCCTCGTATGTGTATTAGGCCCGTTAGTTCAAGCCCATCATAGAGTTCGTTATAACGAACGATAAATAAGGGGAGGGAGTCGGGGAATGGTTTGTAAAAATGCTGTTGCGCGTTTTTCAAATTCCGAATACACTTGGATTAAGTGGATTGTGTTACCGATAACTCTTTTCTTGCCGATATCGCTTTACAGGTAAGGAAAATGGATCAGACGGATTGGAGTTATCGATAACTCCACAAAAAGGAGGAATCTACCTATGAACGGACAACCGATTAACCGCTACAAAGGAAGCTTGCCGAAAATCGGCATACGCCCGGTCGTTGACGGCCGGCTGGGAGGAATCCGCGAATCGCTGGAGAATGTAACGATGGATATGGCGCGTTCGGTCGCCAAGCTGCTGACGGACAACCTGACGTATACGAACGGACAGCCGGTGGAATGCGTGATCGCCGATACGACGATCGGAGGCGTGGCCGAAGCGGCGCAGGCGGCGGAAAAGTTCGCCCGCGAAGGTGTAGGCGTGTCCATATCCGTTACCCCGTCCTGGTGTTACCCGACGGAGACGATCGATACCGATCCTTCCGTGCCGAAGGCCATCTGGGGCTTCAACGGAACGGAGCGTCCGGGTGCCGTTTATTTGGCGGCTGCGATGTCGGCCCATAACCAGAAAGGGCTGCCGGCCTTCGCCATCTATGGCAAGGACGTGCAGGATATGGGGGATGCTGCGATTCCGGAGGACGTCCAGAGCAAGCTGCTCCAGTTCGCTAAGTCGGCGCTTGCGGTAGCGGTGATGCGCGGGAAATCGTATTTGTCGATGGGCAACGTGTCGATGGGGATCGCCAGTTGTATCGCGGACGAGTCGTTTTTCGGAAAGTATCTCGGCATGCGCAACGAATACGTCGATATGACGGAATTTGTGCGCCGCATCGAGCGCGGCATTTACGATCATGATGAGTTCGAGAAAGCGCTTGCCTGGGTGAAAGAGAATTGCAAAGAAGGCGAGGACGTTAATCCTTCGCACTTGAAACGGACCCGGGAGCAGAAAGACGGCGATTGGGAGACGATTGTCAAAATGGCGCTGATCGGACGCGACCTGATGATCGGCAACCCGAAGCTGAAGGAGATGGGATACGGCGAAGAGGCGCACGGCCGGAACGCGATCGCGGCGGGCTTCCAGGGTCAGCGGGCGTGGACGGATCATTTCCCGACCGGCGACTTTATGGAGGCGATGCTGACGACGTCGTTCGACTGGAACGGCATCCGCGAGCCGTATATCGTCTCGACCGAGAACGATACGCTGAACGCGGTGACGATGCTGTTCGGACATCTGCTGACGAATGCCGCTCAGCTGTTTGCGGACGTTCGCACGTATTGGAGTCCGGAGGCGGTGGAGCGCGTTACCGGCAAAAAGCTGGAGGGACGCGCGGAGAACGGCGTCATCCACTTGATCAACTCGGGACCGGCGGCACTCGACTGGACCGGCGCGCAGACCGGCAGCTACGGCAAGCCGGCGGTGAAGCCGTTCTGGGAAATTTCGGAGGAAGAGGCGAATGCGTGTCTGGATGCGACTCAGTGGCGTCCGGCGATCGACTTTTTCCGCGGAGGTGGGTTCTCGACCGACTTTACGACCCGCGGAGGAATGCCGGTGACGATGGCTCGCGTCAATCTGGTTGCGGGCGTCGGTCCGGTGCTGCAGATCGCGGAAGGGTACACGGTCGAGCTGCCTGACGACGTGCACGACATTTTGGACCGCCGGACGGATCAGACTTGGCCGACTACATGGTTTGTGCCGAATCTGACCGGCAGCGGCGCGTTCCGCGACGTGTATTCGGTTATGAACAACTGGGGATCGAATCATTGCGCGGTCAGCTTCGGGCATGTGGGCGGCGATCTGATTACGCTCGCATCCATGCTGCGGATTCCGGTAAGCATGCATAACGTACCGGCAGACCGCGTATTCCGTCCGTCCGCCTGGAATGCGTTCGGAACCGCCGATCCGGAGAGCGCCGATTACCGCGCCTGCGCCGCCTTCGGGCCGCTGTATAAATGACCGGAAAGGATAGATGGGGAACATGAGAGGAAATTTAGCGATCGGGATCGACTACGGGACGGAATCCGGCCGGGTATTGATCGTCGATGTGCGGGACGGCCGTGTGCTGGGCTCGCACGTTACGGCTTATCCGCACGGGGTGATGGACGACACGCTTCCGGGCGGCGGGACGAAGCTGGGAACGAACTGGGCGCTTCAGCACCCGGACGACTACATCGAAGTGCTGCGCCGGTCCGTTCCGGAGGCGCTGAGGATGTCCGGGGCGTCTGCGGAGGACGTGATCGGCATCGGCATCGATTTTACCGCGTGTACGATGCTGCCGGTCGACGCATTTGATGTTCCTTTGTGCTTCAAGGACGAATGGAGAGACCGTCCGAACGCATGGGTGAAATTGTGGAAGCATCATGCCGCCCAGGAGGACGCCGACCGGCTGAACGAGATCGCGGTCAGCCGCGGCGAATCGTTTCTGAGCCGGTACGGCGGCAGCCTGTCCTCGGAGTGGATGCTGCCGAAGATTAGCCAGACGCTGCGTGAAGACCCGGACGTCTACGAGGCGGCCGACCGGTTCGTCGAGGCGGCCGACTGGGTCGTCGCGCAGATGACGGGGACGCTGAGACGCAGCAGCTGCGCTGCGGGCTACAAAGGCAATTGGCATAAGGCGGAAGGATATCCGAGCCGCGATTTCCTGAAGGCGGCCGATCCGCGGCTGGAGACGCTTGCGGAGACGAAGCTGCGGGGAGAGGTCGTCGCTTCCGGCACGAAGTCGGGCGAGCTGACCGGAGAGATGGCCCGTCTGATTGGCCTGAAGCCCGGCATTCCGGTAGCGGCTGCGATCATCGATGCTCATGCTGCCGTTCCGGGGGCGGGTATCGTCGCTCCGGGCACGATGGTGCTGGCGATGGGCACGTCGCTGTGCCATATGATTATTGCCGATACGGAACAGCCGGTCGAAGGAATACGCGGCATCGTCGAGGACGGGATTATCCCCGGCTATTACGGGTACGAAGCGGGCCAGCCGGCGGTAGGCGATCTGTTCGCCTGGTTCGTCGAACATGCGGTGCCCGCTTACGTCCGGGATGAAGCGGATCAGGAGGGCATATCCGTATTCGAATGGCTGGGACGCGGAGCAGCCCGGCTCGCTCCAGGAGAAAGCGGCTTGCTGGCTTTGGACTGGTGGAACGGCAACCGTTCCGTCCTCGCGAGCGAGAGCTTGAGCGGCCTGATCGTTGGTTATACGCTGCATACGAAGCCGGAAGAGGTGTACCGCGCTTTGCTCGAAGCGGCCGCCTTCGGGACGAGACGGATCGTTGATGCCTTCGAAGAGAGCGGCATCCGGGTCGACGCGATCGCGGCGAACGGCGGGATTCCGCAGCGCAATCCGCTGCTGATGCAGATTTACGCCGACGTTACCGGCAAGAAGGTCCATATTCCGGCGGCCGAGCAGGCGACCGCGCTCGGCTCGGCGATGATGGGCGCAGTAGCCGCCACGGCGGCGGGCGGCGGATACGATTCGATCGCCGAAGCGGCGGCCGTTATGGCCCCGCCGGTGAAAAAGACGTACGAGCCGATCGAGCGGAACGTTCGGCTCTATGAAGAGCTGTACCGCGAGTATGTCGCGCTGCACGATTACTTCGGCCGCGGGGCGAGCGGCGTTATGCGCAGCTTGCGCAAGCTGAAGGAGCGAGCGGCGGGCGGCGCTGCGGACGCTTAGCGGCGAGCGCGGCGCGGCGCTGCGGTTGCGAGCGTGTTTGCGATGGGCCGCCGTCAGGCGGCAGCGCGGTGCGTGCGTCGCATTGCGTACATTGCACGGCGACCCTCGTGCTGCGTGCAATGCACCGCGCACCGCGTCTGCGGATGGGACCCCGGCCGGAGTCGGGGTGCCGTTCGCGGCGGAGAAGGATCATCTAGCTCAATAGCAGCTTCTTGCACCTCTTATTTGGGACATTTCTCGGATGGACCTCACACGTTTCTCCCGGCGATTATAAGAGCTTATTTCGAGGCTGTCGATTCATTGTGGACAACCAAGTGGAAAGGGAAAAGATTACCTTCTGGCGAGTTTTGTCTGGAATGCCCTACCTTACAATCCTTATTCAATCAAGGGATTCCGGACAACCTGTCTGAGCAGAAGAAGGTAACTTTTCACTTGGAACGGCCTGCTAACACTTCTACACAATGAATCGACAGTCTCTGCTTTCATCCGCTATTTTGGACAAAAGTGGATTTTCGGCGAGTTTAAGGGGTACTAAAGACTCTTAACGATCAGTTTGAGCTGTTGATCGAGGAAGCAGCCGGGGAAGAGGCGGTTGGAAGCGTCGGCATTCAACTAACTCACTGTGGTTCATTGAGCTTACGAGTAACTGTGAATCGGGAAAGTGGCAGGAGAAGGCGGCTGGTAGCAGCATTCGGCTCACCATAGCTAACTGGGCTGTACGGATTAATTCGGAAGTGGGGACACAGCGGGGGGACGGGCGTTAGTTAGTTTCACTTTACAGAGGTGTACCGTGTGCTCCAGCTTGCTGCATCTGCATCCGAGGCTGCAAACGGCGGACGCGAAGCTCGTTTCGTTTCCGTCATATCGCTTTATTAGGCACTATCACGGTCTGGAATGGAAGTTTAGATTCGGCCGGTTCACCGATTTCGGGGAACGGCCGCTTCAACTTTAACAAACTCAACCCGAATCGGGAAGGGGGAGAGCAGATGCAGCCTGTACATCGTATCCAAGAACTGGCGCCTGAATATTCGATCGTCTATGAATCTCCGGATCCCGGCAGCGTTTATGCGTACAGCCCGGGGATCGCGGTACTGCCGGGCGGCCGTTTGCTGGCGACGCTCGACTTGAGCGGTCCGGGAATCGGAGCGGTTCCGGGACCGAAGCGGACGATCGAATGGGGCAAGCTTTGGTTCGGGCAAGTATACACGTCGGATGACGACGGCCGGACATGGGACCATCGCGCGGATTTCCCGTTTATGCACGCAAGGCCTTTTGTAGCCGGAGATACTGTCTACGTGATCGGGCACTGCAACGATCTGGTTATTATGCGTTCCGGCGACGGGGGCGAGACGTGGGGGGAGCCGTGCTTTTTGACCGAAGGTCAAGTATGGCATCAGTCGGCCTGCAACGTTATTGATGCAAAAGGAAACGTTTACCTCGTTATGGAGCGCATTACGCTGCCCGGGGTTAAAGAGCTTCGCACTCATTTGATGGCGCCTGTTCTGATGCGGGGGGATGTCCGTTCCGATCTGACGAAGCGGGATGCTTGGACGTTCGCCTCCGAGCTGACAATGTCCGAAGCATTGGCCGGTAAGGAAAACGACTTGTTCGGCGTTCCTTTTTTCCACGAGAAGAACCCACGGGGCGCTGCGGACGTTCCGCCCGGACAGAAGGGGATGTATCCGCGGGGCTGGCTGGAGACGAACGTGGTGCAGTTTACGGACGATCGCCACTTTTTCTATGATCCGTCGGGCCGGACGTTCCATTTGTGGATGAGGGCGAATACGGGCGGCACGGGGTATGCGGCCATCGCCAAAGCGGTGGAGCAAGAGGACGGAACGATCCGCACGATGCTGGAAACGGTGCCTTCGGGGAAAACGATGCTCTTCGTTCCTTGTCCCGGCGGACAGATGAAATTTTACATCCTGCACGATGCCGTTACCGGGCTGTACTGGCTGCTGAGCTCGCAGGCGACGGACAGCATGACGCATCCGGACAGACTTCCGCCCGATCGCGGAAGCAATCCGAATAACGAGCGGCATCGGCTCCAGCTTCATTTCTCGCGCAACTGCGTGGATTGGTGCTTTGCCGGGCTGGTCGCCAAAACCGACTCTGGCAAACAGGCGCGCCACTATGCCAGCATGGCGATATCCGGCGACGATCTGGTCATCTTGAGCCGATCCGGGGACGAACGAGCGGCCAGCTCGCATGACGGCAATCTGATCACGTTTCACCGGATTCGAAATTTTCGGGAGCTTGTGTACTGAATGTAACGATTGTGCTGCTAAGTCTGCTTGTACGGAGACACGTTCACCCCGTTGCAAAATCCGTTCCGGAAGACAATACGTATGATGCAACCGCCTTTGAATCCCTGTTGGGGATCAGGCGGTTTTTTTGTCAGCCGAGAACCTAACCGTCGCCCACGCCAAAGCGCTGGTTTCACAAAATGCTCCTAAGTTGCGCCAGGCCATCCTTCAAAAAATAACTAAAAAATGCTGCCTTGATCGAGCAGGAAAAAGTCGAATTGTGTCGAAACTGTACAAGGAAAATGCTGTAAGGAAAGGTGAGTCTATGAAGCGAAGACAAGGATTGCGACTGCGTCTTCTGGTCGTCGCTTTGGTCGTCTTCTCGATCTGGGCGACACTCGGTGCCAGCACGTATATCGCCTATCGGACCGAGAAGGAAGCGCTCACCCGCTTGACGCTGGAGATGAATCAGATCAATTCCGATAAAATCGCCGAGTCGGTGGACGGCTTGTTCGCCAGCATGAAAAAAAGTTTGGCCGCCACCGGCGATTATTTCGTTCGCAATCGCAATCAAATCCCGTTAGCCGAACAGCTGGAGCTGTTCCGGCTGAATCATCCCGAGTTCAATTCCGTCGTTCTGGTCGACGAGAAGGGGAGATTGCTGGAGTCTTCGCCGGCAAACGCGACTTTGAAGGGGCAAGTCATCACGAGCGAAGGCACGGTCCAGGCCCTCCGGGAGAAAAGGCCCTTTATATCCGAGCCGTACGTCAGCACGCTAAACCGGCTGGTTGTCGTGGTCAGCCATCCGCTCGTCGATGAGAAGGGCGTGTACCGCGGGTTTATCGGCGGCTCGATCTGGCTGCAGGAGGAAAACTTGCTGAGCAAGTTGCTGTCGACGTCGCCGAACGATGAAAACGGTTCCTATATGTACGTCGTCAGCTCATCCGGCAATTTGCTGTACCATCCGGATTCTTCGCGCAATGGGGAAAACGTCAAGGAGAATCCGGCCGTGAGCGAACTGTTGAGCGGACATTCCGGGAAGATGCGGCTTACCAATTCGTGGGGAATCGAAATGCTGGCCAGCTATACGGCGCTCAAGGAAACCGGCTGGGGCGTCGTGGCGCAAACGCCGGCGGAGAGCGTGAACCGGGACACGAAAAAACTGGTTCTGCTTATTCCGCTTTATACGCTTCCGATTATGGCCGTGTTTATTTTCGCGATTAGTCTTATCATCGGCAAAGTGGCGGACCCGCTAGTCAAGCTGGCCCGTTATGCGGCGAGACTGTCTTATCAGGCGGGAGCGATCGAGCCGGTTCCGCGGATTCATGACTGGAACTTCGAGGCGAATCAGTTGCACAGGGCGCTGACGATAGCGGTACGGCAGTTCGGGAGCGAATTCGACAGCTTGTCCCACGAAGCGAATACGGACCCGTTGACCGGCTTGTACAACCGTCGGGTACTCGAGCTTTATACGCGAACCTGGATCGGCGGCCGTGTGCCGTTTAGCCTGCTGCTGATCGATTTGGATCATTTCAAGCGGATCAACGATACGTTCGGCCACGATACCGGGGACGAAGTGCTGAAGTTTCTGGCGCGGGCCGTCCGGTCACTGACCGAAGAACGGCATATGTGCTGCCGGTTCGGAGGCGAGGAATTCGTCGTGCTGATGCCGGATACGGCTCCCGAGCAGGCGCTCGTCTACGCCGAGACGATCCGCGCCTACATGGAAGCTACGGACAGCCCGGCAGGGCGGCCGGTAACGCTATCCATCGGGATAGCCGCTTACCCGGAAGATGCGGACGATGCCGAGCAACTGTTCCGGCTGGCCGACGAAGCGCTTTACCGGGCCAAGGGTGCGGGCCGCAACCGGATTGAATATTACCCGACCAGGCCTGGCGAGCGCCCGAAGCGGGCTAAGTAGACTGCACGCACCGTTTTAAATGGCGATATCAAGCGGAATGGTCGGATGGTACTTGTAACCGATCAGCTTGAAGTCGTCGATCGTAAAATCGTCGAACCGGCGTACGTCCGGGTTGATCCACAGCTCGGGGGCCGGGAACGGCTCGCGGCTGATCTGCTCCCGGAGCGGCTGGGCGTGACGCTCGTAGATATGGGCGTCGTTCAGGTTAAACGTAAGCGTGCCTAGCTGATAACCGGTCACCTGGGCGATCATCCGCTGCAGCACGTAATATTGAAACACATTCAGCGGATGCCCCAGGCCGATGTCGTTCGAGCGGGCGTTCACGACGAGGTGGAGCTGATCTTGCTTGACGAGCCATTGGTTATTCCAAACGCACGGATACAGCTCCATCTGGTCCAAATCGTCGATATTCCATAGCGAAATGACGTGCCTTCTCGAAGCCGGGTTCGTTTTCAGCTCCGAAAGCAGCCGCTCGACCTGGTTTGTAATTTTCCCTTGTATATAAATCGGCTTGCCCAGCTGGTAGCCGTACGCTTTGCCGATATTGTTGTTTTCGTTCGTCCATTCCTTCCACAGCTTAACGCCATGCTCGTCCAAATAAGCGCAGTCGCTAGTCCGCTTGACGTAAAACCACAGCAATTCGTGAATCGCCGATTTCCAGGCAACCCGCTTGGTCGTCAAGATCGGGACCTCGGAGTTGTCGAACCGCAGCTGCCGGCAAATCGTGCTGATCGTATGAGCGGGAGTTCCGTCGGCCCACACCGTTCTCACTTGGTGATCCGTATCCCATACCCCGTTATCCAAAACGTCGGTAACCAGTTCTTTGTATACTGCATCGGCCTTTCCCATCCTTATTCCCCTTTCGCCGATTCCGGCTTTAATCGCGGGCCGCTTTTGTGGAGGCAACCCTGCGTTCCATCATTTTATCATAATCGAGCGGAGAGGGCGGTAGCCATTTCGAGAATAAACCGCCGTGGCAGTTTAGGATGGATGCCGTTAACAAAAATGGATTAAGCCTTGCTTAGCTGCGGGAGTATGGTATGATCGATATAATATATACAGGTAATATACAACAAATATCTTATACCGACAGGAGATGAGACGATGGATGCGCTGACGCCAAATCCGGCGCTGTACAACGTTCCGTTTCGCACGGACAACTTTCAGGGAATGCCTTACCGCAGACTCGGCTCTACCGGGCTGAAGGTCTCGAACATCGGGCTAGGCACTTGGAAAGTCGGGCTTCCGAAAACCGGGGACGGCTCGCGGGTAGGGGAGTCTGAGGCGTTTGCGATTTTCGACCGCGCTTTGGAGCTCGGGGTAACGTTTTGGGATACGGCCAACCGGTACAATCTCGGCTCGGGCAACTCCGAGCGGGTAATCGGCAGGTGGCTGCGGGCCAACTCGGCCCACCGGCGCGATATCGTGCTGGCGACGAAGATGTTTGGAGGTATGGACGGCACCACCCCGAACCATAGCGGGCTGTCCAGATCCAATATCATCGACTCGGTAGAAGCGAGTCTGGAACGGCTGCAGACCGATTGGATCGACGTGTTGTATTTTCACGGCTACGATCCCGATACGCCCCCGGAAGAGAGCTTGGCAGCCGTTGAAGATTTGGTGCGAAGCGGGAAAGTGCGGTATTTCGGAGTGTCGAACTTTACGGCGGAACAGTTGGAGCAGTACGCGCAGGCCAACGAATCGTTCTCTGTCCGCACCAAGGTGGCGGCAGTGCAAAACCAGTTTGACTTGTTGTACGGGGAAGCTCCCGAACGTCCGGGGGTACTGGAGTATTGTGCGTCCCATGCCGTTTCTTACGTACCGTGGAGCCCGCTGGCCCGCGGACTGCTGACAGGCCGGTACGCCGATCCGGCGAAGGTAGGCCCGGGCGACCGCAGGTATGACGAAGGCGACTGGCAGATCGACGCTCGCACGGCGGAGAAGCTCGGCAAACTGACCGCGCTTGCCCGTGAGCTGGAGATGGGACTCGCCCAGCTCGTCATGGCCTATATGCTCACCCTCCCGGGGATGGGACCGATCATCCCGTCGTCGACAACCGTCTCGCAGCTCGAAGCGAACGCCGCGGCGGGCAAGCTCGCGCTGGACGCGTCCGTGTTGGAGCGGGTGCGCGCGATCACGGGTGTATGGGCTTGATCCGGCGGGCGTTTACGCAGATTTTCCCGGAGGTTGGCGAGCAAGCAAGAGCAAGCAAGACTCCTTAACGGAAGCCTCCTCATCCCGACGCAGATCGGGGTGAAGGAGGCTTCCGTTTGCTCGTGAGCCGCCGACCGAGCCGCCGACCGAGCCGCCGACCGAGCCGCCGACCGAGCCGCCGACCGAGCCGCCGACCGAGCCGCCGACCGAGCCGTCGACCGAGCCGCCGTCTTCCGGCGCGGCACCGAGCCGGGCACTTCACGCTCCCGCCCCTACACCCGATGCGTTTTTCTGAACTCGGAAGGATTCATGTTCGTATGCTGGGTAAACACCTTGCACATATAAAAGCCGTTCTGAAAACCGTTCAGCTGGGCGATCGTATCGATCGTATAATCGGTGTGGATGAGCATCTCCTTGATATTGTGAATCCGCACGGAGGTCAAATATTGCAGAGGGCCTTTCTGGTACGCGGACTGAAATCTCCGCGTCAACTGCGAGGCGCTTAGCCCGTACCGGGCCGCGATCGTTTCCATCTTCAGCGGCTCTGCCGCATTTTCCTCGATGAACGCCGCTACCTTCCGGATCACCTCGTCGATCGGCTTCAGTTCCTCTTCCCCGGCTCTCATCGAGGTTAAGCAAAGCAGCAGCAGATCAAACACATAATGCGCCGACAAGTCCTTATCCGCGGAAGCTTGCTTCAAGTAATCGTAGGTGGAAAGCAGCCGCTGTTTATCGACGATCGAGACGGCCCCGTAGGGCATCGTTTTCGTTTTGGCGGTTTTGGGAACTTCCTGCTCGCTCCATTTGTATTCAATAAAATGAAACGATAACGCCGGGGAGCTCACTTCGCGCCAAAGCGGAAGTCCGGGCGGAACGATCACAACCTGACCGAAGCTCGCTTCTCCTTCCTCCTGACCGATCGCGTAACGAAAGGCTCCATCCTCCGGAGCCAGCATGACCCAATGCGCGTACGAATCCGACTCCCGGACGAACTGCGTCTTGGACTCCCCCCAATAGTAATGCACGATTTGATGCGACTCGTTTTTTTTCCACATGATAACACCCCCTGCGCAAAAATGTATATAAAATAGTTTAATATCTTCCATTCGTTCTTGTATAGTCTTCTCTTACAATGAAGAGGAAGAGAGGGGAGAACCATGGATTTACGCGGAAAGGTCGCGGTTGTTACCGGCGGGCAGCGGGGGATCGGGAAAGCGATTACCGCCGCGTACCTGGCAGCCGGGGCGAAAGTGGCCGTCATTCATAACGACGAACAGCAGCACCACCCATCTTCACAGCTTGGGCCGATCGGACCGGAAGAGCGGTTTTGCGAGCTGCATGGAGACGTATCGCAGTCCGGCCGGATGAACGTCATCTTCGGACAAATCGGGGACCGCTGGGGGCGGATCGATATTCTCGTCAATTGTGCGGGAATAACCGAACGGCTGCCTCTGACGGCTCTAAACGAATCGTCCTGGGAGCGCATGATGGCCGTTAATCTGAAAGGCCAATATTTGTGCGTGAAGGAAACGGTGCCCCTTATGTTAAAAGCCGGCGGCGGCAGCATCATTAATATATCGTCGATCCGCGCCCGGCTCGGATTCGCCTCGGACAGCTGCTACATCGCCGCCAAGGGCGGAATCGAATCGTTTACCCGGGCGCTTGCGGTAGAGCTGGCCGGGGACCGGATCCGGGTCAACTGCATTGCGCCGGGCGCGATCGAGACCGATTTTAACCGGGAGCGGCTTCAGGAGCCGGCGATCCGCGAAAGCACGCTCCAATCGATCCCGCTCGGCCGGATCGGGGGGCCGGACGATGTGGCGGGTGCGGCGTTGTTTCTCGCGTCCGATCTATCCGCCTTTATTACGGGGGTTACGATTCCCGTCGACGGCGGCCAGCTTATTAAAGGATGACAGGCGGAAGACCAAATCAAGGGGGAGAACAAGATGGATTGGAAACAAAACTACGAATACGGCATACCGGTGCCGGAGCTGATTAAACGGTACAAAGAATTATATACGGGAGCCGTATACGATGTTTTGGACCATATGGGCTATCCGAATCAGGCGCTTGCGAACGGCTTGAAACCGGTTCGTCAGGACATGACGCTGGCCGGTCCGGCTTTTACGATTAAAGGCATTCCCGACATTAAGGGCGACGAAGATTTGCGCACGCGGCGCATTCATCTGTTCAACGATATGAGATCGATCGGCTGCCCGCTCATCGATACGCGGGACTGCAGCATGGACACACAGGCGGCCCATTACGGCGAAATGAACGCGGTGCTCGGCAAGGCGTCGGGCGTCGTTGGCGCCGTCGTTGACGGAGGCTGCAGAGATACGGGCTTCCTGGTGCGGGATAACTTCCCGGTATTTTGCCAGTACCAGACTCCGGTGGAAGCGTACATGCGGTGGAGCTATTATGACTGGCAGATGCCGATCGCTCTGAGAGGCGCGTTAACGTCCGTCGTGCCTGTCCATCCCGGCGATTTCCTGTTCGGCGACCTCGACGGCGTAGTCGTCATACCGCGCAAGCTCGTCGTCGAAGTGCTGGAGAAGACGGAAGCGCTCGTGCAGGTGGAGAATCAGGCTCGCGCCGAGTTCGCCTCCGGAGCCGACCCGGTTGAAATCTACAAAAAATACGGGAAGCTGTAAGCTTGCCCGGCAGTCGAGGAGGCGGAACCTTTTGAAAATCGTGGATATGCGAACCCGCTGCGTAGCGATACCGACGACTGCGCAGCTGCGGCACAGCACGGGGGTTCACCCCGGATATTTCATACGCACGGTGCTGGAGCTGATTACCGACGAGGGGATCGTGGGCCTGGGCGAAGTAGGCGGGGGCGATGCGCGCGGAGCGTTGCAGAAGCTGAAGCCGAGAATAACCGGCGAGGACCCGTTTAACTTGGAGCGGATCAAGCTGAAGGTGCTGCGCAGCGTTTATTACATGTCGAACGCAAGGCTGTACGCGGCGATTGAGATGGCCTGCCTCGATATTCAGGGCAAAGTGCTCGGCCGGCCGCTGAACGTCCTGCTCGGCGGTAAAGTCCGGGACGAAGTGCCGATGATCGGTTACTTGTTCTGGCGGTACGACCGTCCGGGAGGCGGCGACGACCGAACGGCGGAAGAGATGGCGGATCATTGCGAGCAGCTGCACCAGGAGCTCGGCATCACGTCGATGAAGCTGAAGGCGGGCGTGATGGCGCCGGAAGAAGAAGTGCGTACGCTCGAGCTCTGCCGCAAGCGGCTCGGTGACTCGTTCGGCCTGAGAATCGACCCGAACGGAGCCTGGTCGGTCCCGACGGCGATCCGGATGGGCCAGCGGCTCGAGGCGCTCGGCCTGGAATATTACGAAGATCCCTCCTGGGGGCTGGAAGGCAACGCCGCGGTCCGCAGCAAAGTAAGAATTCCGATCGCAACGAACATGTTCCCGAATAAATTCGACGATCTCGGTCCGGCGATCCGGATGGGGGCGGTCGATATTATTTTGACCGATATCCATTACTGGGAAGGACCGCGCGGGGTGAAGGATCTCGTCGCCGTCTGCAATACGTTCAACCTCGGCGTAGCGATGCACAGCGGAGTTGAATTCGGCATCGAGCTGGCCGCCATGCTGCATACGGCCTCGACGATTCCGGTCATGACCTTCGCAGGGGACGCCCACTATCATCATTTGACGGATGATATAATAATTGGCGGATTGATGCCGTACGAGCGCGGATGTATACGCGTGCCGGAAGGTCCGGGCCTCGGCGTGGAGCTGGACGAGGAAAAGATGGAGAAGTACGAGCGGTATTACGAACAAAAGGGAGATTATTACGCCCGGTTCCATCAAGATGCGCGGAGGCCGGATTGGTATCCGATCACCGGAGGTTTTTAGAGGTTACTAGAAGGAGGTTACCGAATGACCGACCGACAGCCTTGCAATCCGTCGGCCTCCGGTTCCGCCGGAGAGCTGCTCCGCTTGTTGTCCGGCTTGCCGGAAAAGAAAGACAGGCGGGTCGTAGTAGGCCAGTATATCACCCGGAACAGCCATAATTCGAATCCTTACGACCCGGCCCAGGCATGGGAGCGCTATTACCAGGACGTATACCGCCAGTCGGGCGAATACCCGGGCTTGGCCGGCTTCGACTTCAGCGGCCGCAGCGTGGACGGCGCCGGAGCGGACAGCGGTCCCTCCGATTCGAATTGGCGCGAATATGCCGAATACCACCATGAGCAGGGCGGTTTGCTCAGATTTATGTGGCATGCGAGCAATCCTTGGACACTGGAGACGTCATGGTCGCAAATCCCGCAGGGGGGCGGGCTGGAACAGCTGATTACCCCGGGAAACGAGGCTTATGACAGGTGGAACGGCTGGCTGGGCCGGCTTGCGGATCAACTCGAGACTTACACGAAAAAAGACATTCCTATCATCTGGGGGCCTCTGCATGAAATGAACGGCAGATGGTTCTGGTGGGGGACCGGCGCGACCGACCAGTTCCGGGAAGTATGGCGGCACATGTACCGCTATTTTACGGAGACGAGGGGTCTGCACAATTTGCTTTGGATGTTTTGCCCGGATGCGAAGGCTTCGTGCGAGCGGGCGGTCGAGCAATATCCCGGGGGGAGCTGCGTCGATATCATTGCGCCTGATCTATATTACGTATCCGCCGATAGCGGGGCGAGCCCGGCGTTGTACGACGAGTTTTCCGATCCGAAATACGGCAAAATTCTGGGGTGGGGGGAAATCGGCGTCAATACGGAAGAGCGGATCGATAACCGGAAATTTATCGAGGAGATCCGCAGCAGATTCCCGCTCGTGACGACGTATATGCAGTGGGGGGACGTATTTTCGGCGGGTACGATCAAAACGTTCGCGCTGCCCTCCAACGATTATATGACGGAGCTGATGCGGGACGATTGGATACTTCCAAGAGGCGAGCTGGCGAAGCTGAAGAACAAATGAGCAAATGAATTCAGCTGTATAGCTTAACGAACCATATCGAATAATCGGGGGGATGTAAGAAATGTTCCACAATTCGAACAGAAACAAAGTGATCGCCGGAATCGGAGCGCTCGCGCTGCTCGGTACAGCTTGCGGAGGCGGGCAGCCGAAGGAGCCGGCCGCTGCTTCGGAAAAGCCGGTCACACCGGTCGAGCTCGTCATTTATTCGGAGAGCGGCTGGTCGCAGGAGGAGTTCAATGACCGGTTCGGCGATTCGATCCGCAAGAAGTTTCCGCAGCATACGTTCAAATATATTCAGAAGACGGGTACGGGCACGCTGCTCGCCGATCTCGTAGCATCGGGACAGAAGATCGATATATACTGGGATTCGGTATCCAAAATCGTATCCAACCTCAAAGATATGCGGCTGGAATATGACATGACCGAGCTGATCAAAAAACGGCAAATCAATCTGAATCAGCTCGAGCCGTCCGTTGTTAACTTCGGCAGGGAGATGTCCGACGGGAAAATGTATGCGCTTCCGGTCGTCATCAACACCCAGGCATTGTATTACAACAAAGATATTTTCGACAAGTTCGGGGTTCCTTATCTGAAGGACGGCATGACGTGGGATGAGGTGCTGGACGTTGCCAAGAAGCTGACCCGGAAAGACGAAGCGAACGAATATTGGGGTGTCGGCTTGTACATCGACCAATATTTGCCGCTGAATCCGTTCTCCTTGCCGTATGTCGATCCGAAGACGGAGAAAGCGACGATCCAGAACGAAAACTGGAGGCCTGTGTACGACGTCCTGACGAAGATTTACCAGACTACGTCCAATAAAATGATGTCGCCGAACGTTTTCGCGACCAAAAAGAACGTAGCGATTACCGTCGCGCTGGGCAATTTCTTCCTGTCCCAGCCGATGGCCGACGTCAACTGGGATATCGTCTCGTTTCCGAAATACAAGGAAGCGCCGCAGCTCGGGCCGCAAACGCTGCCGACTTATTTCGGCATTACTTCCACAAGCGAGCACAAGGAGCTGGCGATGGACGTCATCCAGCATCTGATCAGCGCGGAGAAGCAGACCGAGCTGTCCCGCAAAGGAATCATCCCGGTGCTGACCGACGAAAACGTCAAGAAGCAATTCGGCCAGGATAGTCCGCACAAAAATAAAAACTTGCAGACGATCGTGAACCAGAAGTATTCGCCGATCGCACCGAAAACCAAATACGACGCCAATGCGATGAAAATTTATATCAAATACGACGTCGATCTGGCGACAGGAAAAGTGGATCTGAATACGGCGTTCCGTCAAATCGAAGAAGAAACGAACAGTATGATCGCTCAGGTCAAGTCGAAATAAGCGGGCGTTAGGACGACCTTTTTGAACTGCCATGCAACACCGCAGCGTGCGCCGAGATGGCGCGCGTTGCAACCATTTCCGTTATAAGGCAGGACATTTGATGATCCATCGTCCGCATACGCGGGTCACGGGATAGGATCGATCATGCCGTTACGGATCATGAAAAGCTCCATCGCCTCGTTCAGCCAGTCCTCCTCTTCCTTCGAGAACGGGGAGACGACCATGTTCTCCAAGTCCTCCAACTGCACGGACTCGAGGCTGCCGAACCCGTTCATCGCTTCTTCTCCGACGAACTCCAAACTCGCCTTCATATACCGCTCCACCAGCCCCTGCACCTCCGGAACGCCCGCCGGTCTGCCGAACAGCCTTTTCACTTCGCCGGACAGCTCCAAATACTCCTTGTCCAGCTCCAGTTTGCGATCGTCAGGCTGATCGAACAGCCGGTTTGCGATCTCTTTCGATGTGTGGCCTTCCAGCCATTCCCGCTGCTCGTTCTCCGTCTGGATGCTGTGAATAAGCGTCATCATAATGCTGCTGTCGATGTCGCCCTTTTCCTCAAGCAGCGCAATAAGCGTCCGGACAGAGGTGCCAGTTTTTTCCGCGAATTCTCCTATCGAGTAATGCCGGGCTTTGTTATCGTTCATTCCGTGCTCCTCCTTGTAGCGACTATATAACGATCATAAGGCATAACGTTACCGGAGGTGCAAGCGTTCCTTAACAAAAAAGAAAAGCAGCCGCGTATAATCAATGGAAGACCGCCGCCGGTGCCGTGTAAAAGTTGGGATATTTAGCTTAAGAAATGCAACGCATTTTCCGGCGGTACGGGTTATACTTGTCGCAAAGCCCTGCGAGGGTTGTCAGGCCGCGGCCGGCATAAACGATGATGCCGTGCACGCAGAAGAGAGGGGAACGAAGAGGATGAGTCGAACTATAAAGCTGGGCATTATCGGTGCAGGAAATATTGGGGCGGTACATGCGACGGAGTTCAGCAAGCTGAAGGAGCGCTGCGAGATCGTGGCGATCTCCGACGTGTCCCGGCCGCTCGCCGAATCGAGAGCGGAGCAGTTCGGCATTCCTTCCGTGGAAGAGAGCGCGGAGAAGCTGATCGCCCGCAGCGATATTGACGCCGTCGTCATCGGCGTGCCGAACCGCTTTCATGCGGATTTTGCGGTAAGCGCGCTCGAAGCGGGCAAGCACGTGCTGTTGGAGAAACCGATGGGGCTGAACGCCGAGCATGCCAAGCGGATCGTCCGGGCGCAGAACAGCACCGGCAACGTGCTCATGGTATCGCACCAGATGCGCTGGGACTCGCTGCCGATGCAGGTGAAGTCGCAGATGGAGCAGGGCGCGCTCGGCGACATTTATTCCGCCAAGACCGGCTGGTACCGCCGCAAGGGGATTCCCGGCTGGGGCACTTGGTTTACGCGTAAGGAGATGTCCGGCGGCGGACCGCTTATCGATATCGGGGTTCATATGCTCGATCTGGCGTTTCATCTGATGGGCGATCCGAAGCCGGTCGCGGTATCCGGAGCCGCCTACGCCGAGTTCGGGCCGAAGCGCAAAGGCATCGGCTCGTGGGGAACGCCGGACTGGAACGGCGTATGGGACGTGGAAGATTTCAGCACGGCGCTCATCCGGATGGAGAACGGCAGCACGCTGACGCTGGAAGTAAGCTGGGCGGTTCATATGGATACGGACAGCCAGCCGTTCGTCCATCTGTTCGGCTCCGAGGGCGGAGCTTCGATCCGGGGAGCGCAGGGCAAGTTTTTGACCGAATCGTTTGACCGCGCCATCGAAGTCGAGCTAAAGACACAGGACAAGGATGAAGGACCTCGGGTTCGGATGAGCCGTCACTTCCTCGATTGCGTGGAAAGCGGCAAGCAGCCGATTTCGTCGGCGATCACCGGACTGACGAACAATCTGATTATCGATGCGATTTACGAGTCGTCCCGGACGGGCAGCGAAGTAAGGCTGGATTGGGACGGTCTGCGCTGAGGCGATGTATGGACGCCGGACTGAACAATTGGAAGGAGCAAGCGATATGATTCGTGGATTAACAAGAGCGGGGCTCGGCCAGGTTGGCAGCGACGAGGCGTTTATTGCATTGGCGGCCCGGTACGGCTTCCAGGCCGTTGATATCGATGGGGGCAAGCTGATTGCGGAGAAAGGGGCGGAAGGCGCGGCGTCGCTGCTGAGCGCGAACGGGATGCGGATCGGCTCGATCGGTCTGCCCGTGCAATGGCGGACGACCGACGACGAGTTCCGCAAAGGATTGCCAGCGCTTCTGGCCGCGGCGGAGGGAGCCCGGCAGCTCGGCTGTACGGCGTGCTGCACGTACATCCTGCCTTCGACCGACGAACCGGCGGCGCCGTTTATGGCGGCGGCCATCCGCCGTCTCCGCTTGTGCGCCCAAATTCTCGGAGCGTACGGCATCCGGCTCGGCCTGGAATTCGTCGGCCCGCACCATCTGCGGACGCGCTGGAAGCATCCGTATATTTGGACGATGTCCGATACGCTGGATCTCGCAGCGGCGATCGGGGAGCCGAATGTAGGTCTGCTGCTGGATTCGTACCACTGGTACACGACGGAGCTCGGCGTGGAGGATCTCCACGCACTGCGCGTGGATCAGATCGTACACGTGCATCTGAACGACGCGCCGGACGTTCCGGTCTCGGAGGCGCTTGACAATGACCGCCGGATAACCGGCGAAGGCGTTATCGACCTGGCCGGGTTCTTGAAGGCGCTCCGGCATATCGGGTACACCGGCGTCGTCTCGCAGGAGGTCCTGACCCAGCAGCCTCCGCAAGAGCCTGCGGAACAGCTCGTACAGCGGACCGCGGCGGGGTACGACCGGTTGTTTGCGGAAGCTGGCATCGAAGGCTGACGGCTTCGGAGGACGACGAGGAAGGAACCGCAGTATTGACATAAATGCGGGACAAAAAGAGCAAAAGACGCTTCCAGCACCGGGTATCGCTACCGTGGTCTGGAAGCGTCTTTTTGTATCCTTCAGGTTTAACCGTCTCAATTCGCCTTTTTTGATGGAACTGCCTGGATCTGGCGCAAGCCGGAGGGACGATTACAGCTCGAGCCGGAGGAACAAACTCTGCACCGACTCCGTATTGCCGGCCGCGTCTGACGAGCGATAGCGCAGCTCGTAAGAGCCACTTTCTTCAAGGACGATCGGATTCGTATAAACCGCCCAGGTCGCCCCATAATCCAAACTGTACATCGTCTCGATCGGGCCGGGCTTGTCGTCGCTTGCGAGCAGCGCAACGGCAACCGGCTGCGCGTACGTTCCATCCTCGCCGTCCGGCTCACCGGGTGATACTATCGCAGTCGTTACCGGCGGCGTCACATCGAGAAACCGGCCGTATACGCCGAAGCCCCTGATCGCAAAAGGCGGAACGTCGCCAAGCGCCGTGTTGATTCCAAGCTGAACGCTGACGATTTCATGAGTATCGAGCTTGCCGTTCGCATCGGCGCCGTCGAAACGGGAGAACAGCTCGAACGGCGCCCTGATCCGATTCCACCCTTGCTTGATGGTGAAACCGGAAGACGTAATATAACGTGCGCCGGACTTTTCCTTTACGAACAATCGGAGCCTTGTGTCGCTGATGTCCTGATCGGCGTAAATCTCGAAGGCGAACCCGGGAAACTCGGAATAATCCATTTCCTCCGGCATCAATAGGAACGGATACGCCCATTTATCGCC
The DNA here is from genome assembly GCF_058135425.1 of Paenibacillus sp. MAH-35. NCBI lineage: Bacteria > Bacillati > Bacillota > Bacilli > Caryophanales > Paenibacillaceae > Paenibacillus > Paenibacillus sp. MAH-35. The sequence goes on from NZ_JBYUPU010000001.1 coordinate 104,366, forward strand.
TTCGCCGAATTGGTATTTGAATTGTACCGATCCCTCCTCCGGCTTCGCGCTAATTGTGCCGGTACCGATCGCGGCGATCGAATTCGGCAAATCAAGACGCCAGGCCGCCGGAGTACCGGAGTCCGGCAATAGTTCTGCCGTCGGAGAGTCGGTCACGGTTCGTACGTATGCGACCGTCTTGGACGTCCTAGTGCCGCCGACCTCCATATGGAAGGAAACCGGAGACGCCGCATGCGGGATGACGGCAGAGCCGGCCCGAATATCGAACTCCACCGTAGTCCTCGAATAAGCGTCGACTGTAACCGTGCGCACCGGCTCGCTGACGATCCATCCTCCTTCGGCGGAGCCGACGATTGTGCCCTGGATCGGCACCGGATTCAGGTTGTTGATTTCCACTTGAACTTGGTTGGGTCCTTCGTGCGCCAGGCTGTATCCGTTCTCTTTGCTGTTCGGTTTCGCCTCAGACGGATAATGCTGAGCAAGTACGACGCGTTCCTCCGGTGTCAAGGACTGCCGGGGCGCCGGCTGAAGAATCATTCGATCGCCTGCCTGCACGAGCGAGGGCGGAAGCTCGCCCGGAAACCGGACGTACACCGGATCGAGGGTTGTCGGGATCGAGTACGTTCCCTCTGCGTCGGCCTGGATCTTCAGGCTTTTGCCCATAATGTCCGTATGCGTAACCTGCGGAGTACCGAGCGGCAGCGTGACCTGGTCTGGCAAGGACGACCACAGCACGAGCACGATGTCCGCTCCGTCGCGGAAAGCGTGGCCCGTTACATGTGATGGCAGTCCGTTTAGGGTCCCGACATAGTCGCCTCGGCCCAACGCCTCCGTCATGGCCGCTTCAGCCGCATAGGCCGCATAAGGGGTGTACGTCCGGCTGAGCATGCCCCAATAATAGGATCCTTCCTGCAAGGGAAGCGCCAGAAAGGCAAAATGATTATCCGTCCCTTGCGCAATCGAGGTTACAGCGGAAGTTACCATGTACCGGGCCTGAACCGTCTGCTGGAAGTGCGTCAGCTCGGTCGGAGCCGTAACGGCATAAGATAGACCCGCCTCGGTGACCCACATCGGCTTGGATCCGCCGCCGTACGAATCGATAAATTGCTTGTGCGCCTTCACACCGTCGGGATAAGGCATTGACGCTTCCCCCGGCTTATGGCGCTGGTGCCGATGGAAATTGTAAATATCGAAGTAAGGCAGCAGCTCGTTGTCCATCATTACCTGCTCGAAAAATCCGGGCAGCAGTGCAAAGCCGCTTACAGCGACGTTGGGGCTGGCGGCGGAATCCCGGTATCCGATGGCGGCAGCCTTCAAAAACGCGGCGTATTTATCCGCCGTTTCGTCCGGATTGGCAAAATAAGTGATGTCCGGCTCATTCCAGACTTCCCAAGTCTTGACCTGGTCACCGTAGTAATCCGCCGACTGCTTGGCCCAGTTATAGACGGCAAGCAATCGGTCCGGCAATTTGTCTTGGGTGCTGCTCTTGGTCCATGATGGCGCACTATGAAAAACGTTGGATATATGGAATCCGCTTCCATAAAGTGCTGCGATAGACGCTTCGGCGGCATCGGATTCAAACTGGTACACGCCTTGCGCCGGGTTTACGGCATCGTTCCAGCGGAACCGGTCCCGAATCCAGGTGGCGCCGGTCAGCCTGAGCACCGCTGCGGCTTCCTCCAGCTTGTTCTTTGGCACGATCCAGGCCAGCGCCGCATCGATCCCGAACGGAGACTCTTCGATCTTCGGCCTGTCGTCCAGCGCCGTGACGATAGCAAACAGTTCCGTCAAGCTCTCTTCGGCACCCGCGATTTGTGCGGTAATCCGGTAATGTCCTTTCGGCAAGCCGGATAACGGAATATCGTACGAATCCTGCCCCGGGAGCAGCGTTATGGTCTGCGTTACAACTTCCGCGTCCCAATAATCCCTTATGCTGTAGGCAAGTTTGGTCGGCAAGCCGGTCAGGTTGCTCAGCCGGGCCTGAAAGCTTGCAGGTAAACCGTACTGGAATACGTTCATCGGCGCGCTAGAGGTCAGCGAGCGAACCGACATCTCGCTCGGGACGACGCGAAGCCAGTCGAGCGAGAACGAGTAGCGCGTGTCCGGCTGCTTGCGGCGCTCTGTGACGCGAAATACGATTGTATTCGTCCCGGCCTGAAGCGAAACAGGCTCCAGATGATAACGGTAAACCGTGCTGCTGACCGTGCCGTAAGAAGCCGCCTCCACGATCCTTTTAAAGTTTGTGCCATTGACGGAAATTTCGTAGGGAGACGAAACATCCGCATCATGCGGCGTAGCGGCGACATCCAGCCGATACATTCCCTGGTACGGAACCTCTATTGCATATTGCGCGGTATATCCGCCTTCCGGGGCCGCCGTATCCGTCAGCAGGGCGAGCTGCCTGCCGCCGCTATATTCGCTCCCCGTCTGCACTCCCGGGTCAAAATTGGTCAAAACCGCCGCCTCTCCTTCGTAATCGGTAGGATAAGCATACGTCAGCCGGAACGCATCGAGGAAAAAGGTGTACCTGGAATCGGGTTGAGTCCGGCGCTCTGTCACGCGAAACCACAGCGTGTTCGCGCCGGCATCCAGAACGATGGGCTGAAGACGGTACTGCTTGACCGTATCGGTTATTTTGCCGGTTTCAACTGCATTTGCAACCCGCACATAAGGTCCGTTATTGACCTTGATGTCATAAGGTGACGCCCATGCGGCATTCGGCGGCGAGGAGGCGACATCGAGATCGTAAGCCCCCGCGGCGGGAGCATGAACGATATAACGGACCCAATATCCACCGTCAGGAGCCTGCGCGTCGGAGAACAGAGACAGAAACTTGCCGCCGCTATAGGCCGCTCCTGATGGAATGGAGGGAGCAAAGCTTGCGGCCGTATAGGTCTCCGCTTCTGCCTCCAGACCCTGCCCATTCGCCTCGTAGGTTACATACGGGCCGTCCCCGCTCCGGAAGCCTGCGGCATTCTCGCTCTCCACCTTGAACGTATGGCGCGAGCCCGGTATCAAGCCGTCTACGGTGTAGGTTTGAAGATGGCCGTATACGGAGCCGATGGCCGTGCCGTTCCGGTAAATATGGTAAGCGGCTATGCCCGATGGATCGGTTGCGGCGCTCCAGTTGAGCTCCACGCTGGTTGGACCGGCCCATAAAGCCTGAACGCTGCCGCCCGGCGGCCACTCCGGCGCCGCTTCCTGCAGTCGTGCGGCGGACAGCTCCAGATAAGGTGCATGTGACGTGTTTTCCTTGCTGTTCAGCAGTACGAGCAGCCCGGGGTCCGTTTCCTCCAGAAACAGGAAGCTTGCCGTACGGTCCAGCTCGCTTTGACTCTTCACGAATGAAGTCACATCGTATTCATGCCACTGCATCGTCTTGTTTACACGGGCGGATGCCAAATAATGCTCCGGCTTGGGCCGCGTGTTCCAGGTAATCGTCCCTTCGTTCCAGTCGTCGCCGTCGAGCCCGTATACCTGAACATCGGTCTCCGAGCCTCCGGCGTCCGAAACTCCGCCAAACACCATCAGCTTGGCGGAGCCGATCGGGCCGGCCCACGAGCCGAGATCGAACTTCATCAGCGTTTGCCGGGTAAGTCCGGCGCTGCCGGTTTTGATAGCAAGGGTCGGGCTTGCGCCGGAATGGTTTGCCGCCTGAGCCCCGCCCTGTACATACGTATCGTCCGTGGGGCTCAAGCGGATCGGCGCATCGTAGACGGCATCTGTCACGGTAGCCCCCGCAGCATGAGCCGTTAGGCCGGGCTTCGCACCAAGCGGAGGAAGCGTAAGCGCGACAATCAGGATGAAGACGAGAACGCGGCTCAACTTCTGAATCGTCAGACTACGGAACAATTCGATCACTCCCGAGCATCTATTTGTTCAGATCCGTTTCAATGATTTTGTTCGATTCGTCTTGGGCATGGCGAAGTGCGGTGTTGATGTCCTTCTCGCCGAGAATGATGCTGAACAGCGCTTTCTCCAGCTCGTTGCGGACGGAACTGTCATATTTCGTAATATTGGCCGGGGTAGCGTATTTTTGCGGTAGCAGCGCTTTCACATTTTTACCCTTGTACAAGGAGCCTTCTTGTCCGAGCGACTCACGTACCTCCTGGTCCTTCAGCACGGTCAACAGCTGGCCTTCCTTCGATTTTTGCAACTGATATTCTTTGGAGGTCAAATAGACGATCGCGTCCAGCGCATCTTCCTTATGTTTGCTGGTGGAAGTAATGTTGAAATAAGTCGGATACGGCTGAGGGCCGACATTGCCCGTTTCGGAAAAAGAAGGGAAAGTGGCGATGTCCCAGTTGAACTGGCTGCCGAGCTCGGGGCTTGTATGTAGATTGGTCAAGGCGAGCCACATGCCCACATTTTGAGTTTTAAAGAAGGCTTCCCGCTGCTTGGGCAGCGTGATATCGTTTTTGTCGTTGGGCGCATCCGCAAATTTGTAAAAACGTTGTATGGTATCCATAAAGCTCTTCCACTTGTCGCTGCCGAAGTCGGACCGGTTCGTGGCCGGATCGACCATCGGCATGGACCACTGGTTCAGATGAGCGAGATGACCGAACGAGGCGCGCATTCCCCAATATTTGATCCCGCCGTCCTTGCGGCTGATTTTGGCGGCTAGCTGATACGCGTCGTCCCAGGTAAGCCCGTCTTTCGGGTAAGAGACACCGAATTTGTCGAAGATGTCTTTGTTGTAATACATCGTGGCCGGAACCGTATATACCGGCAGCCCGTACAAGCCGCCCTTGGCAATCAGACGTCCAGCGGCCAGCGTCTGGGGCTCGATGGCGCTTTCGTCGAACTGGCTCTTTTTCAGCAGAGGCGTGATGTCATACTGCAATTCGACTTCCTGCATCCGGGACATCAGACCGGTGGAAACGAAGACGACATCGATTTGCTGCCCCGCCGCGACAAGCTCGGGAAGCGATGTTCCCTTGCCGTTTTGCAAAAACTTCGGGGTAATGTGCGGAAATTTCTGCTTGATCGGCTCGCCGAACGTGCGCATAAACGATTCTTCGTTCCAATCCGCTGTCGAGGTATAGTAGAAAACAAGATCGACTGGCTTTTTGGGCGCGTTCAAAGACTTGCCGGATTCGCCTGCTTCCGCTCCGCTGCTGCCGTTGGAGCAAGCGGCGGCCAGCAAAGCAAGAGCCGGCAGGATAATAAAGGAAAGCGTTTTTCCTTTCATAATTAGGACCTCCGGATTTATGTTGGTTTCGGTATGCGTATAGGTGTCTAGCGGCGTACCTCCATGGTTTGTAAGCGCTGTCGACAAGCGGCTAAAACAAACTTAACATGCGGCGGGAAGCAACAAAATATCGGCAATGGTCAAAAATTTGTAGTGAAAGACCAAAAAAATGAATTGTGCTAAAATGGAGGAAAAAGGTGGGGGTATTGGCAAATGAAAGAGTGGCACGATCTCCGTTTCGTGAGCAGCCGCGATTTCGGCAAAACCCAGTGCGGAGATTCCTGGAGCTGGTCACGGTCATCGTTTGATGATTACGACATTTGGTACGTGCTTGGCGGAGAGGGAGAAATCCGGATCAATGGCGAGCGGTTCGGCGTGCGGCAAGGTGCCTGTTGTTTACTTCGTCCGGGGGACAGCGTCGAAGCGGTTCAAAATCCGGAAAAACGGATGTCGCTCATTTACTTTCATTTTTGGCTGAGCGACGGTCGTACAGGGGCTCCTGCCACTGACGATTCGTCCTTGCCTCCCAGATTCAACATGGTGCAGGATTTCTGGCTGGAGCAGCATCTGCATGCCCTGCTGGAATTCGCCGGCAGGGAAGGAATGCACAGCGAGGAGCTGGTACATGCTTCACTGAAGCTTATTCTCACCCAATTGTTGTATTGGCGGGACGAGGCGGAGCATCGGACCCGCTTTCGCCACCGCCACCTGATGCAAAAAATCGTCGATCATATCCGCTGGAATATTCACCGGCCGATCCGTCATGAGGAACTTGCATGCCTCGTGTCCTTGTCTCCGAGATACGTGAGCAGGCTGTTCAAGGAATTTGCCGGGCTTTCACTGAAGGAATATTTGAAGCGGGCGCGGCTGGAAAAAGCCCGGACGCTGCTTATGATTACCGACAAAACGGTGACACGGGTCGCGGAGGAGCTCGGCTACAGCGATATTTACTTGTTCAGCAACCAGTTCAAGCAGCATTACGGCATGTCGCCTTCGACCTATCAACGAAACCTGCGTAAGGCGCGGCTGGTGGCGTTGCCGGTTCGAAGATAGTCCGGAAGGACGATCCTCCATCCGTTCATGCGCTTGCGGGAACGGGCCTAATGGAAAGCGGCGCGGAGGTTCGCGGAACGCTGCTGGAGAGGAGCCGGATACGCGCCAAAAGCCCCGATCTCATTCGTGAGACCAGGGCTTTCCGTTTCCCCGCTAAGAGGGCAGGTGTGGAAGGACTGCGGTTTACGGCCGCCTCGGTTCCTCCGACAGTCTGCGGTAATCGTTCGGAGTGGTGCCTTTTTGCTCGCGGAACAGCCGGGAGAACGTGTTGTACGAGCCGTAGCCGGCCTCCATGGCGATATCGGCGATCTTCATGCCGGTCGAGCGGAGCAGCCCGCAGGCGTGTCCGAGTCTCACGTCGTGCACGTGCTGAAGAAACGTCCGCCCGGCTTTTTTCTTGAACAGAGCGCTCAAATAAGCCGGACTGATGCCGAAATGCCCCGCCACCGAGTTCAAGGTCAGCTCCTCCTTGAAATGATGCTGGATATACCGGATGATGTCCAAATACAGGCGGCTCCCCGTCGTCGCTGCCGCCGCCGCACGGTCGCTGGCGGCCTGCTTCCGGCTCCGGTCGAATTCGATCAGAATGTCGAGCAGCGTCACTTTCATTTTCAACAGTCTCCAGCTGTCGGCTCTCCCGTACTCTTCATAAAACCGGTCGAACGACCGCTTCATGGCCGCTGCCGCCACTTCCTCGAACTGATGGTAAGCAGGCAGCGACGGATCGGAGCCGGCCAGCATCCGCTGGAGCACGGCTTCCGTTTCCAGCTCCGCAAACAGACCTGCGGAGAACCGGACGTTATACAGGACGAGCGGTTCGCCGGGCTTCGTGTGCAGTTCGTGGATCTGGTACGGCAGTATAAAGGTGAACGTCCCCGGCTTCATCGGATGGACCGTTCCGTTGATCGTCTCTGTTCCTTCACCGCTGATCACATACGACAGCTCCAAATAGTCGTGCCGATGTGCCGGATAACCGCTTTCCAGCCGGTTGATCGTATAGTCCAAAGGGAAGGCCGAGTCCATGTTTCGGTATTTATCGATATAAAGCGGAAGATAAGTCATCGGATAGTCCTCTCTTCATGCGGATGCTGCTAGATGTTTACTTCTGCTTCGCGCCGCTTTTTCCTGGTTCCGCGCAGTTCCCGTTTTTGCCCCGGCTTCGCTTCGGCTTAGTCCGGAAACCCCGTTATTCCCTCTTGCAGCGCCGGTTTTTTCACGTCACTTTCATAACCTTCATATATTATAAAATGAATCGTCGTGCATGAGCGAAAATTCTGAAAAAAAAGATTGCTGACGGCGGAATTGCTGATAAAATGAGGGAGAGACATAGTGCAACCAACATAAGTCGCAGCATCCGAACTCGAAAGGAGAAACGCGATGGTACTCTTACCGAAAGTGAACGAGCTCGGTTTTTTTGAAATCCGCCTTGAATCGATCGGCGGACTCGGCGCGAATTTGGCAGGCAAGATGCTTGCCGAAGCGGGCGTTATGGGAGTCGGCTTGAACGGAGTGAGCTTCTCGTCGTACGGCTCTGAGAAAAAAGGGTCCCCGGTCAAGGCGCATATCCGTTTTTGCGATATGGATACGTTCATCCGTGATACTTCTCCCGTGGAACGGCCACATGTAGTCGGTATTTTTCACGAATCTTTATCGAAAACGGTCAATGTAATCAGCGGCATCTATGAAGACAGTATTGTGCTAGTAAACTCGACGCGGACGCCAGACGAATTGAAGGACAAGATGAAGCTGAAGGGCGGAACGATTGCCGTCGTAGATGCGATCGGCATCTCGCTCGAAGAGAACAACCGGGTCAATATGGCGATGCTGGGGGCCTTGTTCCGGTTGTGCGACTTTTTGGATGCGGAAGTCATGAAGGGTGTCATTCGCAAATCGCTCGAAAAGAAATACCCCCAAGCGGTCGGGCCTGCGCTGCGGACGTTTGAGAGGGGTTATAATGAAGTTCGCTTCCAGACGTACGCGCTGCCCGAGGGCGATGTGATGCCGGCTTTTGTCCGTCAGGACACTCCGGTTCTCGGCTACGAGACTCAGCCTATGGGCGGTGTCATTACGAATCCGGGCAACAGTATTCTGAAAGATTTGAGCATTTCCCGGGCCGGGATGATGCCGCACTTCGACGACGAGAAATGTATCCATTGCGCGGCTTGCGACAACGTATGCCCGGATTTTTGCTTTGTGTGGGACGAACAGGCGGACAAGAAGGGACGGCCGCAAATGTTCCTGCAAGGCATCGACTACCAATATTGCAAAGGCTGCCTCAAGTGCGTAGTTGCTTGTCCGACCGAAGCGCTGTCCAAGTCGCGCGAGGAAGACGGCTACGCCGAGCAGCATCGGGTGCCGCACCGGTTCGACCGGGCGATCGTGTAGCTTCCCCATTTCCAGCCGAAAGGGTGACAAGGGCACATGGCAATTGACATGAAGCGCGAAGAGCAACGCACGGGTACAGTCGAGCAGCGCGTCGTATACGAATCCGGCAATGAAATGGCTGCTTACGCAGCTCATCAGATCAACTATCATATTATGGGATATTTCCCGATCTCTCCTTCGACGGAGGTCGCCCAATTTCTCGATTTAATGAAAGCGAACGGACAGCACGACGTCGTGCTGATTCCCGCGGATGGCGAGCACGGCTCGGCCGGTGTCTGTTACGGCGCTTCCGCGGCGGGCGGCCGCGTATTTAACGCGACAAGCGCGAACGGTTATTTGTATATGATCGAGCAGATGCCGGTTCAGTCCGGCACCCGTTTTCCGATGGTGATGAATCTGGTCTGCCGTTCGGTATCCGGTCCGCTGGACATTCACGGCGATCACTCGGATCTGTATTTTGCGCTGAACACCGGCTGGCCGATCGTGATGTGCCGCGATCCACAGGCGGTCTACGATATGAACATCATCGCGCTGAAACTGGCGGAAGACCCCGAGGTTCGCTTGCCCGTACTGGTTGCGTCCGACGGTTATTTCACATCCCACCAGAAACGCCGGGTCATGACGTTCGCACACCGCGACGATTTGCACAAATTTATCGGGGCGCAGCCCGCGCGCGGTTATCCGGATGTGCTGGATCGCAACAATCCGATCACTGTAGGTCCGTACATGAACGAGCCGGACTACATCAACAACTGTTACCAGCAGTCGATGGCGATGTACAATGCGGAGCACGTCTATGACCGGATTCGCCAGGAATACGCCGAGCTGACCGGCCGTGATTACCCGATCCTCGACCTGTACCGGATGGAAGACGCCGAGGTGGCCGTGTTCCTGATGAACTCGGCATCGGAGATTATCAAGGATGTCGTCGACCAGCTCCGCGCCAAAGGGATTAAGGCCGGTTCGATCGCGCCGAACATGATCCGACCGTTCCCTCAGAAGCAGATTGCGGAAGCGCTCAAGGGCGTCAAGGCGATTACGGTCGGAGACCGGGCTGATTCGTACGGCGGACACGGCGGCAATATGGTCAACGAGATCAAGGCTGCGCTGTTCACGCACGGCAACCGGGATACGCTTGTGATCAGCCGGGTGTACGGGCTGGGCGGCAAAGACTTCTACGCCGAGGACGGCCACAACTTGTTCCAGTTCGCCATCGAGGCGGCGGAGAAAGGGTATGTGGCGAAGCCGTTCGACTACTATGGCCATACGCCGGGCGATCCTGCGAAGGCGCCGAAGCGCGTGTTGAATCCGATGAAATACGAGGATTTGAAAACAGGCCTGATCACCGTCACGCCGGATGCGGCGTCCGGCAAGCTGAACGTGCGCATTCCGCCGCTGCGGTCGCTCACGAAGAAGCCGAAGCGGATCGCGCCGGGTCACGGGGCGTGTCCGGGCTGCGGGATTTTCTCCGGGCTGGAGCTGTTCTTCAAGGGCATCGAGGGCGATATCGTCGCCTTGTTCCATACCGGCTGCGCGATGGTCGTGACGACCGGTTATCCGTACTCGGCTCACAAAGCCACGTACATTCATAACTTGTTCCAGAACGGGGCGGCTACCTTGTCGGGCGTCGTCGAGATGTTCTGGGAGCGCAAGCGCAGAGGCGAGCTCGATTATCTCAACCTGCCGGACGACTTCACGTTCGTCATGATTACAGGCGACGGGGGAATGGACATCGGGATGGGACCGGCGATCGGCGCCGCGCTTCGCAATCACAAGATGATCATCCTCGAGTACGACAACGAAGGGTACATGAATACAGGCGCGCAGCTGTCGTATTCGACGCCGATGGGGCACCGGACCTCGACGTCCAACGTCGGCAAGAAGCAAGCCGGCAAGCTGTTCCATCACAAGGATACGGCGCAAATTATGGCCGCGACGAACATTCCGTACGTGTTCACCGGATCGGAATCGTACCCGCAGGATCTGGTCAAAAAAGCGGCCAAAGCGCAATGGTACGCGCAGAACGAAGGGCTCGTCTACGGCAAAATCCTGATCACCTGCCCCCTCAACTGGCTGTCCGACGATCAGGAAGGCACGAACATTATCGATGCCGCCGTGTGCTCGAACTTCTTCCCGCTGTACGAGATCGAGCGCGGGATTACGAATATTACGTACAATCCGGAAGAGAAAAACAAAAAAGTAACCGTCGCCGAATGGCTCGGCTCGATGGGCAAAACGAAGCATATGACGAAGCCGGAAAACGCGGAGGCGCTCCAATCGTTCGAGCAAGAGGTGGAACGCCGCTGGAACCGGCTGAAAGCGAAGCACGAGAACCCTTATTTGTAAGCTGCGATAAGGGTTACGGAATGCGGTGCGGCGCAGCTGGGGGGCGCATTTTACTAATGCGCCCGGATCGCAGTTGTGCTAAGCAGTCGTTTCTAAAGGCGGAGCTTGGAGGTGTCCTGTGCCTTATGTGTTAAAGCATGCGGGAAGCTCGGAACTGTTCGCCTGCAGGCTGGTCAACCGCTATGAGCTGGACTATTTCGGCGTGAAGGACTGGGAGGACGAGTCGGCTGCGCGGGAGGAGAAGGATTCCTTCCTCGCCGGCCGTGGAGTCCCGGACGCCCCGGACTGGGAAATCGCCGAGCTGGAAGAAATGAAGCTGAAGATGTGCAACGTGAAGCTGCGCAACGATCCGTCCAACCGCGTTTATGTAGGCGGGGATGGCACGATTCGTGTGGAGAAGCGATGAAAGCGGACTTACAACAGAGTCTCTGGCGGAAGCCGGGGGCTTTGTTGTTTCTGCGACCTGTCTGACACACAGCGTCTGAACGGGGAGTTGCGGCTGTTACGGAATTGAACCAAGGCCGCCGCCTCTGAACCCTGACCTCGCCCCCACCCCAGCCTCCAACTCAAACCAAACTCGGTAGCCACAGTAAACTCGCAGTGCTTCCCAAGCTCATGCTGCTCAAACAAACTAAATAACGGACTTTGTCACCCCTTATTTTTCGGTAGGATGGGCATTTTCCCCATATAGCGGATGATTGTGCCTCCTATTTCAGGCAAAAAGACCGAAGCTGGGTAGCATCAAGCTGAAATAAGAGCTTCCAAAAGCTTCTATTTCAGGAGTTTAGTCAAAGTCGCCTAAAATAGCATGTACAAAAGCCTCTTATTATCAAATCGCCGCGCGAAATGCCCGGTCGCCCCACTAACAGGTACAAACCACATCCAAGCAAGCATTCTCCCCTTTATACCTCCCTCCAAACGAATGTAACTTGCCCTGACACCGCCGTTTACCTCCAAATGGTGCGTCTGCCTCCGATCGGGAACGACTTGATCTCCATCTCAAACTTGAACAAACTCCGACAAGTCGCCCACTAGGCAGGAATGCCCAGAAAAATGTCGAAAAGAGGGGAGACAACGAGTTGCTTAAGTTACTATTGCAAGGGGGAACCAGATGTGGATGGACCGATGATTATTACGCTTGGTACGCTGGCGCTGGCGTCCGCGTTGTTCATATCCGGCAAAATACGTTCGGATTTGGTCGCGATCGGGTCGTTGGTCGTGTTGATGCTGTTTCAAATTTTAACGCCGGGCGAAGCGTTGTCCGGGTTTTCGAACTCGGTCGTCATTATGATGATCGGCTTGTTCGTCGTCGGAGGCGGCATATTCCAGACCGGCCTCGCCAAGATGGCGAGCAGGCAACTGCTCCAGTTGGCTGGGACAAGCGAGACGAGACTGCTCATTATGGTTATGCTTGTCACTTCGGTGATCGGGGCATTCGTAAGCAATACGGGAACGGTGGCGGTGATGCTGCCGGTTGTCGTCAGCCTGGCGATGAGCGCCCGGACGAATCCGGGTCAGCTTCTGATGCCGCTTGCTTTTGCAAGCAGTCTCGGCGGGATGCTGACGCTAATCGGGACGCCGCCGAACCTCGTCATTCAAGAAACGCTCCAAAATGCCGGCTACGGCAGCTTGTCTTTTTTCTCGTTTACCCCCATCGGATTGGTTAGTATTGCTACCGGCATCGTGGCGATGCTTTTCCTGCGCCGATTTTTGCCTAAAAACGATGAGGACGGCGATAAGAAGCACAATGGCCGGACGTTGAAGGAGCTGGCGCGGAAGTACCAGCTGTCCCGGAATTTGTTCCGGATTCAGGTCGGCACGAATTCTCCGATTCACACGAAAACGCTGCTGGAGCTGAATATCCCGGCTTCGTTCGGCATTAACGTCATTGAGATCCGGCGCAAGACGTCGGCGAAAAATCAGTTTTTCAAAACGATCAATCAGGAAATCGCCGGACCGGGAACGGTCATTCAAGAAGATGATATTTTGTATGTAAACGGTACTTTCGAGCACGCACAACGGTTTGCGGAGACGTACGGCTTAGTGCTGCTCGACCGGCAAGCTCCGGAGAATCAGCCGCCCGCAAGCGCGGAGCGGTATGCGACTCATGACGTAGGCATTGCCGAAGTGATGCTGACGCCGAATTCCAGACTGATCGGCCAGCTCGTCAAACAATCCGGGTTTCGCGAGAAATACCGGATTAATATTTTGGGCATTCAGCGGAAGGAGCAATATTTGCTTCACAATCTGAAGGAGGAGAAGATGCGGTTCGGCGATGCGCTGCTCGTTCAGGGGACATGGAAAGACATCGCCCTGCTCGCGGCGGAACAGGCGGACGTCGTCGTCGTCGGTCAGCCGATCGAGGAATCCCGCAAGGTGACGATGGACCACAAAGCCCCGATCGCCGCCGGCATCATGCTGCTAATGGTGCTGCTCCTGATCACCGAGCTGATCCCGGCAGTCGCGTCGGTCATGATCGCCGCCGTGCTGATGGTGGTGTTCGGTTGTGTGCGCAATATGGAAGAGGCGTACAAGACGGTAAACTGGGAAAGCATCGTGCTGATCGGCGGGATGATTCCGATGTCGATCGCGATTGAGAAGACGGGCGCCGCGAAGCTGCTTTCCGAAGGGCTCGTCGGCTCGCTGGGCGGCTTCGGGCCGATTGCTTTGCTGGCGGGCGTTTATTTTACAACGTCGATCTTAACGTTGTTTATCAGCAACACCGCTTGCGCCGTCTTGTTCGCCCCGATTGCGCTTACGGCCGCCGTCCAGCTGGGCGTCAGCCCGATGCCGTTCCTGTTCGCCGTCTCGATAGGAGCGAGCATGTGCTTCGCGTCGCCGTTCTCCACGCCGCCTAACGCGCTTGTAATGTCGGCGGGACGGTATAAGTTCAGCCATTATCTCAAGGTCGGACTGCCGCTGCAGCTGCTGATGGGGATCGTGATGGTTGCCGTGCTGCCGTTCTTTTTTCCTTTCTAACAAAAGTAGAAGCCGCTTCCGGTGGACGTTATTTTAAGTGCGAGTTCAAAAAGTCCGGTTTTCAGCACCGAGAAGATGGGATGAAGCTAGGAAATGAGGAGCGGAGCGTAGTGAAAGCTACGTGAGCACCGGAAGTTCCGGCTGAATGCCATATTCGATGTCGAGCAGGCTTCCTGTATCTGCTTCGTGATCAAAAGTGGACTTTTTGAACAACCTCTTTTAGTCCGGGAAGCGGCATTTTTGGCTTAGTAAAGCAGGAGGGAGACAGTTTTTTTCAAGGATCTGTCGCATCAGATTGGCTGCAGTGATGTTCATTAGCCATGTAGCGGAAGAATGATTTCCTCTATTTCCCCGAAATACGTCAGTTTTACGCTATAGCGGAAATCTGATTTCCGTTATTTTCGCTATACCGGGTAATATAGGCGGTAATACGGGAAATAGCGGAACAGTTTCTTCCGCTATGCGTCTAATTCCCGCTATTGGAAACAAATAGCGGAAGTTTATCTTCCGGAAGCAGCTTCACAGCCAACCCCTGAAGCCGATTACCACTATAACCCCCAACACGAGATAAACAGCTGCCGCGCAACCGAGCACAATGTGTGGGGAGACGAACGGTACGAAATAATCGCCAACTCTAACTGGAGCAGCGAACATACCTGTTCCTCCCGCCGACAAACGGCCATGGGATTGACCAATGACATGCGAGTCCGCTTTTCCGCACCACACCATCCCCCCGCCTCCCCGGGAGCATCGCGCGGTACGGTGGAAAAGCGTCCCCGCGCACGCCAAAAACCGTCCGGTCAACTGTACCGGACGGTTTTCCTGCGTCTTTACCTTGCGCAACGTTACTCAATCAGCAATCCGGCCTTCGACTCCCCGATCGCCACGATCTCCATGCCGGACACTTGGGCATAACGGACGCCGGCTAACAGCACATTGTCGTGCAGAACGTCCGGGAAACGCTCCAGCGCCGTTTTGACTTGCGGGCTCACGTCCAGCACCAGGTTGACGCGTTTCTCGATCGGCAGCTCCAGCTTTTTGCGGTAATCCTGTACGGCGCGTACGACTTCGCGGACGAGGCCTTCCTGTTCCAGCTCCTCGGTAATCGTCGTATTCAAGGCGACGGTCATTTTGTAGCCGGAGGCGGAGGCGAAGCCTTCCTTCGCCTGCTTCTCGACGAGCAGCTCCTCCAGCGTGACGCGGACCGATTCTCCCTCGACCGTGATATCGAGGTAGCCGTTATCCACCGCAAACTTCGACTCGGCCGAAGGGAGCTGCTTCAGATGGTTTTGCAGCGGACCGACCAGCTTGCCGTACTTTTTACCGGCCGCCTTCAGATTCAGCTTCAGGGCGAAGTTGACGAAGCCGCTGTCGCCATGGACGAGGCGGATCACTTTGACGTTGATTTCTTCCTTAATGATCGCCTCGAAACGGCTGAGATCGAATTCGCGGTCAAGCGCGACGAGCAGCTCGGACAAAGGCTGGCGCGTTTTGATTCCGGTCTCGCTCCTGACACTTCTCGCCAGCTCGACGATTTGGCGTGCGGTTTCCATATCCGATTCCAATACGGAATCGATCTCCGCTTCGCTCGCCTGCGGATAATCCGCAAGATGAACGCTTCCCTTGCCGCCGAGGTTGTCGTACAAATCCTCCGCGATCAGCGGCGCATAAGGCGCGATCATCCGCGCTACCGTCAACAGCACGCGGCGCAGCGTCTGGTAGGCTGCGACTTTGTCTGCGGTCAAGCCGCTTCCCCAGAAGCGGTCGCGGGAGCGGCGGATGTACCAGTTGCTCAGCTCGTCGACGAACGTCTCCAGCTGCTTCGCCGGGTTCAGGAAGTCGTACGTCTCCAGCCCTTTGCTTACTTGCTGAAGGGTGGTGTTCAGTCTGGAGAGAATCCAGCGATCCAACTCGTTCGTTGAACGCTGCTCCGGGTGATCTTCCGGCTTGTATCCGTCGATCGTCGCATAAAGCGCATAAAACGCGTGCGTATTATGGATCGTATCGATCACCTTCGATTTGGCTTCGGCCACGATGCCTTTGGAGAACCGCTTGCTGTTCCACGGCGCGCTGTCGGCCAGCAGCGCCCAGCGGAACGCATCGGTGCCGAACTCGTCGATGATGTCCCACGGATCGATGACATTGCCTTTGCTTTTAGACATTTTCTGCCCGTTCTCGTCGAGCACGTGTCCCGTAGAAATAACGGCTTTGTACGGCGATTGGTCGTTATACAGCGTGGACACCGCCAGCAGGCTGAAAAACCAGCCTCTCGTCTGATCGATCCCTTCGCAGATCATGTCGGCCGGATACTGCTCCTGGAACAGCTGCTTGTCGCCGAACGGGTAGTGCTGCTGGGCGAACGGCATCGAGCCGCTGTCGAACCAGACGTCGATCACTTCCGGGGTACGGTCCATCGTTCCTCCACAAGAGCAGCGCAGCAGCACCTCGTCCACGTACGGCTTGTGCAGCTCCAGATTCGGATCGACCGGCTGAACCGCCCGTTCCCGCAAGTCCGCCGCGCTTCCCGGCGCATATTCGCATCCGCAGTCGCGGCATAACCAGACGTTAAGCGGAGTCCCCCAGTACCGGTTCCGGCTGATGTTCCAGTCGACCAGCTCCTCCAGAAACTTGCCGAACCGGCCTTCCCGGATATGGGACGGGTACCAGTCGATTTTGCTGTTGTTTTCGATCAGCTGATCTTTCACCGCAGTCGTCTTGATAAACCAGCTCTCCATCGCGTAATACAGCAGCGGCGATTTGCAGCGCCAGCAGAACGGGTAGCTGTGCTCGTACCGCTCTTTGGCGAACAGCAGCTTGCGTTCGGACAAGCTCTTGACGATATCGACGTCGCAGTCCTTTACGAAACGTCCGGCAAACTCGGCGACCTGCGCGGTATAACGCCCGGCCAGATCGACGACGCTTACGAAGTCGAGCCCGTGCTGGCGGGTCGTCCGGTAGTCGTCCTCCCCGTGAGCCGGAGCGATATGGACGATCCCGGTACCGCTCGAATCGCTGACGTAATCGGCATCGACGACGATAAACCCTTTCTGGGCGGTCAAGTAAGAGAAAGGAGGCTCGTAAGCGGCGCCTACGAATTCCGAGCCTTTATGCACGGACAGCCGTTCGAAGTCTTCCTTGAACCATTTGTCCGCCAGATTGTCCGCCACGATATAGACTTCGCCGGCCTGTCTCACTTTGACGTAATCGAGGTTGGCGTTAACGGCTAACGCGACGTTGGCCGGCAGCGTCCACGGCGTAGTCGTCCAGGCGAGGAAATACTCGCCGCTTTGCTTATTCCGGAACTTCACGGTCGCGCTTAAATCTTTGACGTCCTCGTAGCCTTGAGCGACCTCGTGCGAGCTGAGCGTCGTCTGGCAATCCGGGCAGTACGGGCTGACGCGATGGCCTTTGTACAGCAGCCCCTTCTTATGAATCTCCGCTAAAATGTGCCAGACGCTCTCAATGTAGTCATTGGTCAGCGTGACATACGGGTGGTCCATATCGGTCCAGTAGGCGATGCCTTCAGTCAGCTCGCGCCACTGCTTCTCATATTCGAACACGCTGCCTTTGCAAGTCTCGATGAATTTGGCAACGCCGTACTTCTCGATCTCCTGCTTGCCGGAGATGCCGAGCTGCTTCTCGACGCCGAGCTCTACCGGCAGACCGTGCGTATCCCAGCCGGCCTTGCGGACGACGCGGTAACCGGACATCGTCTTATAGCGGCAAATAAAGTCTTTGATAACGCGTCCGAGCACATGCCCGATATGCGGCTTGCCGTTGGCGGTCGGGGGGCCTTCGTAGAACACGAAATTCGGCCTGCCTTCCCGGTTTGCGATCGACTGCCGGAACGTATCCTCCTGCTTCCATCTCTTTAGTACGCGGAGCTCGCGTTCTCTTGCTTTTTCTTTGACATCCACTTTTCTCATCGCGTTTAGCCATCCTCTCGGGTTCATAACCATAATCAAACAAAAAAATCCCGTCCCTCTAAGGGACGAGATTATCTCTCGCGATACCACCCTTGTTCCGTTCGACCCATGCTCCGAGTCTCCCGGCACCTCAACTGCGCACTATCATGCGCGTCCCTTGTAACGGCGGGACCCCGGGGCGGCTTACTGGAGCGCTTCAGCTTTCCTTCTCGGAGAGGATGTTCGGCTAACACTTGAACGTTGGCTTTCAGCACGTGGCCAACTCTCTGGGGGACAAGGGATTAGCGTACTCGTTCTCGTCAATGAATTTGGTTATGGCATGTAATTATCTCTTTTGTACACTATTCCAATTCAATTGTCAACAAGTGGAACAAATTGGTGCTGGGGTGCGTCTAGTAGTACAAAGTCAGAGTTGTATTTTGAAAAAGGGAGAGAGACTTGCCAAGCGCTTTTTAATCCACTCTCCCTATCGGGTCTGACATCGTACTAAAGGCAGAGGTGATAAGATGAGAAAACGTATGATGACCATCCTGTTGTGCAGTTTGCTAGCTATGGCGGTGATCGGGTTCGCCGCTCCTGCGGACGTATTCGCCTGTTCCTGCGCGGCGCCTCCGTCCGTACAGTCCGAGATGAACCGGAAGACGGCGATCTTCGCCGGGAAGGTGAAGGACGTCAAGCAGCCGGGCAAAATCGGCTTCGCGCAATCGTCGGCCGATCCGGTTCGCGTTACGTTCGAAGTGACGACGGTGTGGAAGGGGCAGGTAACGTCCACGACGGAAGTGTACACGGCGATGAGCTCGGCGAGCTGTGGCTATACCGGATTTGCCGTCAACCAGAGCTATCTCGTCTCCGCTTACGGAACGTCGGACCGGCTGGAGACCGGCATGTGCGAGATGACCAAGCCGTTGTCCGCGGCAAGCCTGGAGCTGGCCGAGCTGGGCGCGGGTCAAGCGCCCGACCCTTCCAAGGCAGTCGCCGAAGGGAGCTACATCGTTCCGGTGATCGTGGCGGTATCCGTGCTGGTAATCGCGGCAGCGGCAGCGCTGTTCATGCTATCGAGGAGGCGGAGAACGTAAACTTGCGCCTTCCGTCCGATTGAAACGCGTTTCGTTCGAAGGTACTATGAAGCTAGTGTCCAGCAAAAAGTTACGAAGTTCGAAGTATAGTTCCGTGTTCCTGGTCTGCATCTGAGATCCGCATACCTTACCGCTTGCAAGTCCGGACGCACGTCTGGACTTTTTTGCAGCCTTTGCCGTATGACGTTCCGGATGAAGGAAGGGGATGGACCGCTTGAATACGTCGCCGCAGCCGCTTGTATCCGGCAGGTACCGGTTTTTATTCGAGAACAAGTTTTTTTTGAATCCGAAGCACTACGAGCTGATTACGTTATTTCAGATCAGCGATCTCAGCTGCAATTCCGGTTTTGTGCTGCGCGAGCATAAGCAGATCTGTTATGAGATCACGTATGTCCTGTCCGGCAAAGGATGGTTTGCCACCAACGGCACGAGGTACGACGTAGAAGCGGGCGACATCTATATCAATACGCCGGGGGAACTGCATTCCGGCGGGGCGGACGATAAGCAGCCGTATCGGTATCTGTGCTTCGGTTACCGGTTCAGACAGAAGCCGGGAGCGGAGCATCCGTTTCTGCATATTCAAAAAATGATGGATGCCAAGAATACGCCGCTCCAAAAAGACCGGTTGGACGTGAAAGCTCCGTTCCTGAACGCGCTGCGGGAGTTTCGGACAATGGAGCGGTATTCGCCGATGCTGAGCCAGATGTACCTCGATCAGATCATTGTACTCACGTACCGGAATTTTTTCTCGGACTGGGACAAGACGTACCGGATGGACCTGCGCCCGCGGGAAGGGTTTCAGGAGGCGGTGTACAATGCGATCAGTTATATCGACAACAACCTGTTGACGATCAAAGATTTGACCGACGTTTCCGAAGCGCTCGGGTACAGCTATTCGCATCTGTCGCACATCGTGACCGAGGAGACCGGCATAACGCTGCGCGACTTCTATGCGCAGAAACGACTGCAGAAGGCGATCGAGCTGTTCCGGTCGAGAAACCATTCGATTACCGAAATCGCTTCCATTTTGGGCTACCAGTCGATTCATTCGTTCAGCAGAGCGTTCAAGAAAGCTTCGGGTTTATCGCCGACTGAATATATTCGTTTGCACTGCGTCGATTAAGGGGAAGCGACCGTTTCGCAACATCCGGATCAGACCTGCCATCTTCGCCTCCATCGTCTTTTCCATATCGTCAAGACCGGGATTCCGTTAAGGAGCTCCGGTCTTTTTCGCATTTTGGAAGGAAACGGCCGCCCAACGAACAAATTGCAAAAAATGTACAATAGAACCGCATAACTGAATAAATACACCTCTATGAAAAACACGTATATTGGTTTTGCAAACGCTTTTACTATAGAAGCGAAGGTGAAACGGGCACCGGGCGGGGGACGTATTCCGCAAAGCCGGCACGAACGCCGAACATGGCGCGTTGGGGCGGGCCGCTCGGCTTGCAGCCGTTAGTTCACCGGGCAGCCAGAGTTTATAGGTGAAAAGGAAGGTGTATGTATGAGGAGCAGGCGAATCTGGTGGAACCGCAGTTTGCTTTACGTGTACATGATCTGTTTGCTCGCCGCCGCATTTCCGTCCGCCGCGTATGCTTCGGCCGGTCCGTCTGCCGGAACGGGCAGCCAAGGCACAGGCGATCCGCAGGCTGCGGCGAGCGGCTCTGCCGGGGAGAGCCCAGTCACGGCTTCGGTTTACGAACCGTCCGTAACGGACAGCGTCTACATCGAATCGGCCGGCGGTCTGAGGAAGCAGATCAACATCGTCGACGCTCAGGGCGCGGGCAATTATTTGGCCGTCTTGACGAGCCGTTTCGGAGATAAAACGAACAATACGAGCAAGTACAACGTCGCCGTTCAGGTCGACGAACATTTCCAAGTGACGAAGGTCGCCAACAAAGCGCCGGCGAACGGCGGCTCGCCTGCCTGGCAGGATTCTCCGGATCTGGCCATTCCGGAGGGCGGGTTCGTGCTGCTGGCGTCCGACAGCGATTATGCGACCAAAGGATTCAAGAAATACGCTGCGGAACATTTCAACGTGGGCGATACAGTCAAGCTGATTGTGAACGGGCAATCGGTGAATCTGGCCGAATTCAAAGCATTAACCGAATCGCTGGCTGAGCCGTCGGTCCTGATGCTGGATCAGGATCATATGTTCACCGTAGCCAAAGAAGAAACGAAAACGGTGTTGTCCGGCAAGCTGTCCAACTACCAAAATGACGGCGTATACAAAATTACAATAAACGGCAAGCCGGTGGAGATCCGGGAAGACGGAACGTTCGCCGAAGAGGTCGCGCTCCAGCCGATGACCAACTACATCGACGTCGACCTGTACCGGGGAGAGACGGTCCGCAAAAAAACGCTTGTCACCGTATACCGGTATATGAAGGTGCATCCGGAACGGGAGGTTTATTTGTGGATCGAGCAGTCGACCAATCTGAACAAATATCCGACCTCCGAGTCGATCCGCAAGCTGCTCGTCAAGGCGAAGGCTGCCGGCGTAACCGCCGTGTCGTTTCCCGTCAAGGGCAGCGAAGGCTTTGCCTCGTATTTGAAAAACGATCTGTCGGGTATCCCGCATATCAGCCAAATTACGGAGACGATCAAAGCGGGCGTTCCCGCCGATCTGGATGTGCTGCAGGAATTTATAAGGCACGGACATGAGCTCGGCCTTCGAATCGACGCTGTATTTAATTTGTACGGAGCGGGCTCGGCCAAGGATACCGGGCTGACGAAGGAGCAGTTTGCCGAATTCGAGGAGTGGGTATACCGTCCGGAGGACCAAGGGGCGATTGTCCCGATCAGCCAAAGCAGCTACAAGCCGCTAGTATACTTCATGAACCCGGCTAACGACGCGAATCAGCTGTATCAGATGAAAGTGATGGAAGAGGTTATGCGCCATTATGACGTGGACGGCGTCGTGTTGGACCGGGCCCGGTACGACAACATTTACGCGGACTTCAGCGACATTTCCAAACGGAAGTTCGAAGCTTACCTGGCCCGAAAAGGAAAAACGCTGGAGAAATGGCCGCAAGATATTTTCGAGCATCAGTATGACGACTCCGGCAATTTTGTCAAAACCGTTAACGGGCCGCTGTTCTACGATTGGCTCACCTACCGGTCCGCCGGAGAGAAAGAGATGTTCATCAAATTCCGGTCGAAAATCGATGAAGTGAACCGGGATACCGGCAAACGGATTCCGTTTGCGATCTCGATGGGGTCCTGGTATACGTCCTATTACGAAGTGGGGCAAAACTGGGCGAACCCGAACTTCAAGTACGATCCTCGGCTTGGCTTCCCGCTGGGCAGTCTGTATACGGAGGAGTATGCGAAAACCGGCTTCGGCTCAAAAGATATTTTCGACTATATGATACTCGGCACCTACTATAACACGCCGGCCGCGGTAAAGCGCGGAATTACGCTGATTCATGTGCTGACTCAGGAGGAGTTCCCGGTGTATGCGGGCTTCCAGCTGGAGCAGCTGCCGCAGCCGGAGGATCAGCGGGAATCGTTTCAGGCGGCATTAACGTATACGAACGGCTTGAAGCTGTTCGACCTGTCGCAAGTGAACTGGGACATCCAAAAGGCGGCGCTCGAGAATCGGACGTATGTCAAACCGTTTCAGCTCGGAATCAGCATCCCGGACGGTCTGACGCTGCCAAATGAGCTTATGCCTCATATCGCTAAAGGGTTCATCGAAGGGGAGTATCATAACCAGAACCGGGCTCTGGGCGCGACGGGCGTCTATACCGACGACTTCGGCCAGACGACCGGAACGTCGGGAAGCTACGGCGTGGAAGTGATCGTCGGAGCGGACGGCAAAGTTGCGGAAGTCGTAAACAAAAAGCAGGCGATGGAATGGAAGTGGACCGGCAACAAGCCGAACAACAGCACGATTCCGAAGGGCGGCTTCGTCGTCTCCGCGCTTGATAAAGACGGAGTCCGGACGCTCCGGCAACTGCTGGCCAACAGCTTCAGCGCCGGGGACGATATCCGGGCGGCGATGCTCCGCGGACATCTGGACTATGACAAGCTCGTGACGGATAAGCAAAGGATCGAGCTGAAAGGCTCCGTCGAAGTGCTCGGACCGGGAACCGCCAAGCTGCTGCTGAACGGGGAGGAAGTGTCCTTGACGGACGGCTTGTACGACATCCCGGTAACGCTAGTGCAAGGGAAAAATGAATTCAAGATGGAAGTGCGGATAGACGGCCGAAAGACGAATGAAGTCAGCTTTGAGGTAACGTATACGCCGGGCATTACGCCTCCTGTCGATCCGGAACCGTCCGAGCCTTCGGAGCCATCCGCTCCTCCTTCAACAACACCGGCTCCTGCGCCAAACATCCCGACGCCTCCGGCAACCGGCACCAGTACGGACCTGGGAACGGTGAAGACGGTGACTGATGCGGCGGGACGGCAAGTAAGCAGACTGACCGTCGATGCGGAGAAGCTGGAGAAGGCGGCCGAACGGCTGAAAACCGGCCAGTCGGATGATCCTACGATCCCGGTTCGGATCGAAGGCAGCGCTGATCGGGCGGAAGCGGTTTTTCCCGGGACGGCGATCCTCAAGCTGATGTCCGCCTTGCCGGATGCCGTACTGGCTGTCTCAACAGAGCGGGCGGGCTACCAGCTGCCGATCCGGCTTCTGGACCTGAAGGAAATCGCGGCACAACTCGGCGCCGCTGCCGACCAGTTGGCCGTACACATCACGGCCGAACGGGTAACCGGCTCCGCGCTGGAAGCGATACGCGGCAAGGCGTCGGCGGGCGGACTGACGATTCTCTCCGATGCCTACGACTTCAAGGTTGCGGTGCTGGCCGGAAGCAAGAAACGCGAACTTACAACGTTTACGCAATATGTGTCCCGGACGATTGTCGTACCGGGGGCGGTTGATCCATCCGCCTCGACCGCGGTCGTATATGACGCGGAGACCGGAGCTTTGACGTTCGTCCCGGCACGTTTTGCGGCGCGCGGCGGACAAACCGAAGCGACGATCAAGCGAAGCGGCAACAGCACCTATATGATCGTATCGGCGAAAAGGACGTTCTCCGACCTATCCGGACATTGGGGCCAAGCGGATATCGAGCTGCTCGCCTCCAAGCTGCTCGTGCAAGGGCTGGAAGAAGGCCGCTTCGGTCCGGACGCCAAGCTGAAGCGGGCCGAATTCGCCGCACTGCTCGTCCGTGCTCTGGGACTTGCGGAGAATAAAGCGGGAGCTTCCGCCTATGCCGACGTATCTACTGACGACTGGTATGCGGGCGCTGTAGGCGCGGCAGCGAAGGCGGGGCTTGTGCAGGGCTTCGAAGACGGCACGTTCAAGCCGGATGCGGCGATCAGCCGCCAGGAGATCGCCGTCATGATCGCGAGAAGTTTGCGGGTGGCGGGCCAAACGGCGCCGGCGAATTCCGCGGGAGAAGCGCTGTCCGCATTCAACGACCGGAGCGAGATCGCGGAGTGGGCGCAGAGCGCGGCTGCCGCCGCAGTTCGCGAAGGCATCGTTAACGGCGTAGCGGAAGGGCAGTTCGCCCCGGCGGACGACGTCACGCGCGCGCAAGCTGCAGCTATGCTGAAGCGGATGCTGCAGGCGGTGCAGTTTATTAACTGACGGACGGTGGCGCATCACCGGCCAGAATAAGGTGCGGAAGAAGGCGATTTCTCGTGAATCGCCTTCTTTGGCGTTGGATCGGAGATGCGATCGCCATCATCCGTTATAAAGAATTTTTAATTATAATGAAAATGCCCCTTATTCTATTCGATGGAATTGGGTAAAGTTAACCTTGTACGTGCAGCGTTGCCGAATCAGGGTCTAACGTTCGTGTGGCTGCACCGTGCCTGCGTTCCAAGTTCGAAAATCGAGACGTAACCAATTGCGTCGGATAAGGAGGTGTCCAAATGTTGCAAGTCGCCGTTCGTAGCGGGTGGTCCGTATTTTGGGTGCATCAGGCTACTATCGTATTCCGTTTTGCCGATAACGGGAGACGTCTGTCTTTTTTTGGCGACTGCAGCATTTTGACCCTGTAGTTCGAGTACGTGCACCGGTGTAAGCGCCGGAACGGACTTGGCTTATTCGGCTATGAGAAGCCGCGGGTAAAAGGCTGTATGCCTGAACCTGCGGCTTTTTGGCGTACAAATAAACGAAACTATACGTACGGAGATGATCGGCGATGATGATGTGTTATGCGGAGAAAATAAGCAAAAGGTGGGGAGGGGCGCTCGTATTCGAGCAGCTCTCGCTGGAAATTCAGGACGGGGAGCGGATCGGACTGGTCGGACCGAACGGCTGCGGCAAATCGACGGTGCTGAAGCTGCTGTCTGGCACGGAGCCTCCCGATTCGGGAACGATTCATTATAAAAAAGGGAGCCGGACGGCGATGCTGGCGCAAATCCCGGATTACGGTCCGGACGTAACGGCGCTGGAGGTGCTGGAGCTGGCGTTCGCCGAGCTGCTCCGGCTGAAGCGGAGAATGACGGAGCTGGAAAGCGATATGGCGAGTCCCGATCCGAATGCGATGGAGAAGGCGCTCAAGGAATACGGTACGCTGCAGGACGTTTTTGCCGGAATGGGCGGTTACGAGATGGAGGCGAACCGGTCGCGCGTAGCCGATGGTTTGGGGATCAAGCATCTGCTGCGGATGCCGTTCGACCGTTTGAGCGGGGGCGAGCGGACCAAAGTGTGCCTGGGGCGGATTTTGCTCGAAAGTCCGGATCTGCTGCTGCTGGACGAACCGACGAACCATCTCGATCTGAGCGCGGTCGAATGGCTGGAGACGTATTTGCAGGATTACCGGGGCAGCGTACTGATCGTATCGCATGACCGTTATTTTCTCGACCGCGTCGTGACCAAAGTGTACGATCTGGAGGGCGGCGCCGTAGACATTTATCACGGCAACTACTCGTACTTCGTGGAAGAGAAGGAGCGGCGGCTGCTGCTCGATTTTGCCGCTTTCCAGGAGCAGCAGAAGAAGATCAGGAAGATGGAGGAAGCGATCAAGCGGATGCGGCTATGGGCGGCGCAGGCCGACAATCCGGCGATGTTCAAGCGGGCGGCGGCGATGCAGAAGGCGCTGGACCGGATTAATAAGCTGGATCGTCCTGTGCTCGAGCGTAAGAAGATGGGACTGACGTTCGAGATGAACGACCGCAGCGGCAAAGACGTCGTCCGGCTCGAAGGCGTCAGCAAGTCTTTCGGCAGCAGCGGCGGAACGGCCGAGTTAGCCAATGACGGCGGCGGTCTGGACCGCGGCATCGATCAGCACGAGGGCAGGACGCTGTACGCAAATGTCGATCTGCACGTCCGCTTCGGCGAAGCGGTGGCGATCGTAGGCGATAACGGGAGCGGCAAATCGACCCTGCTCCGCATGATTCTGGGCCAACTGCAGCCGGACAGCGGGACGGTGACGGTAGGAAGCCAGGTGAAAATCGGCTATCTGGCCCAGCACGATTTGTTTCCCGACGAAGAGAAAACGATTGTGGACGCGTTTCGCGACATGGTGATGGTCGAGGAGGGGGAAGCCCGCCATCTGCTCGCCAAATTTTTGTTTTACGGCGCGTCGGTGTACCGCAAAGTAAACTCCCTAAGCGGCGGCGAGCGGATGCGTCTTAGGCTGGCGCAGCTGATGCATCAGGAACTGAACGCACTCGTGCTGGACGAACCGACCAACCATCTCGATATCGATGCCCGCGAAGCGCTGGAAGATACGCTGGCCGCATTCCCCGGCACGCTAATCTGCGTATCGCATGACCGGTATTTGCTGAACAAGCTGTTTCCGGTCACATATTGGCTGGAAGACGGTGCGCTTACCCGTTATGAAGGCGGATATAACGACGCGAAGCGAAAACGCGGGGAGTTGCGATCCGGGAGACAAGCGGCGGCGCTAGCAAGTAAAGACGGCAAAACTCCGGCGGCTGCCGGGAAAAACGGCGGAGGAAGAGAGGAGAGCCGGAGCGGCGGGAGAAGATCCGCGGACGATCACGGGAAGCTTCTTGCCGATCTGGAAGCCGATATTGCATCGATGGAGCGCATGCTGGCCGTGCTGGACGAGGCGATGATGGCCGAGGCGGACCCGAAAAAGCTGGCGGAGCTTCACGGAGAGAAGCAACTGCTGGAGGCGGAACGGGAGTTGCTGTATCAGCGGCTCGAGCAGGCGGAGAGTTAGGGACGACACGCCAGTAGGAACGTACAAACTAAATGCGCTCAGGACGAACGATCGCCCTCTCTTGGCAATAGCGGCCAAGAAAAGGGCGATTTGTGCAAAATCAACATAGGGCGTCGGACGAGCGGTCTGCGGGGGCTCCGCCGTAAAGATCCACAACAAGGTAACGGAGCGGAACTCATTTCTTTTGGCCGTTTCCATAAAGACGATTACAAGGACGCTGAGTTTTTCCTGCCCGCTCCAGCTTTACTTTTTGTCCGCGAATTCCTGGTCCAGCAGCTTCTGCACCTGATCCTGAATCGTTTGCAGGCCTTCCGTTACGTTTCTTCGCCCATAGATCATATTGTTGAATTCTTGAGTTGCAATCGCCGCAATCTCCATACTCGTTTGTACGGAAACAGGTGACCGGGAGGGGTTTTGCAGCGGTTTGCGCGAGTAGAAGGCTTCTAGGTGGTACCCGTCCCTGGTTTTACTTGCGTCTGTGCGGATCGATAAAACTCGCGGTTTCGTTTTCTCCAATTCAGCTGCCATCTCCGGCCCAATCAAAAATTTAATAAACTGCCAGGCGGTTTTCGTATTCGGGGAGGACGAAACAATACCGAATAGGTCACCTACTTGCACATGGATGGACTGGCCCGGTTTTTGCGGGTTTATGGGATCGGTGACTATGCTGAGCGGAAATGCGGGAAATTCGGGAACGCCGGAAGCGATCTGCTTCTGGGTTCCGATCAAGCTTGGATTGTCAATTCGCATGGCCGCTTCGCCTGCAGCGAACTTATTCCGGAGCAAGGTGTGCTCTTTTATTTTCAGTCCGCTCGGGATATTTTCGGGAGGAACATATACAGCTCCATTTCGGACTGCATCAATGAACTCGTTGGTCGCTCTCTTATTCGCTTCCAAAGTATATTGAGCTTTACGCCCGTCGCTGCTTCTGGATTCCGCCCCCGTTCCCGCAATATAATTGGACATCAAGGTGTTGGGGGTTCCGAAATACTCCAATCCGTACAACTGCTTCCCGTCCTCCACCCGGGCAACCCGCTCTGCCAGCTGAAGGACGCTGCGCCAGCTCATATCGCTCGTCGGGTACGGAATGTTCAGCCGGTCAAATATCGCTTTGTTGTAGTAAAGAGCAGCGGTTTGGAAGCTTGGGGACAAAGCTACAAGCGATGATCCGCCGCCATAATTCACCCGGATCGCTTCCAGGGCTGTTGACGAAAACTGGTTCTGTTCCATCTGATCCTGCTTCATAAGTTGTTCCAGATCGAGCAGTTTCCCGGATGGGCTTAGATCACTAAGCAGCGAAGCGGAAACGATATCCGGCTTTTGGTCCATAAGCACCGACGATTCCACAGGAGTCATTTTCCCGCCATTTGATACGAGGGCGGGGATGATTTGAATATCGATATCGGGATGATGCTTTTTGAAGAAATTGCCGTAATCCGTCTTAAATTGGTCCTCGGTGAAATAGACGATCTTTAAGCTTCCCCTTTCGCTTTCGGCTGGAGGCGGCTGTGCCGGCGGAGCGACAACCGGACTGCTCTTGCAGCCGGCAAGCAGCAGCAGAGCGGCGGCCATTCCGGCCGTCAACGCGAGAAACCGTTTATTTCTCAATAACAACACCCCTTCACATTGGATTAATCGGTTGCTTTCGGCATCTATGTACATGAAAAAGCAGCAATTCAATGCACTGCCCATAAATGGAACATATAACCAATTATAACGGATTCTATTGTTTTTGTTAATGAAAAAAGGCTGTTTTATCGCTTGGCTTGAAACGCAGGCGAGCCGCATCCTGACAAGGCGCGGCTGTGTGGCTTTCGTATGGAGAGGCTGATGACAGTCGACGGTGAACGTGCTTACGGATTACGTCTTCGTGAATCGAGGGAACACTTTCAAGAAAAGTAACTTTTCCTGAAATTCGCCGGCGACACGCCCACGTACTTCTTGAACAGCCGGGAAAAATAAAACATATCGCCGTATCCGAGCATATCCGCGATCTCCTTGATCGTACGTTCCGTATTCAGCAACATATTTTTCGCTTCGGCCATTTTTAAACGGTGCACGTATTCGTTTAAAGGGTAGCCGGAATATTTTCTCACGTTCCGTTTCAAGGTCGAAAACGAAATATGATGCTTCTCGCACAGTTCTCTGGTATTAAAGGGACGGTATAAGGAAGCGGCGATGTCGTCCATCAATTGGATGATTTCTTCGTTTTTATCGGCTCCCGGAGAAGTACGGGCATTCACCATAAACTCGAACAGCAAAGCTTCCAGTAGCAGCGCAGCCCGGTCCGCGTTGATCGGAACGCCGCTCTCCATCAGCATAAAGATCCGCTCGATTTTGCTTTGCAGCGAATCGTCGAATTCGAGCGTCTTGACCGTCCCCGGCTCCAGAAGCCACGTATCCAGCCATTCCCGAATCCGCGGGCCCTGGATAGTAAAAAAATATTCGTCCCAGCAGCCGCCCGGTTCCGGCCCGAAGTGAAAGACCGCATCCGGATAAAACAAAAACAAGCTGTTTTTCGCCACCGGCTGCTTCTCTCCGTCATTTACCCGATAAGAACCCGATCCCCCGGCGATGAAGACGACCGCCCATTTATCGACAAAGCGGGCGTTGTGTCTAAAAAATGTTCTGCCGGGCAAGTGCCCTACGTCGAGAATGGTCAGCGATTTATGGCTCAATTTGCTTTTATCCACTTTCAAATCGATAATCCGCATCGGCTTCAAACTGATCCTATAGTCCATATATCTTGTCATGGCTTCCATTCCTTCTTTGCTCGGCAGGTGCTACTTTAAATATACAGCCTGCAGCTTATGCTGCATAGCCGGAACATATCGTATGTTTAGAACGTTGTTCTGAATTTTGCATCAACAGAAAA
Organism: Paenibacillus sp. MAH-35; assembly: GCF_058135425.1. Lineage (NCBI taxonomy): Bacteria > Bacillati > Bacillota > Bacilli > Caryophanales > Paenibacillaceae > Paenibacillus > Paenibacillus sp. MAH-35. The sequence continues at coordinate 134,353 of NZ_JBYUPU010000001.1, forward strand.
CTGAAGGGGGAAACAAACATGAAGGGAAACAAGATTTCCGTTTTGGCCATGACAATTGTATGCGCTTTACTTAGTGCCTCGTGCTCAAGCGGCAAGCAGCCGGCCGCGAACGGCGCCGATTCCGGCGGCAAAGTCGCCGAGTTGCAGCCGGTAACATTAACCTTTTACACCCGTACCGTGCTGGACGACTTCGAGTTGTATGTGAACCGGTTCGTACAGAAAAAGTTCCCGCACGTGACATTAAAAGTGGTCGAAAACAAGCAGGGAACACGGATCGAGGAACTGGTGGCGGCAGGCGATATCCCCGACATCATCTGGGAAGGCTTGACGAACATCGGAACACTGGTCGATCTGAAGGTGCCGGCTGACCTAACGCCGCTCGCACAAAGGTACGGTTTCAAGTTCGACAAGTATGATCCGAAGATGCTGGATACGATCAAGTCGTACGCGCCCAAGAGCGAAATCTACTACCTTCCGTATAACGTTTTAGCTTTTGCCCTGCATTACAACAAAGACATTTTCGACAAGTTCGGCGTTCCTTACCCGAAGGAAAATATGACGTGGAACGAAGCGATTGAGCTGGGGAAGAAGCTGAACCGCAGCGATGGCGGACTTACCTATGTCGGGCTGCGCCCTCCGCTCGATATAAACCGGATGCAGAGCCAGCTGTCTCTCGCCTATGTGGACCCGGCAACCGAGAAAGCGGTCGTGCACACGGATAAGTGGAAAAAGCTGTTCGAGACGTTCAAGTCCACGTACGGAACGCCGGGGCAGCCGGTTGTCAAATCGTTCTTCGAAGCGCGCGATGAGTTTCTGAACAAGCGGACTGTGGCGATGCTGCCGGATATTTTACTGCTGCAAAACTCCGAGATGCCGAAGCTGGAGAGTGACGGGTTCAGATGGGATTTCGTTACGTATCCGTCCTTCGAAGACAAGCCGGGGATCGGTCCGGGCGTTTTCTCCGACGGGTTCGTGATCCCGAACGGCAGCAAAAATCAGGACCTGGCTTTCCAAATCGCCGCGTATTTGAGTACGGATCCGGAAGTACAGATGGAGGCCGGTAAAAATGGGCGCTTGACGGCCACGAACGACAAAAAGCTGCTGGAGCAGGCGTTTGACAACAATCCGGCGGCGAAAGGGAAAAACGTGAAAAGCGTCGTCAGCCAAAACTACCCGGAGCCTTATGCGACTTCGTCGTACCATACGGCTGCGCGAGCCATTGTGAACGGCCGTCTGCTCGACTACGTGAACGGCAAAAGCGATGTCAACACGCTGCTTCAGCAAGCGGAGGAGCAAGTGAACAAAAAAGTCGGAGAAATGAAGGCAGCGAAGTAACACGAAGCTGCGGGGAAAACCGCGCGCTCAGCATCCCGGTTTCAGTAACGCGCTGCGTGGCGGCACTCGGTCCACTGCATGAACGGACGTGATCGCCTGCAGCATACCAATAACGGCGGCAATGCCGTCGAATGGAGGATGACATGGATGGAAAACGATCATGAAGCCCGTGAAAAACGGCCTGAATCGGAATTAATGCCGGACGACTACAGAAGCCGCGGCGAGGAGACGGCGAAGCCGCACAAGCGGATCACCCGGCGAACGATGCTTGCTTCTCTCGGCATTACAAGCGCCGTCCTGGCAGCGGGCGGACTGAACCGGCTCGGAGGCCCCGGTACCGTCTCGGCGCAGTGGAGCGTGTACGGCAGTGGTAACGACAGCGTCGACAAGAACGGCAAGACGAAGCCGAAAGAGCTGATGGCGCTCGATTATTGTATAGCCGTGACCCTAGCCGGGCTGCGAGCAATGACCGATCCGGATCCGTCGTGGATTTATTACGTGACGGATGCGGGACAGGAAGGTCCCTTTTATTACGAGGCTGGGGATCTGACATCACCCGACAACAACGCGGGAACCGTGCTGGTCGGCGCGACGGGAGCGCGCTTTAAGCGGATTGTGCAGGGCGAGGTTAACGTCCGCTGGTTCGGAGCGAAGGGAGACGGGCTAACGGATGATACGGCCAAGGTCCAGGCTGCGCTCGATACCGGGCTTGGCGTATACATTCCCGAAGGCCGTTACCGGATCAGCTCCACTCTGATTATGCGGACTCCGGGGCAGCAGCTGCGCGGAGCGACCAAGCAGGGAGCGGCGATCTTCAACGATTCTACGGACGCCAGACTGCTCTCAGTGGGAGACCCGGCCGTCAATCAGAATGGTATGGCGCCTTATAGCAGCATCAGGGATCTCGGGTTTGAGGGAAATGCTTCGACCGTCGCCGGAATTACGCTGTTCGGGAAACTGTCGGCGAACGCTACATGGAAGGACGCATCCAAAAATGTTTCCTTGTCGAACTTGGTTATTAACCATGTCGGGGCGGGGACGGCTCTTGAAGTATTTACATGGTCCAATACGATAACGGGACTGACCTTGTATACGGGAAACAAGGCAGGTATCGTTACGATGTGGGAGAGCAATGCCAACAACTGGTCCCACCTGTACATTACAGGCTGTGCGCAGGAGTCGATTGTCGTTGGAGGTCAAGGGGTTACCCGCGGCAATTCCTTTACGAGCGTAGTCGTCCAGCAATCGGGAGGGCCGGCCGGAGCGATCGATATTCGCCAAGCGGAAAACGTGCTGCTGCAGGGCTTATATTCGGAAGCCAACAACCGTAAAGGAGCTCCGTGCGTCGTCAACGTGCAGGATTCGGCCAGCGCGGTGTCCGTCCGGAACGTCAATCATCTGGGCGGCGGGGCGATCGTTGTACGCAATGCGGGAACGGGAACGATTATCGAAAACGTCGTTTCCTCAAACCTTACCGGCGCAATCGTTCAGGTTACCGGGACCAAGGCGGTGACTTTTACATCCGATGTGCGTTATATGGATGGCGTCGTGCCGAGGGGAGCGGTGTACGCCGATTTGTCTGCGAACAAGCAAAGCTTGTTTTTCGACGGCCGCAAGCTTACGGCAGCGGAAATCATCATTGAAGGACATCTGCGTCCGTCGGATGATAATGTCCGGAATTTGGGCAGCAGCACGAACAGATGGGCGGCCGTCTACTCCTCGACCGGGGTCGTTACGACTTCGGACGGCAAGCTGAAGACCGACATTAGCGACGAAACGCTCGGACTCGACTTCGTCGACAAGTGGCGGCCTCGGGTATACAAACGAAGCGATAACGGAGATACTCAGCTTCTCCATCACGGTTTTATCGCCCAAGAGTTCAAGGCGGTTCTGGACGAGTTCGGAGTGGAGCATGCCGCCTACGTGGAGGAGCCGCTTACAGATGAGGCGGGGCGCGATACAGGCTCCGTCCGCTGCGGGCTTCGTTACGAGCAGTTAATCGCTCATTTGACGCTGGCTGTCCAGCAATTGGCGCAGCAGGTTCGGGAGCTGAAAGCCGGTCAGTCGTAGCCGGCGCCGGCGGATTCTTCGCGAGCTTCGAGCTTCAGAAGGGTCCGCAGGGCCAGCGATGACAATCTGTTGACGATTGCAGCTCGATTGCATCACGCTTGCGTCGGAGAGCGATTGTCTGAGCTTGAATCGGGCGAGCTTTAGATTTCGCTGCTGTACACAATCGATTCAATCCGCTCCACGCTGAGATGGAACATCTCCGCAAGCTGCTCCATGTTCATTCCGCTCCGGTACCGGCGCACGATGTCCCGGTTTCGCTCCCGCAGCTGCTCCCGGCTCCCGGTGGCGGAGCCCCAAGCTTTCCGCTCCGTACAGGGGATGTACAGATGTTTGCCCTGCACGTACTTTTGTATTTCCTCCACAAGGTGAGGGGGGAGCACTTCTTTGGCGTTTACGTATTTCTTGGGGTGGTTCATACGTTCCGGCACATCCGGTTTTGAACTTCGGGAGAACCTTGGAAATCAAATCCTTCCGCGAACAGCTCGATCAAACAGTCGAAATCGCGGGAGGACACCCGGGCGCTGGCGAAAATAACGTCCAGCTGCTTCATTGAAGCGAGTACCGCTTGAATAAAGCGCCGCTTTTGCGGACGAGGCAGACGGTACTCCGGCCGGAAATGAAACCCGACACTCCATGCGCCGAGCCCGTCATACGTTTTGCCGTCCTTTCGTTTGTCCTTAAACCGGCTCACGCGGTAGTAAGCGATCCCGAGAATCTCGCCGTTATCCGGTTGTTTCAGCGTCAGATACACTTGGTCCGGCGATGGCTTCTCGTAGTTCTCCGTATATTCGTCCGCCAAATACTCCTCGTTATCTTCGAGCAGCATCCGGGCGATATCTCCGATCTCCGACTCGGCTGCCGGGCCAATCCCCGTCGTATCCAGTTTCTCCGGAACCGACCATTTGTCTACTTCCATCTTGATCAGCGTATGGTAAAACGGATCGGCCAAAAAGCCGTACCGTTCCCAAAACGTAATCTCCTCGTTGCGGATATGACCCGGCTCAAGCGAGATGAAACGCCCGATTCGGGAGCCTCCCTGCCGCCGGACCGACTCGATGCACAAATCCAGCAGCGGGGGCAGCTCCTGCTCGTCTACAGGATCGAAGCCGACGGACAGCAGTCCGTTTCTGGATTGCTCCGACAGGTACACCCCGGCGAATGCGACGATTTGCCCGTTTCTTGTAGATACGAAAGCTTTTTTGGCGGGAGCTGCTTCGGAATCTTCCCCGAAATAGACGCTTTTTAAGTAGTCCGCATTCGGGGCGCAGCGGATCACCGTCTTTTTGCGCATACGGCTTACAGAAAGGCCCATTAGCTCACTGATGCGGCTGAAGTCGTCTGTTTCTTGCAGCTCTCTAATGTGTCCGGTGGACATGTTTCTTCACCTCCGTTAGATTGCAGTTGCCCTGAAAACAAGTAAATGCTTGGTTTGGCGGCGTTGGCTTCGGCTGACGAATGAGCGGTTGTTCGTCTGAGTAGTGAAGCAGGGCGTCTACAAATCTAATTTTGGATCATTTTACCATCAGGTTCAACATTGAGAATAAGTAAAAACGTTGGAGAGCAGGGAGGGCAGGGGGCAGGGAGAGGCAGGGAGCGGCAAGGAAGCGAGGGAAGCAGGAGGGACGACAGTATAGGGAGCGATCGCCGGAGTAACCGGAGCGACTAGAATGCTGGAATAGCTGGAATAGCTGGGATGGCTAAAAAGGATAGAATGACTAGAATGGCTGGAGTGCTGGGAGTACTGGAATGGCTGGAATAGCTGGAATAGCTGGAGTGATTGAAGTGGCTAGAATGGCTAGAATGGCTGGGTTTGCTGGAACGTAAACTGAGTAATTAGAAAGACTGGGGCCAAACGTTCAAACAGCAGCCCAGCCGTATAAGGGAGTAGCGGGAAGCGGACGCGCCGAAGCCAAGGCATGTACATCGGCTTAGAGGAAGTTTCATTTCCTTTATTGGAGTAAATGGCTCCCAAAAATGAAATACCGGAAGTTTCGTTTCCGTTATTCCGGTGTAAAACTCCCGATTGCGCACAGAAGACGCGAATAACGGAAGCAAAGCTTCCGCTATCACCCTAAAAAGCGCATCTATGGCGAAATAACGGAAGTGTTTCTTCCTTTATCCTTGCGCCCCTATCCTTGTTGCCCCGAAATCCTTTGACCGCACCCCGGCATCATTGACTGCTCCCTGAAATGCCTTATCTGCATTCCGGCATCACGACTGCTCCTTGAAATCCCTTACCTGTAACCTGATAGTCTCGACCGCAGTCTGACACATGAGAATAATCGACCGACCGACCCTGAGGTTCACCACCTGCAGGCATGACCGCCCATCGTATCGCAGGGGGAATCAGCAGGCCTCCCGCATTCCCATCCTCTGTTCCGTTGGCCCGAATTCGAATGTATGGATTATTTCTCCATACGCTACGACTCTTCTTTAACCTCCATAATCGGCAAATAACAGGTTACCGAAGTAGACCGATCAAGATCCGCTCCGTCTGCCGCCGCTCCGGGCAGATACTCGGCAAACCATGGCCTGCTGTCGTCGAAGGCGTAGTTCCGTTCGTATACAGCCACCGGTGAATCAGGTCCAGCACGCCGGTCAGCAGGCCGTATGCCCCTGTGGTCAGACTAACGTACAGACCGCCGGCCAACAGCCGCGGACGGATGGTGCTGATCCCGCTAACCTCGCCAACCTCAGCCGGCGCTCTATGTCCGGCCGGAACCGATACGGCTAGTTCGAACCAATAATCGTCATCCGGATCGGTACCGTAGCTGTACGTCATGAACAGCTTCATTTCCGACCGTTCGGCCGGGATATGACGGACGATTGTCCGCCGGCAAAACGCCGGAAAGTTTGCTGCTTAACAATGTCAATCACCCGAACGATTATGGTCATCTGCTGTATGCCCGAGCTCTGGAACGGTTAATACCGGGTGAGTCTGATCTTAGCTAGTACCCAGGAACTGCCCGGCGAGTGAGAAAAAAAGCTGCGGCCCGCCTCCCTCCAGGAAAGCGCCGCAGCGCGACATTTACTTCAATAGATCGAGCGGGAAGCTGCGAGTCATCGAAGCTTCACTCGCCGGATCAACCCCCGGCAGAGGAGCGATAAATTCCAGATCCCCGTTCTCCGTGATCCGGCTCGTAACGAGGCCGGCATCCAGGCCGTACCGGGTTACATGCCCGGAAGCGAGGTCCAGCACGACCAGCTGATTGGTCCTCTTCTGCCTGTCGTCGTACAAATCGCCCCGGTGCAGGGTGAAGATCAACTTGTTATCGTGAAGCACCAAGTTGCCGGCTGTAGCGATATTTTGCCGGAACCGTTCGGCGTGTTGGCCGGAGACGAGATCGATCCCGATAATCCGATAACCTTGGACGAGATACAGCTTCTTGTTCACCATGTCGAGCTGATAAGAGCCTTCCCCGGACAAATGGTAGATGTACTCGCCATCCGGCTGCACCCGCGGGAACGTCAGGGTGCGCTTCCACATTCCGCCGCGGCTGAAGATCAGCGCTTTCTCGTCCATCAAGACGATGATCTCGTCCCCGTAAGGAATCAGCTTCGTCCGGAACGAACCGTTCAGGTTGAAGCCTGTGTAATAAGCCCGGTAGCGCTCCGACCCCGGCTCGTATATGATCACATGGGCGAGAAAATGAATCCACGTACGTCCCGTCTCCGGATCGGCAAGATACGACTCTTGGAACCAGTCGATCTCCTCCATAGGTTCCCACGTCTCCGGCAGAGCAGCGGTCTCGCCAATAATATGCAAATCGGCGTTCATTCTCGTTACTCCGGATATTCCGACGACTTGCAGCGTATCCGGTATCCCGGCATCGATGGAAGCCGGATACGGCAGCGGCTGCTCCTTCACGACCGCGAACCGGTCGTCCAGCTTCAGAATCCGGTTGCCGAACGTATCGGCCACGTACCAGTAACCGTCTTTTTCCGTAAAATCCGAAGCCGTTCTGCTGCTGCCGCCTTTACCGTAATAAGCAGTATAACTCAACGTCACAGGGAGCTTCGCCAGCTCGGCCAGTTCGCCGTTCTCAACCCGATAGAGCGTCTCTTCGACCAGGACGATCCACTCGCTGCCGATGTGCCGGACGACCGGTAGAGTGCTGTAGTCTCCGCAGCCGACTATACACGACTTTTCGAGCGCTTCGCGCACAGGCTGGGGGAAGCTGGCATACGAATCTACGCCTTGCCATAACGATTGCGGCACTTTTAGAGGGCTGAGCTTGTGTTGCTCGCCGCCGTTCGTTGTGGAAGTGATCGTCCATGTCAGGTCGGGTTGATGAATCCATAAGTCCTCCAGCCGGTTAACCGCTGTCCGGTCTGCGGGACGGTAGTGAATGAGATCGTAAGCGGATAAGACAAGAGATTCGCCGCTGCGTTCGAAATGGAGCCAATCCCCCGAACGTCCGGTAAACCGGGCTCCGCTTAACGGATACGATTCGTAGATCTCGGCCGCTTTCCTCGTGCTCCAATCGATCTCGTAGTGAAACAGCTCGATTTGCGGTCCGCCGATCTTGTAATAATTGTACAAATTATACATGTTCCATTCGTCCTGAAAAAGACGCGGGTTATCGTCGAAGAAGAGGAGGGAGCTTCCATTCAGAAAAGCCAAATCGGCCTTGCCATCCGGAGCCTGAAATCTGCCAAGCAAATAACGGTTCCCATGGATATCCTCGAACGGTCTGAATCCGGTAACCGCATGATCGACGAACCGGGCGATAACCGGATATTCCGCTTCCCAAAATACGATCGTGCCCCGCTCGTCTTCGAATACGGACACGAGGGACCCTTGAGGAAGAGGAAACTGCCGCTGCCGCTCGAAAGCAAGCGGTTCGGCCTGCGGCGACGGTTTCCGCAGACGGTAGCGGTCCCAGGTGTCCGGGTCACTAGGGTTCGCGAATCGGAGATTTACCGACAGGAACCTGGATTCCCCCGGCTTATAGACATACTCGGAGAAGCCCGATCCGTTCATGAATGTCAGGAAGATTAGCCGCGGGTTTTCGGTAAACGTTGCCGTCAGCAATTGTTCCGGTCCCAGCATGGGATCGAGTGGGATAACGGCAAAAGGGCGTGCGGGATCGGCATGCTGCTCGATCGAATGCCATTTTCCCATCGGATGGTCACGGGTACGAAGCTGCTCGCCGATTAATACATGGTCTCCATTGCGCCATAGTCCGGCCGATGTTCCCTGATCGAACTTGAGCAGTTGCTGCTGCCGGAACGCTCCGCGCTCATCCGAGAAGAGGCGGTATATGTGCTGGTTCTCCAAGTAAAGGAGCCCCCGGCTGCGATCCGCGTTATCGATGAGCACCAAAGGTTCGGGCGAAGCGGTATCGAACAAGCCATCCGCCCGCTTCCATTCGGCCGACTCGCTCCACTTCTGTCTCAGCTCCCGAGCTTCCTTGGACAGGAAGCCGTCTCGGCTGCCAGTCAGATCCAGCAGAGCGGAAGCCGGACTGGTATGGCCAAACCGGCCGTCCGGCTGCCGACCTGTCCCCTCCTCCAGCCGGTGATCGGTAGCCGGAAGCCCCCAGTCGGAAGAAGCGGTTATTGTTAGGAATAATAACCCGATTACGAAAGCGCCCCATACCGCCACTCGTCTCCGAATCAAAGAAACCCCCTCCTTACTTTCCTTATATAGGAAATAGACGCGGCGAAGGGCAAGATGTTTCTGTGTCCGAAAACAAAAAAACGCCGCTTGCCTTCAAGCGGCTTCCGGACAGATCCGGGAGCCGGGAATCGGGCAAGGGCGTAGCTTTTCGTCGAACCACTATCCGTTGGAAGCGGCTTTCTCCAGATCCAGAACGCCTTGATAAATCGTATCGAACAGCTCCTCCAGATGATCCGCCTCGATGCAGGAGAAGGCGACGCGCAGATCGGTTTCGCCCAGGGCGATCGTCCCGATGCCGTATTGGTCGAGCAGGTGGAGACGGAGCTGCTCGGCGTCGACGGTCTTCAGCTTCAAGCACATGAAGTAGCCGGAGTTGAACGGATAATACGTCCATGCGGAATCGAATTTGCCGCTGTCGAGCAGCTCTTTCGTCCGGTTGGCGCGGGTTTTCATAATGTTGAACTTCTCCAGACGCTGAGCTTCGAACTCCGGAGATTGAAGCGCGCGAAGGACGAACGTCTGCGACGGATGCGGCCCGCTGGAGATCGTGGCGCGGATGATGCCCATCGTCTTCTGTTCCAGAGCGCTGAGCAGCGATTCGCTTTCCGAAGCGAACGTGATGAATCCGACGCGGAAGCCCCATACGAATTCTTCCTTGGTAGCGCCGTCCACCTTAACGGGCAGGATGCGCGGGTGAAGACCAGCCAGATGGCCGAACAGCGACTCGTGAAGCGAATCTTCGAAAAACAGGCTGAAGTAGGCGTCGTCGGTGACGGCAACGATATTGATTCCGGCTTCGGCGCCTGCGACGAGCGCGGCGACGATCGCTTTGCCTTCCTCGGCGTTCGGCGTATAACCGGTCGGATTGTTCGGGAAGTTCAGGATGACGATCGCTTTGCCCTTGTCCTTCTGGGAGAGGACGGCTTCCTGCAGAGCGGCGGCGTTAAACTTGCCGTCGTCGCCGTATAACGCGAAGTTGACGATCTCCGCGCCGCGGCGGATGCTGAAGCACAGCTCATAGTTCTCCCAGTTTTTGTCCGGGAAAATGACGGCGTCTCCCACATCCGCAAACAAATCGGCGACGATGCTGAGCCCGTGGGTCAGCGCGTTTGTGACGATCGGATTGCTATATGTTTTCCCTTGCAGCGAAGGGTTTTCGACGAGCATCTTGTCGCGCCATGCTTTGCGCAGGGCGGGCTTGCCTTCCGGCGGAGCATACGGGTATATGTCGCTTGGGTCATAAGCTTCGAGCGTATCCTGGATCGCTTTCAGATGCATCGGCTTGCCTTGTTCCAAAGCAATCCCGATTGTAGCGTTAAATTTCTTGGCCTTCGTCTTCGCTTCGGCCGACTGGCTCAGGATGCCTTCTTTCGGAAAATAAATCGCTTTGCCGAGCCCCGACAGCATGGAGAATACATGCGGGTTCTCACTTTCGATGGTCGCGTTCAGTCGTTTCACCAATTCGTTCATCGGTTCCATCCTTCCAAACCTTGTTATCTTTTTCGAAGTCGGTCCTATTATATCATTTAGCCTAATCCGAGTCACTCACGGATTCCAGCGGTCTCCCGACGCAAATCGTCCCGGCAGATCGCTAGGGACCCGCGGGACGACAGTTCGAGAAATTTATCTATTATTTATTCAACACAAGCTCCAGACGCACCGTCACGTTGTTCTCCGTCTGCAGCACGACGGCATGCGGATTTTTCATCCCATAGTCATCGAACGTCACGACGGTCGAGCCGGACAGCTTCAGCTGGTTTTGCTCGTACAGGGCGTTGGAGTCGAACGTAACGTCCTTGTCGACGCCCTTGACGCTCAGCTTGCCCTTCAGCTTGAGAGGAACGACCTGGCCTTCCTTCCATTCGGCCGGCACGCCCTCGAACGACGTGACTTGAAACGTAGCTTTCGGATAAGTCGCGGCCTGCAAATAATCGTTTCCTTTAATATGTCCGTCGCGCTGGCCGTTGCCCGAGCTGAGCGAGGCGATATCCGCTTCGCCCTGGCCTTTCATATTCGCAGGCGCGCTCAGGTCGACAAGCCATTCGCCCCGTACCTGATCGCCGACGAAGTTAACCGTCTCCTTGGAAGTCGTTACCGAGAAATAAACTTTGGAAGGAGCGGCTACTTTCCACGTTCCGTTCAGCTTGCCCGCGATCGGGGCAGCCGCAGAGGAAGCGGATTGTCCGCCGGAAAGTTGTCCGCCGCCGGAAGGCTGTTCGCTTGTCTGTTGCCCGGCGGAGGCTTGTCCCGCTGCCGGAATGACGCCTTCGATCTCGACGTGATTGCCGGCATAATAATCATAGGCCGCATAACCGCCCGCGAGCATCACGAACAGGAAACCCGAGGCGAGCAGCACCGTTTTTTTCGGTTTTTTCTTATTGTTGTTCATTATTCATCCCTCCATGTTTATCGTTGTATGGGTACAGGCCCCTAGTGTATCAAGCTTACGTGTCGGGAACATGTCGGGATGCTGAGCGTTAGCTGAAAGACGGCGCAGTTGACGCCGGCGTATCGCAATGTTGTACAATTAGAAAAGATTGCGGAGTACGGATAACGGAAAGGGGGGAGCCGGATGCGAACGATTCTTCTGGCCGAAGACGAGGAAGCGATTGCCAGAGTGATTGCGGCGTATATGAAAAAAGCCGGCTTTCATGTGGAACGGGCATCGGACGGGGAGGAAGCGCTGCGGCGATTCGAGGAGACGGGCCCTGATCTCGTGCTGCTCGACGTGATGATGCCGGGCTTGGACGGCTGGGATGTGCTGAAGCGGATCAGGGAGCGCAGCAGCTGCCCGATCATTATGCTGACCGCCAAGGGAGATGTCCGCGACCGGCTGGAGGGACTGAATCTGGGAGCGGACGACTATATGTCGAAGCCGTTCGTGCCGGAGGAGGTTGTTGCCCGCGTGAATGCGGTGCTTCGTCGGCCGACGCGCTGGATTGAAGGCGAGGACAAGCGCAATTTCGGCAATCTGTCGATCGATTTCGCCGCCCGGCGGGTTTGTCTGAACGGGGCCGAGCTGCCGCTCAGCCCGCGCGACTTGTCGCTGCTGCTGTTTCTTGCGGAAAACCCGAACCGGACGTTTACGCGCGATCAGCTGATCGAGCAAGTATGGGGAATGGATTACGACGGAAGCGACAGGGCGGTCGATCTGTCGATCAAACGATTGCGTCAGGCGCTTTCCCATTGGCCGACAGTCGAAGGGGAAATTCGCACGCTGCGCGGAACGGGGTATCAATTTTGGGCCGGCGAATGAAAACGACCTCCATCCTGTCGTATTGGACGATCCGTTACGTGCTTATCCTGTGTATCGGGCTGATTCTGGTCGCCTCTGTCGCGGTAATGTGGGTGCGCCAAACAACGATGGACAACCGGATGCAGATGACGCGTCTGTTAGCCGAAGAAATCGCCGACCGGGTGTCCGGCGATGGCAGCATTCCGGTAATCCGCCCCACGCTGGACGGTCTCATCGAGAAACGGAAACGATATTTTGAGCTTAGCGAAGAATTGTGCGTAATCGTCACGACTTCCGACCACAAGATGCTGTATCAGGACCGGACGTTATCACCGGCCGAGATTCGCGAGCGGCTTACGCCCGATCTGTCGGAGTCGGTCGATTCCGACTTTATTACGATATCCGCGGTGATCCATAACCGGTCCGGGGAAGAGATCGGCCATGTGACGCTGATCCAGTCGAAGAAGTCGCTGACTTATATCGAGAACGAATACCGGCTGCTGACGGTGCTGTTGGTCGGGCTGGCGCTGCTTGGGTGGCTGACGATTTATTTGCTGTCCCGCAAACTGTCCCGGCCGATCCGCCAGGTCGCCGTCGCGGCAGGGGAAGTAAGCCGCGGCGTCTACGATATTCGCCTCGAAGGCGAGTGGCGGGAGCGGGAAATTAACGAGCTTGTCGTTTCGTTCAAGGAGATGGCTGGCCGGTTGAAGCAACTGGAGGATTGGCGCTCCCTGATGATGGCCGGCATTACCCACGAGCTGAAGACGCCCGTCACGTCGGTGAAAGGGCTGATCCATGCGGTCCGGGAAGGGGTCGTCACGGATAAGGAAGCGGAGGAGTTTCTCGACATCGCCCTGAAGGAGAGCGAGAGACTGCAGACGATGGTGTCCGATCTGCTCGACTATAACGCGCTTGCTTCCGGTTTTGTGGAAGTGCGGCACGATCGTGTGAACGTCAGTGTGCTGATCGCCGAGATCGTTCACCAATGGAACTTGCTCCAGCCGGATGACGAGCCGGCGGCCGTACTGCAATGTGACGGGCCTGACACGTTCGTCGCCGGGGACGCGATGCGGATTCAGCAAATTCTCGTCAACCTGCTGGGCAATTCCAGACAAGCGGCGGTGCCGGGACGCCCGCTCTCAATCGTCGTTACCGTGAGGAAGCCGGATGCGGGATACGCGGAAATAACGGTGACGGATAACGGGCACGGGATCGGGGAGCCGGAGCGGCCGCTCGTTTTCGAACGGTTTTTCCGCGGTGAGCGGAAGCGCCATCGGGTACGGGGGCTCGGACTCGGCTTGACGTTCAGCCGGATGCTCGCCGAAGCGATGGGCGGGGATTTGCTGCTCGTATACAGCTCGGACGAAGGCAGCACGTTTGCGCTCAGGCTGCCGCTTCGTACCGCTGATCCGCAGCCCGGAAACGGATAAGCAATGAAGTTCCCCGTTATGCCTGTGCTGGCCGATTAAAGGCAAGCTTGCGGCGTACGGGGTTTGTTTTTGGCAAGCAGGCTTTCCGTGCCCATTGCTCATGAATTATTCCGTGCGGCCATAGAGATGTATAGAACGGAACTTTTGGGTTTATACCAACAAGAGAAAGCGCATTTTCGGCTCGTTTTGAGACTGGTCCGGATTTTCTTTTTTCAGTGGGATCGGTTACAATAAATGAACATTGTTTTTCAGGCTGCAAGGTTCGGACAGGGGCAGGCAGGTTCACCCCGCAGGAAGAAGAGATCGGCACGTTCAGCGTTCAAAGACGATATGCCGCAAAAATCGGACAGCTAACAGTCAACGGTCATGGCGCCGGCGTTCGCCTCGGCTGTTGCAGGCGGAAAGGGGGACGTATGCATCCGAAATTAAGAGCCGCGGGAGTTATGATCCGGGACGTCGCAGCGGGGGAGGGCCGGCAGGGCAGCACCCGGCAAGTGCTTGTGCAATGCGACGAGGACGAATCGTTTTACCGGTTCGCCGGCGGAACGGTGGAGTACGGCGAGACGGCTGCCGAAGCGATTATTCGCGAGTTTATGGAAGAATATGATTTGGAGGTTCGGGTCGGGCCTCTTATGGCGATTAACGAGCATTTTTTTCAATATTACGGCAAAGAACACCATCAGGTGACGCTGATCCATCTGTGCGAGCTGGAGCAGACGGACGAAATTCCGGAACCGCTCTGGCATAAGGAGCATTCGTCGGTGAAGCTTGTCTGGAGGACGCTGGGCCAACTGAAGCGCAGGCCGGTGTATCCGGAAGGCATATTCGCCCAGCTCGAAAAAAACCAGCCCGGTATGTCCCATCTAGTAACCGGCCGCGGCTCTCGTTAAATAATGGGCCGCCGCAATCGATTAGCCGAATAAAGGAAGACGTGCAGGGCGCCCGCTACGGGTGCCTTTTATTATTCCGGAAAGGCTGTGCTTTTGCACGATTTTTCGGCAGCGGTAATAATTCCACCGGATGTAGGAAAATGTATCAAGAGGAACTTTTCCTGTTCAACCTACCGGTGGGAGGGACGCCGATATTGAAAGCCGCATGGATGATCGGACTGCTGCTGCTGGTCCAACAAGTGAATGCCCCCGGAGAAGCCGTAATCCAGCATGAGGGGCAGCGGATGGCTACGGCCGTTCGCAACGAATATACGCTGCCGGGGCAGTCGATGGTCGATGGGGACCGGCTGGGCCGGTTAATGGACGAGCTCGACCAAAAGATGTACCGGGCACCGGAAAATGCGCGAATCGGCGCGAACGGCAGAATCGAGAAGGAGCAGCCCGGCTACAGGCTGAACCGCACCGCGTTCGAGGAGCGGTTTTATTCGTATTTTTACGGAACCGGCCCTTCGGTCATCGATCTGCCGAGGACGGCGCTGTATCCGAAGGTGGACAGCGAACTGCTGGCCAACGTCCGGGTCAAGCCGATCGGGCACTATGTCACCTACTACAATTCGAACAACAAAAACCGGATGCACAATATCTCGACCGCGGTAAAAGCGATTAACAACCATGTGCTTTTCCCCGGAGAGCTGTTCTCGTTTAATCAGGTGGTTGGCGAGCGGACCGAGAAAAGAGGATACCTGAAAGCTCCGGTAATCGTAAGGGGAGAGCTGGCCGAAGGGATCGGCGGCGGCATCTGCCAGGTGTCGTCGACGCTGTTCAACGCCGCGGACCGCGCCGGCATGCATATCGTGCAGCGCTATTCGCACAGCCGCAACGTGCCGTACGTGCTGCCCGGACGAGACGCTACCGTGAGCTGGAACGGCCCCGACTTTACCTTTATGAACAAGTACAATCAGCCTGTTCTGATCCGCGCCTTCACGGGCGGCGGCAGTTTGTTCGTCAGCCTGTATTCGTCGGACGTGATCGAATACAAGCCGCGCGAAGTGCCCAGCACGGCGGTGCGCATTCCGGAAGAAATCTCGATCGAAACGGATGCGGACGACCCGGACGGCCCGCTCCGTGCACGGCAGGAAGAGCGCGAGTGACCGGTTATTCGAATGCGATGCATAATAAACCTCCAAGTTCGCGAATTCCGCGGATTCGGGGGTTTTTCGCGTTTGCCGATAAGCGGATCGTCTATGCGGGCCGAAGAAGGCGTTCATTTTGTACAAAGATAAGGTTACGTTTGTCCATTGCCATGCCAAGCCATGCGAGGCTACAATGGTCGGGAGAGATTGATAATCAATATCATTTACAAATACAAAACGTTTGGTTGCGGAGGAACGGGTTATGGTGGAGCCATTGGAATTGTACGACGTGACGATCATCGGCGGCGGCCCTGCCGGGATGTACGCCGCTTTTTATAGCGGAATGCGCGATTTGAAAACAAAGCTGATCGAGGCGAGGGAAGAGCTCGGCGGCCGTATGCTTATCTATCCGGAGAAAATGATCTGGGACGTGGGCGGCTTCGCCCCTGTCGTCTGTCAGCAGCTGATCGCCCAGCTTGCCCAGCAGGCGAACGTGTTCGACCCGACTCTCGTCTTCGGCCAGCATATCAAGCATCTCGAACGAAAAGAAGACGGCACGTTCGTGCTTATAGCCGAATCGGGTGAGAGGCATTGGACGCGGACGGCGGTGCTTGCTTTGGGCCGGGGAATATTGAAGATGGCGAAGCTGGATATCGAAGGAGCCGACCGGTTCGAGATTACGAATCTTCATTATACGGTGCAGGAGCTTGAGCCGTTCCGCGGCAAACGCGTGCTTATATCGGGCGGAGGCAATTCGGCGGTAGACTGGGCCAACGAGCTGCAGCCGATCGCGCAAAGCGTAACGGTCGTCCATCGGCGCGCCATGTTCGGCGGACACGAGAAAAATATTATCCGGATGAAGCAATCCGTTGCGGCTGTCCGGACTCCGTATGCGTTAACCCAGCTGCACAGCGAGGACGGGCAGACGATCGGCAAAGTGACGATTTGCCACGTGGAGACAGGCGAAACCGAGCAGCTGGAGGTCGATGCGGTTATTGTCAATCACGGGCTGAAGTCGGACTTCTCGGGAATAAACGAGTGGGGACTCGAGATGGACGATTGGAACGTGTACGTGAACGGCAAGCTGGAGACGAACGTGCCCGGCATCTATGCCGCCGGTGATTTCGTCAATTTCGACAGCAAGGTGAATCTGATCGCGGGGGCGTTCTCCGACGCCGTGCTAGCGGTCAACAGCGCGAAATTGCATATGGAGCCGGAGGCGCCGCGGATGGCGTACGTCTCGTCGCACAATGACCGGTTCAAGGAGAAAAACCGCGCGCTCGGCGTCGCGGACGAATAACAGCCGACCCTCTTCAGGGACGGCTGGTCATGAAGCCGGGGCTGGGGCCGGGGGAGAGGCCGGGTTCAACTGTTGGCGAGGAGCAGGCGGGGAAGCGCATCGAGCAGCTTTTCCCGGGTCAGGGCGTCCCCGAAGTTCCATTTGGCCGCTTCCACGTAGTAGACGCGTCCGTTCCGGACGGGAGGCAGGCTGCGCCAGAGCGCGCTCTTCATCAGCTTCTCCATCGCGACTTTCGATTCGGCGTTTCCCGGCAGCAGCATGAAGATGCGGTCTCCCGTATAGGCGGGCAGATGACGCTCCGTTATTTCGGCGAATCCTAAACCGGCGTCCAACAGATCGCGGATTTTGTCCACCGGCTGGAAGCCATGCGGATGGTACAGCACCGAAGAAAGTCCGGAAGCCCCCATCACGAACAGCCGGTTGCCGTGATCGAATACGAATACGGAAGCCGTCTCGCCCGGCTCGATAACCGTCCGAAGCTGCTGCCACACGACAGCGGCTTTATTGTTGTAGGTGTCCAGCCATTTTTCCGCTTCGCGTCTTTTGCCCAGCAGATGTCCGAGCGTAAGCAGCCGCTGGTCGAGAGGGGCGAAGGAGTTAAACGTTACCGTAGGAGCGATTTTCGATATTTTCGTATACTGCTTCTCGTCCGAGCAGGCGAATATGATCAGATCCGGCTTCAGCTCCATCAACTTGTCCGGGTTGATCGGATTGCCGACGTCCTGCACGTTGCGTACCCGGTCTTTGAAGAAGGTGCGGTTTTTCCAGGATATATTTCCGCCGATCGCGTCGACTCCGAGAGCGAGCAGGTCGCCGAACGTTTCGCCGAAGTAAATGATTCGTTTCGGCTGGGCGGGGATATCGACTTCGTGTCCGGTCCAGTCTCTTACGCGCGTGTTATGCTTCATATATTTGGCATACTGCTTGGGCGTCACGCCTGTCGTCTGGCGGAAGCGGCGGTTGAAATAATATTCGTCGGCAAAACCGACCCGGCCGGCGATCTCGCGTAGCGGTTCGTCGGAATGAACCAGCAGTTCCTTGGAGCGGTTGATGCGCAGCTCGGTCAAATAATCGAGCGGCTTCTTGCCGGTTAATTCCTGAAAGATCGGGGTGTACTGATAGTAGGGCACCCGGGCCATCTCGGCCAGCTGCTTCACGGTTATGCTATGCATGTAATTGTTCCGCATATAACGGATCGTCGATTCCACCGCTTGCGTGGAATTGGCGGGACCGGCGAACTCGAGGTTGTGCTCGAGCAGAAAACGGATCAGCTCCTGAAACCGGATATGCCGGTTCATCGATTCGATATCGCCGTCGCTGTCTTTCGCATCATACAGCTCCTCGGCGAGGCGAATCAGCCTGGAGAACGGATAAGCGGTCATTTCAAGCCGGCCGGAGAACAAGCTGCCGGTGTACGTCTCGGTGGTCCGTTGACCCGCGATATGGACGGCGGCAAAGGCCAGCTGGTAATACCGGAGCGAGCTGTCGAATCCGTTGACGGCGCGGTAAGAGCGGCCCGGCGGGAGCAGGTAGCATTTGTCGGTCTTCAGAAGGACGGTCGTATCGCCCGTATGGAGGCTGCCGCTTCCGTTCGTTACGATCAGAAGCGTGTACGGATCGCTGGTTTGTATATCGGAATCCCATCCGACAGGGCGGACGGACAGGCTGATGTCAGTCATATGAAATAGCAGGGAGCGAAGCGGGACGGAAGTTGTCGGCTGTAAACCCATCATTCGTGCCTCCTTCAGGCAGGACATATTCGGAAGGATATTGATAATCATTATCAGTCACAATCCATGATATAAGATTTCGGGTCGCCGCTCAACTGAAAAAACGTGTTTTTCTTAGGAATGTTAAATTTGTACAAAAAAAACTTTCATTTTGTCTATTGCCGAGGAGAGGTCAGCTGATCTACTATTTATAATTGAAATTGAGAATCAATATCAATCGTCATCTTGCTATAAGTGCGAGTTCAAAAAGTCCGGTTTTCAGCACCGAGAAGATGGGATGAAGCTAGGAAATGAGGAGCGGAGCGCAGTGGGAGCTTTTGTGAGCACCGGAAGTTCCGGCTGAATTCCATATTCGATGTCGAGTAGGCTTTCGGATCGGCTTCGTGATCAAAAGTGGACTTTTTGAACTACCTCTATTAGAGACGATCGAAAATAATTGGTCCAACCAATGTGACAAAGGTGGCACTCATGAATCCAACAAGGAATGAAGCAACGGCTTCGAAGTCTCCCGTACAAGTCCGTTCCCGTCCATGGGCAGCGACCCTCATCTTGATCGGAGGGGTGATCGCACTGATGCTCGGGATCGCTGTATCCGTGTCGTTCGGAGCGGCGGATATTAAGCTGTCCGTCGTATGGGAGGCAATCTTCCGATTTAATCCCGATCTGACACAGCATCAGATTATTCAGGAGCTCCGTCTGCCCCGCGTGCTGGGGGGAGCGATGGTGGGCGCCTGCTTCGCCGTAGCCGGGGCGATCATGCAGGGGATGACGCGCAATCCGCTTGCGGACAGCGGACTGCTGGGGCTTAACGCAGGCGCAGGTTTTATGCTGGCGATTTGCTTTGCCTTTTTGCCCGGCTTGCCGTTCATGTATTTGATTCTGTTCTCGTTCCTCGGCGCGGCGATCGGAGCCTTGCTCGTCTTCGGTATCGGTTCCCTCGCCAAGGGCGGCTTGACCCCGGTGCGGCTCGTGCTTGCCGGTGCGGCGTTAAGCGCCTTACTGTCGGCATTAAGCGAAGGAATCGCGCTTTATTTCCGGATCGGCCAAGATCTGGCTTTCTGGTACGCCGGGGGAGTGGCGGGAACGAAATGGTTCCAGCTCAAAATTATGTTTCCGTGGATTGCCGCGGCTATTATCGGAGCGATTATTTTGTCGCGCTCGATCACGATGCTGAGTCTGGGCGAGGATGTGGCCAAGGGGCTCGGCCAGCGGACGGGACTCGTGAAGCTGGCCGGGACAGTGCTCGTGCTGATTCTGGCGGGAGCTGCGGTATCGGTCGTCGGCGCTGTCGGATTTGTCGGACTTATTATTCCTCACCTGACCCGTTATATGGTCGGCGTCGATTACCGCTGGATTATTCCGTGCTCGGCGGTGCTCGGCAGCCTGCTGGTCGTCTTCGCCGATCTGGCGGCCAGAATGGTGAATCCGCCGTTCGAGACTCCGGTCGGGGCGCTGATCGCGCTCATCGGTGTTCCGTTCTTCCTTTACCTGGCGCGTAAAGAAAGGAGGGAGCTGTAGGATGGAGCGTGTGCCTCTGTTAAGAAGCGAGAAACAGAAAAGAAGGCGGAATGTTACCGTCCTCGTCGTACTCGGGCTGTTCATCGTCACCGTCTTTATGATCAGTATGAACACCGGTTATATCCGGCTTTCTCCGGTGGAGCTGATTCAGACGTTATTCGGGATGGGAACGAAGAAGCAATCGCTCATTTTGTTCGAATTCCGCCTGCCGCGCATCGTCATTTCGCTGCTGATCGGCGCCGGACTCGCCGTCTCGGGCTGTATCATGCAAGGGATATCGCGCAATGCGCTCGCCGACCCGGGTATACTCGGGATCAACGCGGGGGCGGGATTAACCGTGATGATGTTTATATCGTTTTATCCGGCGACGGCGGCCGCACCGGTCTTCATGCTTCCGCTCGTCGCGCTGGTCGGCGCGGGGCTGACCGCGATTCTGATCTACTCGCTGGCGTACAAGCGGCATCACGGCATAGCGCCGATCCGGCTGCTGCTGACCGGTATCGCCGTGGCCGCAGGGATTAGCGCGGCGACGATCGTCATGACGCTGAGACTTAGCCCGGAGAAATATCAATTTGTTGCGACATGGATGGCCGGAAGCATCTGGGGTGCGAACTGGAAGTTCGTGCTTGCGCTGCTGCCGTGGCTCGTCGTATTGCTGCCGTTCGTCTTCTACAAGGCGCGCGTCATGAATGTGCTGAACCTGGGGGATCAGACGGCGACCGGGCTTGGCGCGCCGGTGGAGAAGGAGCGGCTCGTCCTGCTCGCGGCTGCCGTCGGTCTTGCCGGCTCCTGCGTAGCGGTGAGCGGCAGCATCGGCTTCGTCGGGCTGATCGCCCCGCATCTCGTACGCCGTCTCGTCGGTCAGAAGCATCAGATGCTGCTGCCGGCCGCGGCGCTTGCCGGTGCGCTTTTGGTCATTACGGCCGATACGATCGGCCGCTGGATTTTACAGCCATCGGAAATTCCAACGGGGATTGTGGTGGCCGTGATCGGCGCGCCTTACTTCCTGTATTTGCTGGCCAAATCGAAATCCTGATCGGTGGCCAGCTTCGATTGATCGATTGGAAGATTTGCTTACAACACGAAGACGGGGCATCGGATGTCGGGGCTGACGAACGACAGGATGCAGAGCGGCGAGATGGCCCGTCACGGGCCGGAGGATCTCCGGGAGCGGAAGGTCAGGTGCTTCGCCGTGCCGGTAAGCCGGGAGTCGCTTATAGGCAGGAAAGGTTCGGAATAGGAGCGGTTTGTGAGGCTGTCGATTCAATGTGGACAACCAAGTGGAAAGGGAAAAGATTACCTTCTGGCGAGTTTTGTCTGGAATCCCCTACCTTACGCCGGAGGCCCTTTTCCGAGAGAGCAGATCCCGCCGCGCGAAGGCGGGCTGCACCCCAACCGCGTTTGTATAAAAAATGAGTAGAGAATGTGTATTGTGGCATCAAAAAGTGTGAGATATAATGATCCCGAACGAAAATGAGAATGATTATCATTTAAATTCGGCTCTCTTTTCGTACCTTTTTGGTTAGACATAGGAGTGAACGCGGTTATGGCAAAATCACGTCGCATGCTGGCGGTAGGAATGACGCTTCTGCTCGTTTTGGCGGTAGGTTTGACAGGATGCGGAGCAACCAATAACGAGACGCCGGCAGCCGGCCAGACGGATTCGAACGAGAGGAAAACAAGGGTTGTCAAAGGGGAGTTCGGAGACGTTACGATTCCCGTCAAGCCGAAGAAGGTTGCGGGGATTTACGTTGAGGATTATTTGCAGGCGCTCGGCGTAACGCCGGTCGTCCAGTGGTATCATCCGAACTGGGGCAAGCAGGACTATTTGGGTCTGAACGTGCCGACGTTCGATACGACCGGGAGCATCGAGGCGCTGGTCGCGGCCGGTCCCGATCTGATCATCGTCGACGGCGGGGCGGATGCGGCCAAGTACGAGCTGTACTCCAAAGTGGCGCCGACGTATCGTCTACCGGAAGCCGTGCTGCAGAGCCCGCCGGAAATATTAAGGAAAATTGCCGATGTGCTCGGCATCCCGGAGAAAGTCGAAAGCGTGCTGGCGGAATACAATCAGAAAATGACGGATGCGAAGGCGAAGCTCGACAAAGCGGTCGGCGAACAGACGGTGGCGGTCGTCCGGATTAATGTGGGAGACAAATCGCTGGCTCTGTTCGGCATCAATAACCGGTATACCGGCAACATTTACTCCGAGCTTGGACTCGCGCCGCACCGTTTTGTCAAGGAAATGAAGGAGTTCCAGGCCATCTTGTCCGAGGAGAAACTTCCCGAGCTGGATGCGGATCATCTGATCGTGTTTCCATCCAACGGAAGCTGGACGTCCGAGGAGAACAAGGAAGCGGTCAAGCTGCTGGACAGCCCGCTGTGGAAATCGCTTCCCGCCGTCAAAAACGGGCATGTGTACAAAGCGGAGCGGACGCATTGGCAGTCCGGCGCGATTACGGCCAATAAGATGAAAACGGACGATGTTTTGAAGTGGCTTGTTAAATAAAGAGACATGCCCCGCAGATCGGATGAAGCGGGCCAAGGGAAAGCCGTCAACACCCAGTTGATGAGCTTTCCTTTTTTCTATATACTAATATTTGAAAATGATAACCATTCTCATTGTAGGTGAGCCAAAATGAAACAGGTAACGGAGCCGGCCTCGTATGCCCGGACTTTGTTTTATGTGCTGAAGGAAATTCAGTATGACGTTCAAGCTTCGAAATGGCAGGAGCACGGCGAGACCGGCAGCCATTCTACCTTATGGGTGATTACCGGAGGTTCCGGTACGATCGCTATCGGCGGCAGCCGGCTTCGTCTCGGCCGGGGGATGTGCTGTCTCGCCGCTCCGGATGTGGCTGTCGAGCTGGCGGCGGGTGAGGACGGCCTGATCTACTATCGGGTTTCGTTCGAGTGGTGGAGGGGATACGGGGCAGACTCCGGCTCCGGCCAGAACGAGCCGTCCGGCGGCGGATTTCCGTTACAGGGAGAAGCGCTGTGTCATCCGTTCTCCACTTGTATGGACTATTTGGAATCGATCTACCGCCACCGGGATTCGGACGACGATCTGGAACAGCTGGACAACCATGTGAGGTTTCAGGAATGGATGCGGTTCCTCCTGGCGCAAAATCGTTCCTTGGGCTATGAAGGAAATATGCGCAAAGCGGTGGAGCAATCGATCGAGCTTATTAAGGAGCAATACCGGGACATGTGGACCGTGAACGAGCTGGCGGACCGGGCGAATGTCGCACGCTGGCAGTACTCGCGTCTGTTTAAGGAGCTGACCGGACAAATTCCGCTGGATTATTTGAACGGGGTTCGGATCGACCGGGCCAAAAAGCTGCTGCTGACGACCGACGACCGGCTGTACGATATCGCCCAAAACGTCGGCTTTAACAACGAATATTATTTCAACCGCCGGTTCAAGCAAACGCTCGGGATTTCTCCCGGCCAGTACCGCCGTCATTACCGTGAAAATGCCCGCGTGTTCGCTCCTTTCCTGGAAGATTTCCTCGTGGCGCTCGGCATCACGCCGGTCGTTCAATGCTCCCACCGCGGCTGGGGGAGACAGGAATACCTCGGCTTGAACGATGTGCCCGTCCTCGACCTTGCGGAGGAGGATGAGGATGATCTCTCCCGGCATCGTCCCGATTTCATTATGCTGGACGGAGGGTTCAGCAAGTGGATTCCGAACGACCGGCTGGGCCGGCTGGCCCCGACCTTCCATATGCCGCATCCGGGCGAGGACTGGCGCTCGACGCTGCATAAAGCGGCGCGTCTGCTCGGGCGGACGGACCGGGTGGAGGAAGTGATCCGGCATTATGAGCAGAAAGCGCGCGACGCCCGCAGCGTGCTCGGCCGGTCGACCCGCGGACAGACGGTCGCCTTTTTACGCATATCGGCGCTTGGCATAAGTCTGTACGCCGGGCCGGACTACGGTTATACCGGGCCGATCCTGTACAAGGATCTGGGGCTTGCCCCGCATTCCCTCGTGATGGAGATGGAACAGGAGACGAGAAAGATGACTTTGCCTCCGGAATGGCTGGAGCGGCTGGATGCGGACCATCTCTTTATTACGTTCGACCGGCGGCATTCCTCCGTGCCGGGAGAGGAACGGGAGATGCTGGAGACGGCTTCGTGGCAGGCGCTGCCGGCGGTAAAGCAGCAGTGCGTATACGAGGTCGATTTTATGACCTGGATGAACTACGGGGTTATCTCCAACAGCAAAAAGATCGACGACGTGCTGAAGGTGCTCGCTTGACAGGCAGGGGCATTAGCTTCTGCGGCCCGCTCTTTCGGGGGCGCGCTGCATCTGTCGGCCGGCCGGCGTCATGCGGCGGTTGCTCCCGCCCTGCACATTCGCGCCGGGAGCCGCGTGCGATCGCTGCTTCCACTTACGCAGTCGCTTCCTTATCCAAGCGTAGAGCTGGAACAGGGAACGGCTGCGTTTTTGGATTTATGAAGCGTCGCCATCTCCAGCCGGCCCTTCGTGTTTCGGGCATCTGCCCGAATATTTCCGCATCAGCTCCGCCGTCTGCAGGTCGCCTTCCGTTCCCCGCTCCTCCAATCCGCCGCATACCCGTTCGAACCGCTCCTCGTTCAAATGTTGGCCGAAGGCGAATTTGGCGGTAAACGAATCCGCCGCCAGCCGCAGGACAGCCACGCCGCGAATTCGCGGCAAGTAATCCGGATCGGCCGGATCGATCGGCTCGTAGCCGCCTTCGGGCTGCAGCTTGCGCATCAGCGCCCCGAGCACCTCGGCTTTCTCCTCGACGCTTTCTACAAGCTCCGCCTGTCCCCGGATCAGGACGGATTTGAAATAGGCGGTCGCCGGGCAGGCCAGTTTCGGATCGCTGAAGTAGGAAGGGACGATGGCGTATTCTTTGCTGACGGAAAACGCCACTTTGCCGCTCGTCCGGATCATCTCCATCTTGTGCCCCGCCTTGCTGCCGTGCAAATAGACCTGATTGCGGTGATAGACGTAGTTGATCGGTACGGCATACGGCCACTCCTCGCCCTGCATCGCCAGCGTTCCGTAACTCATCTCACTCATAAACCGGTTAATCTCTTCCTCGGACGTCATCTCGTACGCGGTTCTTCGGATTGTGCTCATACGGTCGGGCCCCTTCCATTTTTTCTTATCATAAACAAAAGATTGACAACAGAAAAGCGCCAATTATGATAGAAATCAATAGACCATTGAAACGTTGGCTGCCGGATTTGTGACTTTGTTGGCGGATTCGGCTGTGAACTAAAGCCGCGGAAGGGTTGATTTTGCGCATCGGCGGTTTTTGAGGCGGATAGGCCAATTGAAGGGGAGGAGTACATATGACCGATTTTCATCTGCCATTAAATCTATATTTGGAGCGGTATCCGCTAAAATACTCTGCTTTGTATCATGCGTTAAGGGATGCGATCGCATCTGGCCGGCTGGAGTATGGCATGAAGCTGCCGTCGAGCCGGGAGCTCGGCGGGTTGTACGGGCTGTCCCGCGGCGTAGTCAGCCAGGTGTACGAGATGCTGGCGGCGGAGGGGTACGTCGTGTCCGGAGTCGGCCGGGGGACGTTCGTCGCTTACCGGCATGACCATCAGCCGGGGGGCGGAGCGAACGTGCAAACCGAATTCGAGCTGTCCGCGTGGGGGCGGCGGATGTCCGGGCTGCCGCTGCGCCAGCCTGCTTCCGGGACGGCCGGCGACATTCGCTTCATGATCGGATACAGCGACCGGAGTCATTTCCCCAAGCAGGCTTGGAACCGGACGTTGTACGCCCAGGTGAGGGGGATGAACGATTCATATTACGGCGACGGATTCGCCTCGCAAGGGCATCTGGCGCTGCGGGAGGCGATATGCCGCCACCTGCTCCGGACGCGCGGTATCGAAGCGGTGCCCTCGTCCATCGCGATCGTTAACGGATCGATGCAGGCGATCGCGCTGCTCGCCCAGCTGCTGATCGACACCGGAGACCCGGTCGTCACGGAAAGTCCGTGTTATTCCGGCATCTTGTCCGCGATCCGGGCGGCCGGAGGCGAAGCGGTAGCCGCCTGCATCGACCGGCATGGACTCGTTCCGGACGACTGGGAGGCCAAGCTCATCTTCGTCACGCCGAGCCGGCAGTTCCCGACGGGAGCGGTGCTCAGTCTGGAGCGGCGACAGCAGCTGCTCGCCTGGGCGTCCCGGCGGGGAGCGGTCGTCGTCGAGGACGATTACGACAGCGAGTTCCGTCACCTGGGCAGGCCGATCGAGCCGCTTAAGCTGCTTGACCGCGAAGACCGGGTCGTATATATCGGCACCTTCTCGCTGACGATGATGCACCATTTCCGGATCGGCTATGCGGTGCTGCCGGCGGCGCTCCGGGAGCCTTTCCTGCGCGCCCGTCAGCTGTTCGAGCCGCATCCGACCGCGATCCTCGAGCAGCGGGCGCTCGCCTCGTTTATGAACGGTGGCGAGTATGAACGCCATTTGCGCCGGATGGGGCGGTTATACAGCCGCAAATTCGAGCTGCTTCAAAGTTTGCTGAAGGACACGGAGGAGCTGGCCGAATTGTTCGAGCCGGTGGCCTCCGACGCGGGGCTGCACCTGTTTGCCTTGTGGAAGCGATCTGCTGACGAGTATGGCCGATTCCGCCAGTTCTGTCACGATTCCGGCGTCACTTGGACGGACGGCACCGGCTATTACCTGGAACGTCCGGTCCCGTCCGCCTGTTTTGGCTTCGCCCATTTGGAGGAAACCGAAATCAAGGAAGGCATCTCCCGGATGGCGGCAGCTGCCGCTCGTCTGCAGCTCGTATCGCACGATTCGGCAGCGGGGAAGGATTATTCGGATTGATTCCATGCTCGAAGCGGCAATGAAGGGCATACGGGAAGTTTGGCGGACGACTTGACGGCCCGGCTGGGGGGAGGGAGCGTAAGCCGCAATAGAAGGAGTCGCTTGGCGAGGCTATTGCCGGCCATGCCGTTCGGTCGGTTTGGTTAATTCCAGCGTCGTGCCGTCGCCTTGAAGCAGGCCAAGCCCGACGGAAGTTTCGATGCTGCTCCTGCGGGAAGGATCGACCTGCGCCTCATCGCCTTCCGGCAGCGCACCTTGGCCCTGCACGCGAGCTCCGGTCGCCTGCACGAAAATCCACAGCAGTTCCTGGATTTGAATCTATCGTAAGGTCGTCCGGTTTGGCGGCACAACAAAAACATCCCGGACCGCTTTCAAGAAGAAAGCGTCGGGATGCAGGGCGGTGAAGACTCCGTCTTCCGGAGCCTCGATTCGGTTGTTGTTCCGCTGTCGTATGCAAGCGGACGCATGTCCATGCGCAGGCTATTTGCCGATTAGCGTGCCCAGCGATTCGCCCATCTTCACTTTGCTGCCGACGGCAAGGTCGGATCGCGGTACGAAGATGTCGTTCTCGGTTAACAGGACGACGGTCGAGCCGAACTCGAAATAGGCCAGATCGCCGCCACGCTCCAGCTTGTCCGGAAGCGGTTCCGCATAGCGGATGCTGCTTACGTTGAGAGCGCCTACCTTAACGACGGCAATCTCTCCGCACTCGTGATCGATATACGTAATCAGCCGCTCGTTCCGGCTTAACACCCGTTTCATCTCACGAAGACCGAAATCGTTGACCGGGTACACTTTTCCTTTGACATGCTCCTTCTCCACAATCGTCCCGGTAACGGGGGAGTGAATCCGGTGATAGTCGGTCGGGCTTAAATACAGCACAAAAAAGAAACCGTTCCGGTAGTTTAACGTTCTGGGGGAACGGTTGAGCAGTTCATCCACGGTATAGTCCTGGCCTTTGACGTTCAGCATCGTGCCCGATTGAATCGATCCCATGCCGGTTATAAGCGCATCCACGGGGCTCAGCAGCGCGTCGGCCCGTTCGGCGAGCGGGCGAAGGCCCGGTTTTAGGCGCCGGGTAAAAAAGTCGTTAAGCGACCGGTATTCCCCGATCGTCTTCTCCGCATCCTCGATCGGGATGCCGTAGGATTTGGCGAATTGCGGAATAAAGTACCGGCTTGCCTTGGACTTTGCAAAAGCGCCGGTCATGCGGGACACCCACTTGCGTGAGGAGAGTTCAGTTAATAGTCGAAATAACGGTTTCATTCAGTTCGTCCACCTGTTCCGTTCCCCGTCGTTAAGCGGTCCCGGTGCCGAAGCGGGAAAGCGTTCGGCCGCGCCGCCGGGGGCAATCATACCTTAGTTTGACACAGAAACGAACGAAGCGCAACAAGTGCGGTCCCCATGCAGGCGAATCCCGGTCTCAGCCGTTCCGGCGTAAGCCGAAAGACGACCCGGAGGGAGCGGTCTGATCAGCCGCCTGATGCGATATTCTGACGCTCGTTTTTGTTGCTGCGCTTATATTCCTGGCAGGACAGACAGGTAGCGGTATTCGTATGTACCGGGATGGAGCAGCCGGAATACTTGACGCATTGTATCGGCGTTTTGTCTTCGGGATCCAAGGAGATTTGCACACAGAAGCGGCACCCGGAAATTAATTCGTGCGTGACGTTCAGCATCGTCTGCTTCAGCTTGACGATTTCTTTCATATTGTTGCGACTCCTTTGTCGACGTATCGGACCCATGGACACTCCTGCAAATAAACCGGATCGTACAGGCTTAGTCCTATCGTATCATACCAAAATGATTATTGTCACTATTTCCCAAATGATCCAGCGCGTTTATTCGAGGTCGGCCGGTCTTTGGAGCATGCGTTCCCGGATCTCCCTCCCGGTGGCGGCAATCGCTTCGTCCAGCGGGGTCGTGGAACCGTTGAACGGATGTTTCGCGCTGAACGTATGATCGCCTCCAGCTATGTGAATCCAAGGGACCGACGGAGCGGCCGATACGAGCTTCTCCGATCCGGCCCACAAGCTGCGGAAATCGTCCGTGCCTTGAATGAGCACGAGCGGTACTTGCAACTGGGAGATGCGGGCGATCAGATCGAACCGGTCGCGGTTGCGCTCCAGATCGTCCGCGATGATCTTCTCAAGCGGCATGCGCTGCTTCGTGCGCGCATTGTCAATGTAGGCGATGCCGTCCTCGCGCATCGCGCGCAGCGCGGGCTCGCCGAATATCGCGGGGAACGACGTCGAGCCGTTCCAGGAGACGACCCCGTCGACCAGCGCCGGTTCATCCAGCGCCAGCACGATCGACTCGCCGCCGCCGCGGCTGTGGCCTACGAGTACGACCCGTTCCGCCACCGGCTGTCTGCCCGCCACCGGCAGCTTGCCTTCGCGAACGAGGACGACGACATCTTTTAAATCTTCCAGATCGCCGGTAAACGTTTGCTTTCCGAATTTGTCCAGCTCGTCGAAATCGGTTAGCGACGCCCCGACTCCGTTGCGGGACAGATTAAAGCGTATTACATCAAACGACTCGGCGAGCCGCCCGGCCGCATAGGGGAACATCCCCCAGTCCTTGAACCCTTTGAAGCCGTGCACCAAAATAACGGTCGCTTGCGGGTTCGGGCGCAAGGCCGGGTGGAAATCCCCGCGGATGATCCGCTCCGGTCCTTGCTCATATTGAAACGTAATCGAACTCATAGTCAGGTCCTCCAATTCCATACGTAATCGGATACAGCTTTGGGAATCGATGCGCGCGAATAAGCGGTCACATTCCCATGCGAACTAACGGATCAAAACGGTTATCGATAAAGCGCGCCCGGGGTGTTGAAAGTGGTTTGCTTTCATTGAAGCATTGCATCGAAGCTATGTCAATTTGACCGGCTTGAAAAGATCGGTTCGTTACAAGTATTCGCAGCACTTGCCGGGAAAGGGGATATTGACAACAACATAAATCGTGTTAAGATAAGTGTGTCACTAGGGGAGCCCGGCAGGGCTGAGATTGGATGTGCGCACATCCTAGACCCTTCGAACCTGATCTGGATGATGCCAGCGTAGGGAAGTGGGACACCTGACCGTTCGAACCGATCGTTCCGATCGATCCTTCATTCGAATGCCAGTCCACCTCTAGGGGGTGGACTTTTTTGCGTCCAACGGGTCCCGGCGATTGCCCGGATTAGGAGCGAGGCTGCCCGCCGCATGCCGGCAGGCGGCAAAGAGACATCAATAGGAGAAAGGGAGAGGATACCAGTGTCTAACGTATTGCAAAGCTCCAAAGGATTAAAGCTGACCGACATTCTGGTCACAGTCGTCATTGCGATCGTCTTCGGCGTCATCTTCCGGGTATGGGGATCGGTGTACGACCTCGTCAAAATTTTCGGCTTGCAGGCCGAACAGCTCGCGTACGGCATGTGGTTTATTGCGGCTACCGTAGCGTTTCTGATTATACGCAAGCCCGGAGTCGCGCTGCTCGGCGAAGTATCGGCCGCCGTATTCGCGATGCTGATCGGTTCGCAGTACAGCGTAGAGTCGCTCACTTACGGACTTGCGCAAGGGATCGGCGCGGAGCTCGTATTCGCCTTGTTCGGCTACCGCTCGTATTCGCTGGCCGTGGCCTGTCTGGCCGGAATCGGAGCGGGCCTGGGCTCGCTGGGAATGGACTGGTACAAAGGTTATCTGATCGAACTGCAAGGCTGGAACTTGACGCTGTACTTCGTGTTCCGCTTCATCAGCTGTATCGTCATTACGGGCGGCGTCGCCTATTATCTGGTCAAAGCGCTCGACGCAACCGGCGTTACCCGGATCGTACGTCCGGTAACCGAAGCAGACCGGCGCTCGCTGCACGATTAATTTTAGTATCGGAGTGATTCTGCATGAACGCTGCGGCGGGAGTTGAACGGCTAAGGCTTAAATTTCCCGGCGCGCCGGCGCTGACGTTCCGGGACTTGTCGTTTGAGGTGAAGCGCGGGGAAAAGGTGCTGCTGCTCGGACCTAGCGGATGCGGCAAATCGACGCTGCTGCAGGTGCTGTCCGGTTTAATCCCGCGGGCGGTGGACGTGCCGGTAACGGCAGAGCGGATCGTCGTACCGGAGCGGTGGGCGTTCGTTTTTCAAGATCCGGATACGCAGTTTTGCATGCCCTTTGTCGATGAGGAGCTTGCCTTCGTCCTGGAAAATCTGCTCGTTCCGCGCGAAGAGATGAAGCAGCGGATGGGCGTGCTGCTCAGTCAGGTCGGATTGGAGCTTGAGGAGCTGCATACCCCGATAGCGGCGCTGTCCCAAGGGATGAAGCAGCGGCTCGCGATCGCAAGCGCGCTGGCGCTTGAGCCCGACGTGCTCTTCGTCGACGAGCCGACCGCGCTGCTCGATCCGGAAGGGACGAAGCAAGTATGGGAGACGATCCGCAAGGCGGGAGAAGGGAAAACGGTCATCATCGTCGAGCATAAGATCGACGAGATCGTCGATTATATCGATCGCGTCGTCCTGTTCGGCAAATCGGGGGAGATTACGGCGGACGGCCCGGCGGCGGATCTATTCGCCAATTACGGTCATCGCCTCGCTGAAGACGGAATCTGGTACCCCGGCGTCTGGGACAACTATATCCGCAGCGGCCGTTATGCGCCGTGGACCGGTGAGCCGGCAGCGGCTTCGGCCGGACCGCTCATCCGACTCGACCGGTTCGAGGTATGGCGCGGCAAGAAGCAGAAGCAGTACGTGGAATCGGCGGAAGTGTCCGCTGGCGAATGGATCGCCGTAACCGGTCCGAACGGGGCGGGCAAAAGCACGCTGCTTCTCGGCTTGATGGGGCTTCTTCAGACGGCCGGCGGATACGAGCTGAACGGCAGGCCGGCGGAGCAGACACGCGGGTTGTCGGCCGAGATCGCCTTCGTGTTTCAAAATCCCGAGTTTCAATTCGTCACCAACTCGGTTTATGACGAGGTCGCCTTCTCGCTCCGGCAGGAGAAGCGGCCGGAAGCCGAGGTGGAGGCGAAAACGTCCGCGCTGCTGGCGGACTTTGATCTGACGCAGCGGAAGGACAATCATCCGTTCCAACTGTCGCTCGGGCAGAAACGCCGCCTCAGCGTCGCCTCGGCGATCGTGAAGGAGCAGCGCATCCTGCTGCTGGACGAACCGACTTTCGGTCAGGATGCGAAAAATACGTTCGCATTGCTGGAACGGCTGGAAGCATGGCGCAGACAAGGGACCGCGATTGTGATGGTGACGCATGATCCGGATATTGTGAGCCTGTTCGCAACCCGGATCTGGGAAGTTCGCGACGGACGGCTGGAGCACGATCTGCGCGGGCCGCGGCAGCTCGCGGAGGCGGCAGAATCGGCAGAGCCGGCACCGGCAGAGGCGCTTCCGGAGAAGGAATCGGAACTCGTTCAGAGAGGAGGGAGCCGCTAACCGTGAATATCGAGTTTTCTTACCGGGAAACGTGGCTCCACCGGGTGAACCCGTCTCTCAAACTGTTGTTTTGCCTGACCTTGTTCATGTTCGTCCTGTTTACGCACAACCCGAGCGTGATGCTGAACGTTACGGCCGTTACGCTGCTTGGCTACGTCGCGGCAAGCGGCCATCCGTGGAAACGAATGGCGCTGTTCTCTCTGCCTGCCCTGCTGCTGTTCGTATCGTCGACGACGTCGATGATGTTTTACGGCAAGGGGGAAACGAACTGGTGGGACTTCGGGCTGATCCATATTACGAAGGAAAGCTTCTTCCGGGGCGTCCAGATCGGCCTCAAATCGCTGTGCTTCGCCTTCGTCGGACTGCTGTTCGCGCTTACGACGCGGCCCGTATTCTTGTTTTACTCGCTGATGCAGCAGTGCAAAGTACCGCCCAAATACGCCTATAGCTTCATGGCCGCGATGCGGCTGCTGCCGATCATGTTCGAGGAGTTTCAGACGCTTCGTCACGCGCTGGCGGTCCGGGGCGTCGGCCGGGAGAAGGGGCTGAAGGGACTGTACCGGAAAATGAAAGCTTATTCGGTTCCGATGCTGGCCCAAAGCATCCGGCGCGCCCAGCGGATCGCCGTCGCGATGGAGGCGAAGCGGTTTGCCGGAAACGGCCGCCGGACGTATTACTATGTAGTCGGCTTCGGCGCCGTGGACTTGTTCTTCGTCGCGGCGGCCGCCGCTTTATGCGCTGCGGCTTATGCCGCGGGAATTTTGTTTCCGTACGTCGATATTACGGATGTAAGATAGAGAAGGAGGAGAATCTTATGTTGTTTTCCAAACGTCTGAGAGAAGCCGCGGATGCAAGCTGGCAAGCCAGCTTTACCCATCCGTTCATAACGGGGATTGCCGATGGCAGCCTGCCGCTTGACCGGTTCAAGCATTATATGATGAACGACGCCTATTATTTGGCTTGCTACGCGCAAGTGCAGGCGCTCGGAGCGGCGAAGGCGCCGGACCTGCATACGTCGAGCCGGATGGCCGTCCACGTTCAGGGCACCTACGGCGCGGAGTTGTCGATGCATGAGAAATTTTCAGGCATGCTCGGCATTACCGACGAAGAGCGGGCGGCGTTCCAGCCTGCGCCGACGGCGTACGCCTATACGTCGCACTTGCTGCGTGCCGCTTATACGGGCCATTTCGGAGATATTATGGCGGCGATCCTGCCTTGCTACTGGCTGTACTACGAGATTGGCGAAAGACTGCAGGGCGCGACACCCGAGGAGCCGATCTATCGCGAATGGATTGCCGCATACGGCGGCGACTGGTTCCGCGATCTCGTGCAGGAGCAGGTCGACCGGCTCGACCGGATCGCCGAAGGCGTGACGGAAGCCGACCGTGCGCGGATGGAGCGGCAGTTCCTGATCAGCAGCCAGTACGAGTACCAGTTCTGGGACATGGCTTACCGCAAGGAAGCGTGGCCGGTTTAATCAAACATACGATGAATGTGACAGACAGCCGAATTGGATTCGGCTGTTTTTTTGATCTGCCAGAAGTTTAGGTTCTTTACCGTGCTAAAGGGAAGGGGGTTTCTTACTTGGCGCTAGTGAACGTATACTCGGGTTCGATGACTAACGAATCGTATCGATCGCGTTTATGGCTGAAAAACGACGTTATTCCAGTCGTAACGAATCCGGGCATCGTTATCGAACCGAAATTGGAAAAAAACGATCCGATTTGCGGGGAATTACCCTACAAGAGTTCGTTGCAAATTCAAACGTCCGCATTCGGCTCTGATAACAAATGCCGGAATCGTTAGCCATACCACCCACATGAAGACAACACGACTGCTTTTAGCGGACGGCTTTTCTTAATAACAGGAAATGATGCTGCTGAATTTGTCGGGCGTGGGGGAAGGAGATGGGCGCAGCTACGTGTAATATTGGAACGTATAGGAGAGGGGGCCGCGTATGATCGTAGCGAGAGCGCTGGAAAACGAGCTCTATTTTTTTGAATATTTGTCCACCCGGGATGAGATGTCCGAATCCGCATATTACTTTCATACTCACCAAGGGATCGAAATCTTGTATGTGTATGAAGGCAGCGGCCAAGTCATTCTTGACGATCGCTTTTATGCCGTCCATCCCCGTACTTTGCTTATTTTTAAACCGTTCCAGCTCCATTACATCCGCATGGACGTACCGCCGAAATATACGTGCTCGCTCATTAAAGTGAAGCCGATCTTCATGGAGCAATGCGCGTCCGTTTTCCCCCAGTGTCACGACCTGATCTCCGGTTTTTTGAACGACGCCGGGAGCAGTCAAATATTCGGGTTAAACGAAGCCCAGCACGCCCAGCTCCACGAAAAGTTTCGCAACTTGAACGAAATCTTGCAGACGTCCGGCAGCCGCCAGCTTCATGAAGAGGCCGTTATTTTGTTTCTGTTCACCTTTTTCGTTAACCTGGTCACAACCGTTATGCCGAATGCCGAGGCGGGCAAACCGGTCAAGCCGATGCGTACGACGCAGCACATCGGCGGCATCTTGAAATGGATCGATGCCCACTACAAGGAGCGGTATACGTTGGACCGGCTGGCGGAGGAGCTGCATTTTTCGGTGAGCTATATGTCGAAGCTGTTTCGCCGGCAAACCGGGAAGAGCATTCACGAATATATAACGGAAAAAAGACTGGACCAGGCGCGTCTGCTGCTGCACACCCCGAAGTCTGTCGAAGCGATCAGCGAAGAGACGGGTTTTCACTCGCCGTCTCATTTTATTCGGACCTTTAAAGCCAAATACGGGGTTCCCCCGCATCAATACAGACTGGGTGCATCTAAGCGGTACATCCCGCCGGAATGAGCGGATTATGCAATTTTTAAACCGGTTTCTGCTACCGGGGGTGTTGTATGCTTGAGGAGCGACGACCTCCCGGGAATGCGGATTGCAGCGGGCGGGAATCGTGCGGCGGTTCGGCTTGGCGGATGCATTAGCGGTGAAGCATGAGGGAAACGACTAATCGTGTAATCGCATACACTTCAAAAACATCTTTTATTTGTAAAATTATTCGAGTGCCGCCTAGCCGAAAAAACGCCGGTGAAAACAACAAAATAGGGGAGATGTCGGATGAAAAAACAGGGGGCCGCGTTGTGCGCCATCCTTACTGCGGCCATGCTGGCCGGCTGCGGAGGAGGAAAGGCGGGGGACGCCGAAGGCGAGACGGCCCACAGCCCGGCCGATACGAAGCCGAAGGAGCCGGTGGAGCTGAAGCTCGTTCCTTATTGGCTTTCGATGAGCGATCGGGAATTCGAAGAACTGCTGTTTCAGCCTTTGAAGGCGAAATACCCGCACATTACGATGAAGCTCGATCGGACGGACCCGGCCCAATTGGCGGCTTCGGGGGAGTTTCCGGATCTGTTTTACGTCGCCAACGTCAGGTACAGCACATTCAAAGATTTGGACATTCCGTACGATATGAGCGCGATGATCAAAAACAAAGACCATCCGATCGATCTGAACGCGTTCTCCAAGCCGAATATCGACTGGATCATCGAACTCGGTTCCAAGGGAGAGCTGTACGGGGTGCCTTTCGATCTGAATCATTACGCTTTGTTTTACAACAAGGACATTTTCGACAAAAGAGGGGTTCCTTATCCGAAGGACGGGATGACCTGGGGAGAGCTGCTCGAGCTGTCGAGAAGACTTACGTTCATCGATGCAGGCGTCCAATACCGGGGCTTCGTGCCTCCGAATCCGAACGTATTCTCCGGTACGAAAACGATGCCCATCTACGACCCGTCGACTAAAAAGGCGCTGCTGAACCGGGACAACCACAAGTCGATCCTGGAGCTGATCAAGCCCTTTTATGAAATACCGGGCGTGGTGGTGAATAACGAGTTTCCGATCAAAGGCGCGGATTTCCTGAAAGACCGGACCGTAGCGATGATGGCGAACTGGCTGACGGACGTACCGAGCGCGATGCAGGCGGGCAACATTCAGATGAACTACGATATTGCAGGCATGCCGTCCTTCGAGGACCTGCCCGGCGTTACGATTCATCCCGGCGCCAAAATGATGGGAATATCCAAGACGAGCAAACATAAGGAAGATGCTTATCT
Source organism: Paenibacillus sp. MAH-35 (assembly GCF_058135425.1). Taxonomy (NCBI): domain Bacteria; kingdom Bacillati; phylum Bacillota; class Bacilli; order Caryophanales; family Paenibacillaceae; genus Paenibacillus; species Paenibacillus sp. MAH-35. The sequence continues at coordinate 170,953 of NZ_JBYUPU010000001.1, forward strand.
GGCCATTCAGTTTTTCACTTCGCCCGAAGTGCAAAAGAAAATCAATCGGGGCGGGCGTTTGACCGCTCTGGCGGATGAAACGATCCGTAAAGATTTCGGTGCCGACATGGAAGTGCTGAAAGGCAAGAACATTCAAGGCGCGCTGGCGGTCAAACCGGCCAAAATGATTCCTCCGCATGAATACAATGCGATCATCGACGGGTTGTTCAACGGGACGGCGGCGGGACTCGCGACAGGGTCGAAAGATATCAATACGCTGCTGAGGGAAGCCCAGGAAGCCGCGGATAAAGCGATTGCCGAAGCGGAAGCGGCCAAGAAAAAATAAGAGGATGACCGGAGGCTCACGAATGGGCGATTCGCAAACGATTCCGACGTATTGGAAAAGCAGTCTGGAGCATGTGGAGCAAACGTTGTCCCTCGTCAAACGGGGACAGGTCGAGACGTTTGCCCGTTCGGCGGGCGGCAGGAACATCTATGCCGTCTCCTACGGGGAGAAGCAAAACTTCGGCAGAAAAGCGAACTACAACTCCGCTTGCGGGGTCGGCGATGTATCGGCTTATGCGCAGAAGGGCAGGAACCATAAACCCGTCATCTCGATCGTAGGGGGCGTTCACGGCGGAGAGCTGGAAGGCGTGGCGGCCGTCTTGAATCTGATCCGTTTGCTGGAAACCGGCTCCGATTGGGGCGGGAAGGAGAATGCGTATTTGTCTCGCTGTGCTGCCGAGCGGTTTCGGCTTGTGCTCATCCCGTGCATGAATCCCGACGGCCGGGCGCGCATTCCTTTCGATACGCTCGTAGGCATGCCTTTCGCCGACATGCGTTATTACGTCCAAGGTACTTGGAAGGATGGCACGCTGTGCGGCTGGCCGGGGTGCAAGGCGGTGCATCCGATCGCGGACGCGGTAGATTTTCTCGGCGGATATTTTAACGATGAAGGCATTAATATGATGCACGACAATTTTTTCTCGCCGATGGCGGAAGAAACGAAACGGCTGATGGAGCTGATCGACCGGGAAGCGGCAGACGCGACCGTGCTTCTTCACGGCGGCTCCAACTCGGTCAACCATATTTTGCCGACCACTTACGTTCCGCCTTTGATCGAGAAGAAACAAAACCGTCTGGTCGATCTGCTGGCTGAAGCATACCGGGCGAAAGGAATTCCGTTCAAAGCGATCCATGGACGGGGAATCGGGGAGGAGGCCGGCGCTCCGCCTTCGTTTAATCTGACTTCGGCGCTGCACCACGTCAGCGGCGGATTGTCGATGACGTTCGAGTCGAACATGGGGCTTGACGCTCCCGGCCCCAGATACACGTACGAAGAGATGCTGCAGGGACATTATATTTTGTTTGAAGAGCTGCTGCGATTTATGGAGAAGGAGTGTCCGTTATATTCGTGATAGAGGTATTGTACGGGGGAGCGGATATTTGCTGACTTGATGCATAGTTTTCTAACTCATGACTTCAGTCATGAGTTAGAAAACATCGGATAGGGCGTGGCTTATGCCACGTTAACTATCCGATACATGTTTAGGTGACTATTACAACAATCCCTTTAATGTCAAGGTTTCTATAGGTGAACAACACTGACATATGTTATCCTGTAATCAGAGGTGATTATGTGTCAGAAATAAAGCGTGGTCGTGGTTACGTCTATGCCATTCAGTAGCAATTATGCTCCTGCTGTAGCTATAAGCACAAAGATGTAAAAGATTTGAAGTTGCGTGAATGGGACTGCCCGGAATGTGGAGCGCATCACGACCGAGACTTTAACGCAAGCCTGAATATTCTTGCCGAAGGCAAAAGACTTCTTGCTGTGTAATCCTTACACGAACTGTCGGAACGACAGGGTTAGCTTGGTGAACTTCTCTTCGTTAGAAGGGACTACCCAAGAATCTCGTGTCTTTAGTCATGAGAGGTTCAAGAAAAGTAGAATCTGATTGGATCGCCGACCGAACATTTTTGATCCCGCACGTATCCCACCCGGCGCTTCTGTCCATGCTGAATGCAAAAGCGGCAAGGAGTGTGGGATGGGAAATGAAACTGTTAATCGTCATCGGGATGCTGGTCGTACCGGTACTATTCGTATGGCTCCGGCGGATCTCCGGCTTGTTGAAGGCGCTTCTCGATGCGCTTGCACTCGTGAGCGCCTTTGGCTTCGGCCTCTTGTCCGCGTTTGCGGTTCAAGATATCCGGGCGCACGGAACGGTATATGCGACGGAGGTGCACCACGTGTTCGAAAACTGGGCGTTTCTTCTATTCGGCAGCTATCTGGGGCTGTATTTGCTGTACCTTTTGCTGTGGAGTACGATGACGGCTTACAGACGTACAGATAGCTGATGGCAGCTGTGAAATAGGGGGTGGCCATTGCGCCGGTAGCGTCGGTCGACCGCATAAGAGCGATTTAGAGATTTAGAGCTCTTATTCGAGCGTTATACCCCCTTGTGAGCGAAATAAGAGCGATTTGAGACCCTTAATTTCGGCAGGCAGCCCTGTTTTTCGGGTTTGACACTGTGATAAGAGCTTCAAATGAGGCTGTCGATTCATTATGGACAACCAAGTGGAAAGGGAAAAGATTACCTTCTGGCGAGTTTTGTCTGGAATCCCCTACCTTACAATCCTTATGAAATCAAGGGATTCCGGACAACCTGTCTGAGCAAAAGAAGGTAACTTTTCACTTGGAACGGCCTGCTAACACTTCTACACAATGAATCGACAGTCTCTCAAATCGCTCTTATTTTCGTAGGATTTCTTGTTTTTGCGAAAATATGGGGTGCAAACCGCTCTTAATGTCAGGTGTTGGGGGAGATTTCCTTTTTTACTGCAGTTGGCGGGGGAGGAGGGACGGGTTCGTTGGTCTGGAAGCAATTGTTCAGCAGCGCGGGCTCGGGAGTCCCGGCTTGAGATCCCCGGCCAGCAGAGTTACCCAGGATCGCCACCCCCAAGATTGCTAGCCTGAGCTCCACAGCTCGGCACAGCACTGGCGAGCATGGCTAACCCACGATCGTTGCGCACCGGCACGTCTTACGAAAAGTGACGGCGTACCGCGTCCAGAATATGGCGGTAATAGTCCGCCCCATGCGGTACGAAATCGTCGCAGGACAGCTGACGGCTGACTTCGCGGGGCCGCCCGTCCGCACCGGTCTCGACGCCGCTTGCCGCGATCGAATCGATCTCGCCCCCGAACAGGCGGGAGGCGTCGGCCGCGAGCACCTTCACAAGCCCCACAACCTCGTCCGGCTGCAGAGTATATGCTTCCAACGGCTGGCTGCAGCCGTACAGAAACGTATGGTAAAACTCGCGGTCGATCAAATCCCGGTAGCGGATCTCGACCGGAATCGTCCCGATCGGGATCAACTCGTCGAAGCGGACCCGAAGACCGAGCTCCTCTTCCAGCTCCCGCACGCCGTCCTCTACCGTTTCACCGGCCAGCAGATGTCCCGCGCTCGTAATGTCGTATTTATCCGGATGCGTATCTTTGCCGGGATGGCGTTTCTGGAGCAGGAGACAGGGACCTTCGCTGCTCGGGGTGACGATCCAGCAGTGGAACGTCTGGTGCCAGTATCCGTTCTTATGCGTGTCTGCACGCGTGGCGGTGCCGATGATGTTCATCTGTTCGTCGAAAATATCGAATCGTTCGTGGTTCATAGTCTCATCCCCTCGTTCTATCGTTCTTCCTGGACCGCATCCCCCCATTATAGCACGAAACTCCCCTTGACCAGATTCCGGTACTGAATCGGCGTGACGCCTTCGGCTTTTTTGAACTTGCGGATAAAGTTTGTCGAATCGACGTAGCCGACCTCTCCCATAATGTCCTTGAGCGTCATTTCGGTCGATTTGATCAGCTCCTTGGCCCGCTCCATCCGGATGGAATCGATATACCGCATTAGCGGACAGCCGGTCTGGTCTTTGAAGAAACGGGTTGCGTACGAAGGAGACAAGCCGAACCGTCCCGCGATCGTCTCCAGGTTGAGTGTCTGGTCCGCGTAATGCAGCTCGATGTAAGCCTTCATGCTGTCCAGCAGCACCACGTTTTTGCTTTCCTTCTGGCCCATGATGCAGCCACATACTTGGAGGCAGATGCGGACGACGAGCTGTTCCAGCTCCTCGATCGTCTCGAAGCGGGGAACGAACAGCTGCTCCAGCGTCTCACCGAGATCGTCGTCGATTTCGATTTCCAGCTCGATCAGCGTCTTCATAATGTTGTTGACGATATCGAAACAGATGCATTCCGCCGCCTCCAGCGACACGTTCGTCTCTACGATATGGCTGAACGCATCGCGCACCGCCTGTTCCAAGCTGCAGCCGTCGCCCTGACGGATCGCTTTGACCAGCTGGTCGATCCGTTCTACGGGATACGCATATTCCCCGGACTGGCGCGGCTCGATCTCGCGAAACGAGATCACCTGATCCCCGCCCTTCACGAACCGGTACCGGGCCGCATGGCTCGCTTCCACGTACGACTTCGGAACCGACGCCAGATCGCTGTAGATGCCGCCGATGCCGACGGTGACGGTGAGCCGGTAATATTGCCGGAAAAACGCTTTGGCCTGATCCGCCAGCTGCCGCAGCGCCTCCGGATCGTCAAAGCCTTCGTTGAGATTAAGCAAAAACACGATGCTCCGGCCGTCGATGCTTTCCGCCCCGAACCCGGTCCCGACCTCGCAGGCGAGCTCCTCGACCACCTTCATCAAGCTGTAGGCGAGCACTTCCTGCATTTTCTCGGAATTTTGGCAACGAAATGAATTATAGTCGTCGATCATGAACAGCAGCACCGCATAGTAAGGTTTGTCGAGCCGCAGATTGGAAAACTGCAGCATGTCGTCCACTTCCGCCACCGATCGGAGCTTCCCTTTGATCAGGGTGAGCAGAACCTGTTCCCGAAGCGCGCTTCCATGACTGCGCAGCCGGTGCAGCAAGCTTTCCTTCTCCTTGGCCATCGAGCCGATCGCTCTCGATATGTAGTCGATCTCGTCACGTCTTCCCCCCAACGGCTCGGTTTTATGCTGGCTGGATACGATGCCGGCCAGCCGTTTTAACGGCTTGTAGTGCCTCATGGAGAAGCCGAAGGCGATCAGGACGCCGGTAAGAAATACGATCGTTACCGTCAGGTTGAAAATGCCGCGCGTTTCGTTAACCTTGCTCATCCATTGATCGGTCGGCAGGGCGGCAACGTAGGTCCAGTCGCGGTTATCCGATTTGAGCGTCAGCACGGAGAACTTCCGCCCCTGGGCGGTCATGCCGGTGATCGCTTCGCGGTCCGGCGTGCTGCGAATCTGGGTGAGCAGCTCCCGTCCGACCGGGCTGCGACCGCCGTTTTCCTGACTGAACAGCACCTCGCCCTCCCGGTTCAGCACAAATAACAAGCCGTCGGATTCGCTGAGCACCCCCTGGGCGGCCTGAACCCAAGCGTCCTCCCGAATTAGAAACAGTGCGGTCCCGTAAGGAACTTCCGCATTCAGCGGAATCGGGACGAGATACGTGGCGAATTTCGCGTTATGCAGACGGTTGATCATCACTTCTTCCGTCGGCCGCAACAGCGGAGCCGAGAGCTTGTCGGCCGTCCGGATGAATTCGTCCTTGCTCCAATCAGAATAAGTGTAAAACGTATCGAAAAACATCCCGAGATCGTACGTTCCGCTGGAGGCGTACAGCCTGGATATGCCCGGAACTTTATAATACAAAACGACATCGGTAATAAACAGGTTCGTCGAAGCATACTGCCTGAGCTGCGTAATCGCTTGCAGCGTTCCGTATCCGCCGTCCGAGGCTACGAACGGCGTTAATTGCGGATTGGACGAAATTTGCGAAGCCATCCGGTTCATCTCACGGATGCGCAGGTCCACGGCGTCCCGGAACTGGGACAACGAGGAGACGGTCGAATGCTCGACCTCCTGGCGCAGCGTCTCGAAAAAGTTCTGATACACGACACCGCTGACGGCTACCAGGAGGAGGATGACAAGCAGGATGTAGGAGAATAAATAGTTGTAAAACCGGTGACTTCGGATCATATCGCTAGAGCCCCCTTTCGGATCATAGACGGAAGCTTGGGCATCCTGGTGCGGCCACAAGTAGAAACCATAGCCGAAGGAGACCCCCATTTTTTCAAAATGAAGAGTCTCCCGAGTGGGTAAGCCCGGTCTGCAGCGTACGGAACAGCCGATGAAAATGATCGAGACGGGTTAAACCGTCCGACTATTTCTTATACCGCTCATAAGCAGCTCCGTATATTTGCATAAATTCGTCCAGCCGCATCTTGTTCAGCGTCGCCACATATGTGTCCCATTCGGCGAACGTCGATTTGCCGGATACGAACTTGGCCAGCATCTCGTTCACATAGCTGTTAATGTCGGCGGTCAAAGCGGACATCCGCTGGTTTTCCTCCGCGGTAAAGGTAAAGTTCGGCCATAGCTCCTTCGGCATATATTTCGCAAACCGTTCCGCCGCTTCGACCGATTCCGGCAAGCTTTCCGCCCCTTTGAAAAATTGCTGCCGCACGATATTCGGATAACCGCCGCCCGGCCAGACGACGTATTTGACGAGCGCCTGCTCGAACGTAAGGCCGTTCGGATTCGCCGTAATCTCCTTCGTATACTGGAGCTCGCCGGAAGCCGTTTTCTCGTACGATTTGCCTTCGAAGCCCATAAAGAACATTTTGCTGCCTTCTTCGCCGTACAAATAGTCCATCCAGCGGACGGTCGCTTCCGGATGTTTGTTTTTATCCGTAATGACGAACGCTCCTGGCGCCGCAAGCGGCGAGCCGACGGCCGTATACACCTGATCGCCGTGGGGCCCTTTCAGCGCGCTGGCTCCGAAATATCCCGGCTGGTTCATCAGGGTGTAGGGGCTTGTGGTCACGACCACGCCGTAAAGTCCTTTCGCGCCGGTAGCGTAAAACTGGTTCGCCTGCACGGTGAAAATATCGTTGTTGATCAGTCCTTCGGCGTACAGCTTGTTCAAATATTGAAGCAGCTCCTTGTACTTCGGATCGGTCGGGATAAAGCGCAGCTTGTTTGTCTGCGGATCGATGTCGACGTTGGCGTGACGCGCTCCCTTGTTGCCGAGTCCCCAGGCGCCCTTGAAGTACGTGACCAGCGAAGCCAGGCTGGAGCCGGCAAGCGGAATTTCGTCGGCCTGCCCGTTGCCGTTCGGGTCTTTCTCCTTGAACGCCTTCAGCATCTCGTAAAACTGCTCCGTCGTCTGAGGCTCGGGGATGTTCAGCTTGTCGAGCCACTCCTTGCGCAGCCACGTCTTGCCGCCTCCGAGCACCGAGGTGAATTTCGGATCGTAAACGGTCGGGAACGAATAAATGTTGCCGTCCGGCATCGTTAGCCCTTTGCGTACTTCCGGGTATTCGTCCAATATTTTTTTCAGATTGGGGGCGTGCTTGTCGATCAGATCGTTCAGCTTGACGAATACGCCCTGCGAGCCGTATTTGAGCAGATCCGGGGCCGGAATCGCCGCGGTGAATAAAGCGTCGGGGTAGTCCCCGCCGGCCAGCATAATATTGCGTTTTTCCGCCATATTTTCACTCGGGACCATCTCCCATTGCACTTGGACGTTCGTCATTTTTGCGTATTCGGTCCACAGCATCGTTTCATTCCAGTTGGGGGCGGTAGTCGGCGCTTTGCCCGCGATCATCTTCAGGTTGATCTTTTCGGAGACGATCGGCATCCCCGCAGCGTTAAAAATGGCTTGCGGAAGCTTCGCTCTGCTGTCAGCGCCCTCTTCTTTGCCGCCGGAGCATGCGGACAGGGCGGACACGGCGGCGACGGCCAGCGAGAGCGAGGCGGGAACCCACTTTTTCGTTTTCATTGGTTATGAACCTCCTTTGATCTGTTCCAACGTTTCTTAACCCTTCACAGCCCCGATCACCAGCCCTTTGACGAAATACCGCTGAAGGAACGGGTACAGCATCAGCATCGGCAAGTTGGCGACGATGACGACGGCGTATTTGATCGATTCGGCTTCCATGATGCTTTTGGCGAGCGATTCTTCGCTGGATTGCACCATGTCGCTCATATTGCTCTGGATCAGGATCTCCCGCAGCACGAGCTGCAGCGGATAACGCTCCCGGTCGGTGATGTAGATCAGCGCGCTGAAGTAGGAGTTCCAATGTGCCACGCTGTAGAATAGCGTCATGACGGCGAGAATCGGCAGCGACAGCGGCAGTACGATCGATACGAGCGTCTTCACGTTCGAGCAGCCGTCCATCTGGGCGGACTCCTGAATTTCGCCGGGGATGCTTTGCTGGAAAAACGTGCGCATGATGATGATGTTCCACACGGCTACCGCATTCGGAACGATCAGCGCCCACATCGTATTGACCATGCCGAGGCTTTTCACCAGCAAGTAAGTCGGGATCAGGCCGCCGCTGAAAAACATCGTAAAAACGAACAGGGCGGTAAAAACTCCCCGGCCGATCAGATCTTTGCGGGACAGCGGGTAAGCGGCCAGAATCGTCAAAACGACGTTCACGCAAGTTCCGACGATCGTGTACAGCAGCGTGTTGGCATAACCGGTCAGGATGTCGCTGTTCTGAAACACTTTCTCGTATCCCCGGATCGTTATATCTTTCGGAAGCAGCCAGATTTCTCCGTTCACGACTTTCGCCGGGTCGCTGATCGAGGCGCTAAGCACGAACAGCAGCGGATAGAGGACCGCAAGGAGCACGAGCGCCAGCAGCGCATAAACGATAAAGCCGAACAGCTTGTCGCCGAACGTTTGTTTTACCATAAGCTCGTCTCTCCCGCTTTCTTGGCTATGTAGTTGACCGTAATCAGCATGACGAAGTTCACGAGCGAATTAAACAGGCCGACGGCGGCCGAGAAGCTGTACTGGGCTTCAAGGATGCCGCTCCGGTACACGTAAGTCGAGATGATGTCCGAGCTTTCCATGTTCAGGCTGTTTTGCAGCAGATACACCTTCTCGAAGCCGACGGCGAGTATCGATCCCGCGTTCAGGATCAGCAGGATGACGATCGTAGGCCGGATGCCCGGCAAATTAATATGCCAGATTCGCTGCAGGCGGGTCGCACCGTCGACTTTGGCCGCTTCGTGCTGCTGCGGGTCGATGCCAGTCAGAGCCGCCAAGTAAATAATCGAGCTCCAGCCCATCTGCTGCCATACGCCGGAGAAAACATAAACGGACTTGAACCATTCCGGCTCCGTCAGGAAGGCGACCGGCTCTCCGCCGAACCACCCGATCAACTGATTCACGATGCCGCTGCGCGGCGACAAAAAGATGATCAGCATCCCGACAAGGACGACGGTGGAAAGAAAATGCGGTGCGTAGGTCACGGTTTGGACGAGCTTTTTGAACCGGTTCGAGCTTACCTCGTTAATGAGCAGCGCCAGTATGATCGGAACGGGGAAGCCGACGACGAGCTCGTACAAGCCGATGCCCAGCGTGTTGACGATCAGGCGCCAGAAATAGTAGCTGTTGAAAAAACGCTCGAAATGGTCGAAGCCGACCCACGGACTTCCCCCGATTCCTTTGGAAGCGATAAAATCTTTGAAGGCGATCTGTACGCCGTACATCGGGATGTAGTGGAAAATGATGTAATAAGCGATAACGGGTACGAGCAGGGCGTACAAATCCCAATTTTTCCGAAAAGACCGGAAAAGCGGCGATCGTCGCCCCCGGACCGGTTGCGCCGGAGCATCTGCCGGCATAGCCGAATTCATGTCCATTCACCATCCTTTCAAGAACGTCAGGCTGTTTTATCGTTCGATGTCTCAAGGGTCCCGGGCCCCTGTGCAAACCACCTTATAATAAAACGCTTACACCGTAAATCGGCAGTTTTTTTAGGCATCTGCAGAAATTTACGTTACCGCTAAAACAGGCGGATGGATATGGTAAGATAGGAGGATGAGAGGACCAGGATTTGGTTGGGGAGAAAGGGGACGGGGGATGAACGAGCGGGAGCGGACGGTGGAGCAGTTGGGGGATTGGCGGGCGGACCGGTCGGAGAACAAACCGGAAGTCAAGCTGGATGACAAACCCGAGGGCATACCGGAGCACGAACCAAAGGACACACGGAAAGACGAACTAAGGGACGAACCGGAGAACAAACCGGGGCACCAGCCGGATAGAGACTTGGCCGACGTTCCGGCGATTCTGGAGCTGATGCCGGAAGGGGCGGAGATCGGGACGGGACTTGCGCTGCGGGATCGCAGCGGCAGGCTGCTGTTTTTCGTAGCCGGGTCGAGACACCGGATGGAGGGAGGCGAACGTTTTTTTGCCGGTATTGGCGGTCATCTGGAGCCCGGGGAGTCGCTGACGGAATGCGCGGAGCGAGAAGCCCGCGAGGAGATCGGGGCCGAAGTGGAGCTGCGTCATGCGGAGCGCACGTTCCGGGTATCGTCTGCGGGTGTCGTGTCGGAGATCGCCGTCTCCGATCGTCCCGCTCCTTATGTCTGGTACGAGATGATTCATCCGCCGGGAAGCCCGCGCGAAGGCCGCCGCTACCAGATCGTGATCTATAGGGCAATTCTGGCCGGGCCGCTTTCCGAGCTGAAGGAGGACGAGGTGTGCGGAGTGATTGCGATGACGGATCAGCAGGTGGCCGAAGCGTCCGGGCGCAAGCCGACCTTGCGGGAGCTGATCGGCGAGGGGGCCGGGCTGGTGGCGGCGCTGCCGGGGCTCGAGCCGGAGACGAGGCTGTTTCCGATCGGGACGGCGGCAGCCTTGTCGTTTATCTTCCAAGCCGTCGGGAACGATGAACGGATGCTGCCGTGAAGGCGGCTACGCGACTTGGGCAGAGGGGGAGATTGATGATGACAGAGGAAGGCGGCGAGACGCTCCAGACGATCGGAAGAAAGCTCCGGGAGCGGCCGGGAGGGACCGGAATCGCGATGATCGCAGCGATGGATCGCAACCGGGTTATCGGCGTGAACAACACGATCCCGTGGAGGCTTCCAGCCGAGCAGCAATATTTCAAGCGGGTGACGATGGGGCACACGGTCGTATCGGGCCGGCTGAATTATGAGGATATGAAACGACCACTGCCGGGGAGAAGGAACGTGATTCTGACGCGGGACAAAGATTATGCGGCTCCGGGCTGCGAGATTGCGGGATCGGCGGAGGACGTGCTGGAGCGTTATGCGGGAGACTCCCCGCTGTTTATTATAGGCGGGGAACAAATATACCGGTTGTTTATGCCGGTAGCGGATATGTTGTATGTAACGGTTATCGATGCGGAGTTTGAAGGAGATGCCTATTTTCCCGAATTCCATGCATCGGAATGGACCGAGGTGTCGCGGCAAGAAGTGAAGGCGGACGAGTATAACAGCTTCGGCTATACATACTTGGTATACAAAAGACGGACGTCCGGTTAAGGGAGCCGGTAGCGCACCCACCAGAAGCACGAAGACACTTGCACCTGCAGCTCGGTTGCACGCGGGGTGAACAAGCCGATGAGATCGTCTGCCCGGTAGCAGTTTTTTATTATTTCATGCCTGGTGCCACCGGACAGCGTTCTCAGCTTGTACGTGTCTTCCTCGCTTTCGCGTTGGAACAACTCGCCACCGGCCTCTTCGACGTAACTATGGTCGGCCATGAATACGACAGCCCCGGGATCAAGCCGGGCGTGGAAGCCGTCCAAAAAGTCGTTCAGCCGGGATTTGGGAACATGGGACAGCCAGAAGGCAGCCAGGCCTGCGTTGAAAGGGCCGGGTACTTTCCCGAGCGCAAAGGCGTCGGCGCGGATAAAGCGGACTTTGTCCGGCGATAAGTCTCTGGCGATGGCGATATCCAGCGATTCCATCGTCATGTCGGTAGCCGTCACCCGTCTGGCCGCCGCGGCTGCGCGCTCCGTCCAGTAACCGGCGCCGCAGGCGATCTCCAGCACATCGCACCCGTTCAGGGCGCTTTGCATGCAGCGTTCCAACTCGACCAGTTCGCTTCGGCAAGCGGGATCGTCGTGATGATATGCGCTTTCGTGCTCGCGTGCCCGCCTGCTGTAATAGAACTGCATCGTCTTCCCCCTAGCGGTATCGGAATGGGCTGCGGTCCGGCCCCTGTGAGCAGCGGCCGCCGTCCGCAGGCGATCATCATCCTAGTATTCAATTCAATATAATCGTACCTAAATTAGGTTCGGGGAGTCCGGCGGATTTCCTCCATCTCCTTGCGCATTTTTTCCCGGTAACGCATCTCTGCCCGGATGGAATAGGCGAATCCGATTATACCGAGGATCAGAATCGTCACAATGACGGGAGTATTGTAAGCGGCGATCACGTAATTTACACCTCCTTTCATCCTAATCAATATTTTCCATTGCATATATTTCAAATTATAACCTATGTCTTGAATAATCTTCAATAGTGTGTTGAAGAAAATTTAAATCTTTTATACTGAAAGTCGAGGTGATAAGTAATGACTTTCGGTGCGAGATTGAAAAGCGCCAGAAACAGCAAGCGGCTCACCCAGCAGCAAGTGGCTGACAGTCTCGGCCTTAATTTTACGACGATATCCAAGTACGAAAACGATAAATCCCAGCCCGATAACGAAATTCTGCATCAGATGTCCATTCTGTACAATGTCTCGATCGATTGGCTGCTTACAGGGGAAACGGGCGGCGGATCGGCCTCCGGACCGGGTAAGGCGAAAGTATACTTCGACGGCGAAGTGGAAGAGCTGACAGAAGAGGAAGCCCAGCACGTGCGGGATTCGCTCGAGATGTTTCGCCTGCTCAAGGAGAAGCGGGCCAAGTACGACAGCAGCCGGAAGCCGGACGGCGGTCATACGGACGACGACAGAGCGGACGATGAGAACGACTGAAAAGCAATGACTGAAAAGCAACAACTGAAAAACAACAACTGAACAACAACAACTGAACAACAACAACTGAACAACAACAACTGAACAACAACAACTGAACAACAACGGCTACCAACGACTAACCCTTATAATTAACGATAAATAACGAAGAAAACAAACAAAGCGAATATTCCAACAAGTGTCGGATGACAAGGGAACGTCCCGATATCCAAACGAAAGGACCTCAGGCTTCCACGGTAACGTGGGGGCGGAGGTCCTTTTTCTATAGGATCATCGGTTTCGAGCAGGACATGAATAATAATCGCAAAATGACTTCGGGGAAAGCCCTTGTCTCTGCATGACCCGGGCGGTATTCCATCATGCGGCGGCCTCCGGCAGGACGAAGCGAAACGGGGATGATCCCGATCCGCCCGCTCATCTGGCGCACGAATAGTAGATGCTCTCGTATGCCTGCGCTTCCTGCTCCATTGTAGGGATCGGGTCGTTTCTCAGGTTCGCCTTGAACGTGTTCAGCAAGGCCGGGTTCCTAAGCAGCGTCCGGATCTGCGAAGCGAGGTGGGCCGCGTCGCCGAGCCGGAACGTATAGCCGTTCACCCCGTCCTTCACTTTCTCCGCCATGCCGCCGGCATTCGAGACGAGAGCCGGGACGTTGAACGACAACGCCTCGTACAGCACCAGCGGATAGTTTTCGTACCAGACCGACGGAACGATCGCCACATCGGCATTTTGATAAATGCCCGGAATTTCGTCTTCGGTATAAAGACCGCACAGCTCCACACGGCGGTCTTTGGCCGCTTCGAGCCGCAGCCTTTCCGTATAAGCGGCCGGTCCGGAGCCGTAGATTTTCAGCTTAAGCTTTTTGGACGGGACGAGGGCCATCGCCTCGAGCAGGAGATGAACGCCTTTGTGATCGTTCAGCGAGCCTCCGTAAAAAAACGTCAAAGCGTCGCCGCGCTTGTAAGTTTTATTGTTTCCGAGTGCCGGATCACGATGGATGCCGTGGTTCAATACTTCCACCTTCAGGTCCGGCAGCGAATATTTCATCATCGAGGCGAGAAAGGCCGACGGGGACAAAATTTTACGGGCGGCTTGCAGCAGAGGAATATGCGTGGCGAACCGCTGCTCGGCGCCCGGAATCTGGCAATGCTGAAGGCAGGCGGCGCCTTGCTCCGGGCCTGCGCACAGGTTGCGGCTTGTATGCAGCATAATCCCTTTCGGACACAGAAACCAGAAGTCCGTTAGGGTGATCACGTAAGGCACGCCGAGCCGCAAGCTTGCCTGGATGAACTCCATCGCGCGCATAGGATGCCCGATATGGAGAAGATCCGGCTGCTCCTCGGTGATAAGTTCATCCGCGAAGGAAGCGAGATCGGGATGTCCGATCCCGAACGATCGGGCCGGGTCCAGGCTCTTGTGCCGATAGGCGACCACCGGCACTCCTTCGTAGTCGTATTCCCGGTAGACGACCTCGCCGTGCGTGTGAGGAAACGTATCCGGCTCGCCTCCGCTGTAGGTCGCGATTTTAACGCGATGACCGCCGCCAAGCATCGACTTGGCCATCGTCAGGACGAATTTCTCGGTGCCGGTGTACGCTTCGGGATAAAACTGATGGACCAGGTACAAAATATTCAGCTTTTTCCCGGGAGTTCCGGGAGAGGCGGAGGCCGGATCGTAACGGGAAACCTCCGGGAGCTCCAGGCTCGGCACGTGAATGGCGGGGCGGGTTTCCCGCATCCGGATCGGGGAGAGACGGCTTCGCCGTTTGGCGGGCAGACGATCACGCTTGAAGCGGTGCTGCCCTTTCGCTGCGATCCGGCGCTTGCGCGCAAGCGATTTCTTTCTGCTTCCGCTTGCTGCTCCCGCTTTTCTTGCATGAATGCGGCCCGTTTTATGGGACCGGAGACGCTTGAATCGGGGAGTTGGTGACGAAACTGGCTTTTTTCGTTTTTTTGGCGGCAATCGGAGAACCTCCCTGCACCGTTTTACGATCCCATCAGGCATATGTCGTATAGAGGTTGTTCAAAAAGCCCACTTTTGATCACGAAGCAGATACAGGAAGCCTGCTCGACATCGAATATGGAATTCAGCCGGAACTTCCGGTGCTCACGTAGCTGTCACTACGCTCCGCTCCTCATTTCCTAGCTTCATCCCATCTTCTCGGTGCTGAAAACCGGACTTTTTGAACACTTACGTATACTATATGCTCACAGGGCCCCCAAACTCGCGGGCGGATCTCCGGGGTTTTACGATTCGTTCGATAGTTCTCCTTCTGTCGAATCGCCGATATGCTGGGACAACTGCTCGACGAACAGAGCGGCGGCCAGCGACAACGACTGCTGCGGAGCCGAGACGACCCCGATCGAGCGGGCTGGAATCGGTTCGCGGGTGCGAATCTCAAGCAGAGCTCCCGATTCCAGTTCTTTGCTGACGAAATCGCGGGTGACGAAGGCGATACCCATATTTTTGACGGCGAATTCGACGAGCAGATCGACGCTGCTCAGCTCGATATCCGGCTCCAGGCTTAACCCGTGCGTCTGCAGGTACGAGTGGAAAAAGGAACGCGTCCGGCTCCCCGCCGACAACAGGACGAACGGCTCCCGCACGAGCTCGTGCAGCGAGACCGGGGACGAGGCGAGATGAGCATAGGCTTGTCCGGCGACGAAGCAGTCCTGAATGCCGCGGCGGGCGGCAACGAGCGAGTCTTCCCGGGCCGGCAGGTGGATCATGCCGCAATCAATCGCGCCTGCGGCCAGACGCGTCATGATTTCTTCGCTTTTGCCATGCGACAAGATGATCCGGATGCCGGGCCTCCCGCTTCGGAACGATTCGAGGAAAGGCAGCAAATAATGCTTGCACAACGAATCGCTTGCGCCGAGCCGGACGATGCCCGACATATACGATTTCATTTCTCCGATTTTCCGTTCTCCGGCCTGCAGCAGTCCGAACGCTTGCTCCACGAACCGGTGAAGCACGCGTCCTTCCTCCGTCACTTCGACCCCTTTCGACCGGCGGACGAGCAGCTTCACACCGAGCTGCTCTTCGAGCTGCCGGATCGCATAGCTGGCGCTCGGCTGCGTCATGTACAACTCCTCCGCCGCTTTCGTTATGCTTCCGAGCCGGACGGCCAGCTCAAACACTTTATACTGATCGATAGCACTCATGATATAGAACACCTCTATGACAAATATCCATAACATCAATTTTTCATTTATCATACTCCTCTTTATAATCAAACACAATGACAACGCGCCGAATGCTGTAGCGAATTCTGGAGAGCGGGGACGGGAAACGGGATCGGCGCGTCTGTCCCATTACACATGGGAAGGATGAGTGGGCATGAATCATACAGATGGGGATATGGAGGCGAGATCGCCGTGGTCCGGGCTGCAGGGAGTGGTAGAAGCGGAGCTTCATCCGCCTGTCGGGCCTGTCCATCAGCCGGAATGGATCGTCGCCGGCAGCAAAAGCGTCACGAACCGGGTGTTTCTTATGGCCGCCATGGCGGACGGGAGCTCGGTAATCGGCAATGCGCTGCGAAGCGACGATACGTACTGGTGTCTGGACGCTTTGCGCCGGCTTGGCGTAAAGGCGGATATAACCGGGGAGGACATCCGGATCGGGGGAACGGGAGGGGCGTGGCCTAACCGCAAGGCCGATTTGTATGCGGGAGCGGCGGGAACGGTCGCCCGTTTTTTGCCCGGCCTTCTGGCTGGCGATGAGGGCGGCCTGTGGCGGATGGAAGGCAGCCGTAGTCTTCGGGAACGGCCGATCGCGCCGCTCGTTACGGCACTGAGCGCGATGGGGGCGGAGATCCGGTACGCGGATGAAGAGGGCAAGCTTCCGATTGAGATTGCAGGGAAACGTCTGAGAGGCGGGGCGGTTTCCTTGTCCGGGTCCGTCTCCAGCCAATTTCTGAGCGGCGTGCTGCTAGCGAGCCCTTATGCGGCTGAAGAGACCGAAATCGTCGTGCCGGACGGCATCGTGCAGCACGCTTATGTCCGCATTACGATCGAGCTTATGGAGCATTTCGGAGTACCGGTAACGCACGGGGACCGCTTCGACCGCTTCGTGGTCCGGCCCCGGCGGTACAGAGGGCAGACGTTATCGATCGAAGCGGACGCCTCGACCGCTTGTTATCCGCTGGCCTTTGCCGCCCTGACCGGAGGTTATATCCGGATCGCCAATCTCGATCCCCGTACCCGCCAGCCGGATATCGGGTTTGCCGAATTGCTTCGGCGGATGGGCTGCCGGGTCGGCCTGGACGGCGGAGCGGTGGAGCTCTGGGGCGCTCCGCGTCTGCGCGGCGGATTCGAGATCAGCATGAAGGAGATGTCCGATCAGGCGATGACGCTGGCTGCGATCGCGCCGTTTGCCGATGCGCCGATCACGATTACCGGCGTCGCTCATATCCGGACTCACGAATGCGACCGGATCGCAGCGATCTGCGAATCGCTCGGCAAGCTGGGCATCCGGGTCGACGAGCGCGAAGACGGTATGACGATTCATCCGGGAATTCCGTCTGCGGCCGTACTTCCGACGTACGACGACCACCGGGTGGCGATGTCGCTCGCTTTGATCGGCGCCAGGGTTCCGGGCATCCGGCTGCTCGATCCGGGCTGCGTGTCCAAGACGTGCCCGACGTTTTTTGACGATATGAGCCGTCTGGGGCTGCAGGTCCGTCTCCATTCCGTGCGATAAAACGCCTAATAACTCCCGGTTAAAGTGCCGTTAAAGAGCGCCAATCCCATGGGTCCTGGCGTGTACTTTGCTGTCACCGAGGAGCTTGTCCTTTCACCGATGAGGGCGGGCTGCATATACAAAAGCATAGGAAACTGGCAAATCCGGCGGGCGGTTGCGCAGCAGCGAAGAGGGAAGGTCCCGAGGAAGACGGGGGAGGCCGGCTTGCCGCACCAGCGTGAAACTCCCGGAACGGTGCTCGGCGTCACATGAAGGGGGGGGTATGCCGCATTAATGTATCGATGCACGGATAAGCCTTTCGTCGGAACGGCGGACACCGGAAGAGCAGCGCTCTCCCGGTGTCCGGATTCGGTATGGCCCGGCAATTCGCGTGAAGACCGGAGGACGGCCTGCCGCTTTTTGCCGGGAACGTGTCAGGAGAGTCCGGTGCGCTCCGATTCGAGCAAATATTTGGCGTAACCGATCGGGTTGGAATACGTCATCTGAAACATATCCGGCATATTGCCTTTTTGAAAGCTGTACCTCAAATCCCTCCCATTACATTCAATGAACATGGGAAAACCGAACTCCGTCAAGCCGACGTCGAGGCCGATATCCGCCAGATGGGTCAAATGCTCGCTCAACTGCCTCGCGACACGGATCGAGAAGTCGCACAGATCGCGCTGAACGATGCCGGGGTTCAACTGCGGATACGGCTCCAGCACCTCCTTCAGCGTACGGACGACTCCGCCTTGCGCTACGTTGGTGCGGAAGGCGCCTAGTTTGGCGACTTTGGCGGCAATACCGCTTACTTGCCACTCCCCGGTTTCGTTACGCTGCACGGTTACGCGCAGGTCGAACGGTTTGCCGTGGTAGGTGGCGAGCGGCAGCAGTTGCTGGACGAGATAAGGCCGCGCCTTCAGCTTGCGCCGGGCAATCGCAGGGAGCCGCTGCTTGAAGGCGATCGCCTTGCCGCTGCGGGTGGCGCCGTGGAGCAGCCAGCCGTGTGCGGTACGCTCCAGCTTCATAATGCCCATGCCGATGCTGCTGCTGTTCGGCTTCAGGATAAGCAGCGGATACGCCGCCATCATTTCTTTGATCACGGCCGAGGTCGCTTCGCGGGTCACCGGCAAGTGCGGACGGAGAGACGGGGACATCATGAGCAGTTGGTGAATATACCCTTTTCCGTAACGGTTCCACTCGTTAAATATGAACTTGCCGTCCTGAACGAGCTCCTGGATCGCGCGTTTTGGACGTTTCTTCGTGTACAGCGTCCGGTTGTGAATGACGTTCGGAACCGGGATCGTGATCCGTTTGTATCCGGTCTGCGTATTCACATAAGCGCTGACGACAGGCTGTCCGGGACGAATGTCCCTCAGCCGGAAAAAGCAAGGCGTAACTCCGTGAAGCCTGCCGGCCTGTTCGTAATGGGGCAGCGATTCATGATACATGCGTCCGCTGGGTATGCGCCGGTACCATGCATCGCCCACAAGTATGCCCACAAAGGGTTTGTTCATGGCTGCTCCTTCACCTCCCGTAATACCGTATGCTTCCGGAAGGCCCGCGGTCTGGACGAGTGCTGTGCCGGGCGGAACTTTTTGTACGCGAACGCCTTGTCCACGCTTTCGTGCTGTGCTGGCCATACGCTCGTGCGGCGGTCGCACCGCGATAGCATCGCAATTGCGTTGCTATTGTCCCGTGATTGCATGCGATTCATTCTGCGTTCAATTTCTCGCGTGTGCTGATGCGTCGGAGACGGCGCTTGACGTACGGCTATAATACGGTGCACCCGGCTTCGGCGGGGATGTATATTTGGTCGAAGCCTCCATACACTAATCGGGCTTGGACCAAGCAGAAAGGGAGTGAACCCTATGAGCCGCAATCAGGCGAACAACAACGGCAAGCGGAGCCAGCCGGGCAACCGGAGAGATTCCGAGACGGCGCAAGCGGGAACGTCGAAAGAGAAATAAGGTTCGAAGTTATGTTTTATTACTGAACGCGACGTAATGCATGCTTATGTTTCGGGTAATGCCTGCTTAGCGGCAGGCATTTGCTCGTTGAGGTCCTTATTTGCAGAGAAAGCCTGCTCCCATGAAGGGGATTGTAAGCGCTTGCTCATTTGGCGCCGATGGGAGGCAAATTGCTGCCGGTCCGATGCATGTACCCGTTGGGGCGCCCCGTTGCCTTTATGAGGTAACTCTTGCGGCTGACCGGCAGCGGAAAATTACTACGGACCTGTACAGAGAACTCTTTGCGGAACGTCCGGTTTGATGAAACGGGCTAAAACAGGAAGTGGAGAGCTTGCGCCCTCCAATGAAGATTTCAGTTCTCTGCTGTACAGCCTTAAATTCTTCACCGAACCAAACCCAACCGTATTTGCTCCCCTTTCGAGTGTTCAAGAATGTGCCAAGCCTGGATTGGGATTTGCTTTTTGGGCTCGATTATGGTGAATTTAGATGGAGGTTCCATTTATCAAGACCCCGCAATATCCGATCACGACATCACGACTGCGGGCGGCTGCTACTTATCCGACTTGAAACGCCGCTGTTGCCCATGCATATTCGGGATCTTCCTGCGTCCCGTCCTTGTAGGTGGCAATCAAAGCCCACCTGTCCTTGCCTGAGCTATTCGGATAGGAAGCATGATACAACAAATCGTGAAAAATGATCGCATCCCCCCGGAATGCCGCCAGATCGACAATGTCTTGATCGGAGATATCCGCATCATCAAGCCGATTTTGAAAGCCGAGTCCGTCCGTTGTATCCCCGCCGTGGCGAGCCGCGCCCAGCAGGTGCGAACCGGGAACGACTCTCAGGCAGCCGTTCTCCGGTGAAGCGTCGTCAAGCGCAATCCATACGGATATTTTATGGCTCCCTTTCCAATAAGGATAATCTTGATGCCAAGGCGAACCGAAGTCGACGGAAGCGTTTTTGAATACGAGCTTGTCGTTCATAAATATGACTTGCTCCCCGATAATTTGTTTCAATGCGGCGACCAGCACCGGATGGGCAACGGCTTGTTTGAAAATCGGGCTGGCAGCGGTCATTCCTAAATATACGCCTTCCTTGCGTACGTCCCTTTGCTGCAGAATACCGCGTGCAGTTTCTTTATACAGGCCCACTTCTTCTTCCGTAAATAATCCTTTAATCATGTAATAACCGGTTCGTTCGAACTGTTCTTTGGCAAGTCCCGTCATGACGGACATCCTCCTTCAGGTGACAGTCAGATTTGTATTTGCTGTCTTATCACCAAGTTAACCCGATATCGGGCAATAAGAAAATGCACGGAATCCGATATTTTGTGTCTTGTTCCGCACTTCATGACAGGATAGCCTGCCCGAATCAAATGCGTGCACAAAATCCCGTTTTCCCTGCCTTTTAAAGACGGGCACAACTTGGTATAGTACGATTGACAATTTACAGGGAAGGGGGCGTAAACGATGCCGCCCGAGTGGATTCATTCCTCGTTCGAATTCGGAGCGATCCGGCTCGTAACGTCCGGCGATTTTGTCGTGAAACCGGGTTGGGTGTACGGTCCGGTCTGTCATCGGAATTATCAAATCGTCTACTTTCCGACAGGTACCGAAACCCGGTACGTATGGGTGGACAAATCGATCGTCTTGAACAAGCCATGCGTCATCATTACGCCGCCCGGCGAAACGCATAGTTATGAATTTGACAAATCCCAGCCCGTCCGCCATCTCTTCATCACATTTTATGGGGATGACGGGGCCGTTGAATATCCGAAGTTGCCGAAGCTAAACGAATCCGTCTGCCTGAATTCTGTAGAAGAGACGTTCGTGCCGCATTTAATCAAGCAGATCCTTTTCTTGGCGCACAAGAAAGTATACCTGTGGGAAGAGCGGTGCAAGCTGCTGCTCGTTTCCGCATTGGCGGAGCTGGAAGGCTTGAAGGGCATGCGTCCAGCCGGATCGGCGGCCATCTCCGACACGAAAAACTCCTGGCCCGTATTGAAGGCGCTGGACTATATCGACCGGAACTTGAAGGAGACGATTACGATCGCGCAGCTTGCTCGCGAAGCGGGATGGAGCCACGAGCATTTCACCCGCAAATTTGTCCAATACATGGGGATGTCTCCGCAGAAAGCGATCGTCAAGCGGAGAATCGAGCGGGCCTGTCAACTGCTCGTTTATGAGAAGTGGAACATTTCCGAGATTGCTTATGCCGTCGGTTTTCAAAACGTCCATTACTTTTACCGGACTTTTATGAAGGTAACGGGGATGACGGCTACGCAGTATCGCAAAAAATTTTCCTCGCCTCATCTAAAGCATTTGGCGCCGGTTACCGGATTGGAAGCTTCCTATCCGTTAAATCAATACTTCCGCTATTCCTGATCGCATCTTCTGTCCAATATTCCGGCAATGTGGTATGATTTTATATAAATGAAATAGTTATATCACATGAAGGGTAAAAGTGAAACGATATGATGCACAACTCGAAACAGAAACAGAGCCGTACTACGTTCAAAGAAAGATTGGACCACATGGTCAAGACGCTGAGGCATGACATCGCCGCCGGCAAATACCAAATTGGCGAGTACCTTCCTTCGGAAGCCAATCTGGTCGACATGTTTTCCTTGAGCATCAATTCCGTGAGGAAAGGACTGAACCAATTAGTTGCGGAAGGGATTATCGTCAAAAAAATGAAAGTGGGCAATATGGTGGTCAAGGCCCCGGGTTCGGAATGTGTGACGATTACGTTCGGGTATCATCTCAGTATGGATGGAATCGCCGACATCAGCTGCTTGATAAGCGAATTTGAAGCGAGGCACCCCCATATTAAAGTGGTTCCGGTTCAATTGTCGATTTTGAATTATAACGAGATCGTCAAAAATTATATGAACAACGATATGTTGGATGTAGTAACGATCAGGGAAACGGAACTGCAAACCTATGAGGAGCGGGGCGAGCTGGATTTGCTGGAGCCTTCGGAAGTTAACTCCGGGGCGTACCCGTTCTTGCTGGATACGTTTTCGCGCGAAGATGTTTTATACGCATGCCCGTTCGTGTTTTCCCCGGTGATTCTATGCTACAATCGCGAACATTTCTTGGGAAAAGATTTGCCCGAACCGGACAGCAGCTGGAGCTGGGACGACCTGATCCGCGTAACGTCGCAATTGTCCGAGCCGCCCGGACGATACGGGTTTTATTTCAATTATTTGTCCGAGCATCGCTGGCCGATATTTTTACTGCAAAGCGGGAAGCCGGATACGACGAGTTGGATAGATGCCGCTCGGCTATGTAAATCGATTCTTGCAAACCGACAGCTTTTTCCGCTGTATGCGGAAGAACATGATATAGATGCGATGTCTTTATTTCTGGAAGAAAAAGTGTCCGTCATTATGACGACTTACTTCAATTTGAACCTTTTGAAAAACGCGCGGTTTTCATTCGATATTGCCCCGCTTCCCCATCAAAACGAACAAAAAACGATGATGCTCGCGGTCGGGCTTGCCGTAAATCGATGGTCCAGGAAGAAAGTGGCGGCACAGGAGCTCGTTCATTTTTTGACGTCGGCGGAAGCGCAGCACCATATCCGCAAACGCACTTTGAGCATTCCCGGATTGAAAAAAGCGGCGGAGTGGACTGGAGAAGAAGACATATATCGTCCGTCCCGTTATACGATGTACCGGGAAATCATCCCGACATTCCGGACGCTTGCGGACTTGCGGTTGAGCGCGGACGAGCTCCGTCAACTGCAAAGGGAATTGAAGTTGTACTGGTCGGACATTGCAGACGAAGCGGCTTTGTCCGAATTCGTCGAACAAATGCTTTAAAATCCACGAGCAAGAGGCAACCAGAAAAAACCGTCGGTTCGAATCGACGGTTATTTTTGCTTTCCGTTACACTCAAACTTCGTGCCGGATCATAAAGGATTATTTGTCACCTTGTGACAACTTCTTGATGTGAAATAGAAAATCATATTGACGAATGTATTGGTATTGAATTACTATTTATATGAAATAGAAATGAAATACATCTTGTGACTAGACATCATTTGCTGCACATAAGGGCTAAGTTCGGATGAGGTGAAGGAGGTTGTCGACAAAGTGAATCTAACGTTTTATTGCTCGGAGCAAAACGATTTATTCCGGTTGCTGATCGGGCAGGAAAGGCATTGTCCTCGCTTCGGCGACATCGACGCCGCACTCGAGCATGCGCGGCCCGGAAGCGGCGTATTGCTGCTGGCCGACGCGTATCCGAAGGCGGAACTGGAGCTGGATGAGCGGCATTTGCGCCTCATTCGCGACAAGCGGCTGCGTGTTTATGCAGAATACCCTTTAAGCTTGCCTGGGCTGGACATAGGCTCGCCCCGGCAAGCTTTATGGGAGAGAGGAGTCGTATCTTCCGAGCGATTCGCACCTGATGTGGGAGTGTTATCTATTTTGGCTATGCACGGTTGCTGGTTTCTTCCTGTCCGTAGTTCGGGGTTGACGCCGCATCTCGTACTGGCGCGGATCGCAGGTTACGACAAGGCCGTATTCGGGCTGCCGCCGGAAGAAGCGGGAGAGACGCATCCGCTTTTGTTCGATTTGCCGGATACGAACGTTTTGGCAGGGGCCAGCAAGCTGAGCCATTTCGTAACAGGCAGGTACGGACCGATGGCTGCGTGGCAGTCGATCTGGCGCGGTATATTGGCCTGGCTCGACCCGGAGAGCCCAGTGCTGCTGCTGCAGTGGAAGCCGGATGTCGCGGTCCGTTTCGGCAAACGGGAGGCGGTGCCCCCCTCATACGAAACGGATGCACTGGAGCTGTCGTTTCGTTGGTTCGAGCAGCACGTGTTGTTCAGTACGGAAAAAGGTAAAGGAGCGATGGAAGGCTATGTGTCACACATCGACCATCAAGGCCGGCAGATGCGGCTCGTCTCCTCTCCCCGCGCCGATTGCGCCGCCGAGAGCGCAATGGTGTTCGCTTACGATGCGGTGTTGAACGGCAATCCCGCCTCGCGGAAGACGGCCGAACAAATCATGAATTACGTCTGGTCCGCACCCGCCTTCCTGCACGATCGCAAGGACAGCCCGGCATATGGGCTTGCGAATTGGTACGACCGCGGTCCGATCTTCTATGGAGATGATAATGCGCGCGTGCTTCTCGCCGGGCTGGCTGTCAGCCGGCTGCTCGGCGACGAGCGGTGGGATGACCATTTGCTGCGCTGCTTGTTGGCCAATTGGCGAACAGCGGGCTCGAGCGGTTTCCGCAGAAACTTTTTACGGTATCCCGAATCGTTTCCGGATGGACGCGGATGGCAGCATTACAAGAGCGAGGACTTTATCAGCTGCGCTCCGCACTACCAGTCTTACTTATGGGCCTGCTATATTTGGGGGTACGCGTTAACCGGCTACGAGCCGCTGCTTGCGACAGCCAAACAAGCGATTCGGATCACGATGGAAGCATACCCGGACGGCTGGACATGGACGAACGGGCTTACTCAGGAAATAGCCAGAATGCTGCTTCCGTTATCGTTTCTGGTAAGCGTCGAAGATACGCCCGAGCATCGAGGCTGGCTCGAGCGGATGAGCGGCGAGCTGCTGCGGCAGATGCAGCCGTGTGGTGCCATTGCGGAGAAGATCGGAGCGCTTGAGAACGGCAAGTATCCTCCGCCCCAATCCAACGAAGCTTACGGAACGGGAGAGGCTGCTCTTCTCCAGAACGACGGCGATCCGGTGTGCGATCTGCTGTATACGGCGAATTTCGCCTTTCTCGGCTTTCATGAAGCGGCGGAGGTAAACGAGCAGCTTAAGACGGCGGAAGATCGGCTGGCCGATTTTTTATGCCGGATTCAGTTAAGCTCCGACAAGCATCCGTATTTGCACGGCGCCTGGATGCGCAGCTTCGACTACCGTTTATGGGAATATTGGGGAAGCTCGGCCGATCTCGGCTGGGGAGCCTGGTGCGTGGAATCGGGCTGGACGAACGCCTGGATCGCGGCGGTGATGGCTATGCGGCAGACGGGACAACGACTGTTCGATTTGTCGGCGAAGGACAGGTGGCAGCGGCGTTTGCCCGCCTTGCTGGAAGAAATGGGTTTAGAGCAGGCGCTGTGAGCGATAGAAGGGAAACCGATTTAAGCTGGTAAATACGGATTTCAAATCGTAATGCTTGGCGGAGTTCTAGCGCATACAGCTTGCAGCGGAGCGGGGACGATAAGCTTCACGGTGGAGGAGAGAATACGGTGGAACTGAAAATCGCCATACTGCCGGACCTGGTCGTACAACGAAAATTGTTTGACGCAACTCATCGCAAACAGCTCGAGTCGATTGGCGATGTTATCTATAATCGAACGGAAGGCATGCCTTCTCCGGAAACGCTCAAAGATACTATCGCCGGGGCGGATCTGGCCGTAACGTCTTGGGGCTGCACCCCATTAACAAAAGAGATATTGGACCGGGCTCCGCGCCTCCGGGCAGTCGTCCACGCGGCCGGCACGGTAAAGCCGGTCGTGACGCCGGAGCTGTGGAGCCGGGGAATCCGGGTGGCCAGCTGCAACGATTCATTGGCCGTCGGCGTGGCGGAATCGGCGCTTGCCCTTACAATCGCTTCGCTGAAAAATATGTGGCGATTGTCGCAGATTACTCGCGAGGGGGGATGGGGACAAGGGAGAGAGCTCGTTCGCGAATTGTATGGGATTACCGTCGGCGTCATCGGCGCGGGGAAAGCCGGGCGGCACTACATTCGGCTTCTGCGTCAATTTTCCGTCGACATCCTCGTCTACGATCCATTTAGTACGGCGGAGGAGATCGCCCGCATCGGAGCGGTGAAGGCCGAGCTGAATGAGCTGCTGGCGGCAAGCGATGTCGTATCGCTTCATGCCCCATCTATACCGTCGACGTATCATTTGATCAATCACGAGCGGCTGCTGATGATGAAAGACGACGCGATCCTGATCAATACGGCGCGAGGGTCAATCGTGGACGAAGCGGCGCTAGTCGAACAATTGCAAAAAGGCCGTCTATTCGCTTGTCTGGATGTCACGGCGCCCGAGCCTCCGGCGCCCGACCATCCGTTTCGCAGTCTGCCCAACTGCATAGTAACTCCGCATATCGCCGGCGCGGTCAATAACGGGATCAAGCGGTTAGGGCAATTCGCCGTAGAAGAGCTGGGACGGCTTGTAAGAGGAGTGCCGCTGCTCGGCGAAGTGAAACCCGAGCAATTGGAAACGCTGGCTTGAAGAAGACGAATCCGACTCTGCCCGGCCGGTACATATGCCGGCCGGACGGAGAAAACGATAGGGGGAAACGAGCAAAATGAAAACGGTTACTTTAGTCCTGCTTTTCGTCATGTTGCCTTTTACGATGCTCCTAGCGGCATGCGGCAACGGGACGGGAGGCGATACCGGGAACAAGGAGATCAGCGCGGAGACGGAAGGGAAGGATACTCCGGAGAAACTGGCGAAGAAAGCGGCCGAAGATCAGGTGGAGCTCGTATTCGCCTCGTCCAGCGGGGCGACGGCGGAACAATTCATGGAGCAGCTAGGCGGCAACGAAATCCGCAAGAAGTTCCCGAACTATACAATCACATTTGTGAACGGCGCCGTACAAAACTTGATTACGGCCAACCAAACGATCGACATTTTCCTCAGCTCCGTCGGGCTCACTCCCGCTACGCTCCTGTCGTACGGCTTGCAGAGCGATATAAGCGATTTGATAAAAAAGTACAATTACAACTTGTCCCGGCTTGAACCGTCAACCGTCGATATTCAGCGGGAGCTGGCAAACGGGGGAATTTACGGGCTTCCTGTGAATACGATTTCCGGCGCCTTGTTCTACAACAAAGATTTGTTCGATCGTTTTGGAACCGCTTACCCGAGAGACGGGATGACTTGGGACGAATTGTACGATCTCGCGAAGAAAATGACCCGCACGGAAGGCGGAGT
Source organism: Paenibacillus sp. MAH-35 (assembly GCF_058135425.1). Taxonomy (NCBI): domain Bacteria; kingdom Bacillati; phylum Bacillota; class Bacilli; order Caryophanales; family Paenibacillaceae; genus Paenibacillus; species Paenibacillus sp. MAH-35. The sequence goes on from NZ_JBYUPU010000001.1 coordinate 198,300, forward strand.
CAACTATCGGGGCCTGACGTTCGCTTTCCAGCACATGATGTTCTTAAACCAGTATTCCGCACCGCACCTCGATCCGAAAACGAATAAAGCGCTGTTTACACAGGACAACTTCGTGCGGGCGTTCGAAAACATGGCCAGATTTTATAAAATCCCTGGAAACGGGCTGCCCAACCATACCTTTTCGCTGCCGGACCAGCAAAATCCGTTCTTCAAGGAGCAGACGATCGCCATGCTGATGACGTTGAGCGGTGGAGGCGCGGGCTTCGGGAATATGAACTGGGACATGGTGCAATTGCCGTTCCTGCCGGATAAGTCAGGAATCGGGCCGCAGTCTTACCCCGCCTACTACTACATTACGAGCATGAGCAAAAAACGGGATGCCGCGTTCCAGGTGCTCGCCTACGTGACATCGGACGAATTTCAAGAGTGGCAGGCCAAAGGCGGAACCCCTTCGATCTTGAAGGATCAAAGCAAGGTTATGCAAAACTTCGGAGTCAATCAGCCGCTCTACAAAGGAAAAAATATGAAGGCGATCTTGCCCGTGAAGTTCGCGGCTCCAACGATGAAGACGAGGTATCAAGGCATCGCGGACAAAGAAGTGCTGACGGCTCTGGGCGAATACAGCGCAGGTAAAGATATCAACAGCGCATTGAGAGAAGCCGCGGAACGGGCAGACAAGTTAATTGCCGCAGAAGTTGGCAAATAAATCGAGCCTTTGTGTGAGGAAAAAGGCGATTGCGGGCTGCAGAGCTTCTCGAAGCGAAGGCGCATGATTTCATTGATCAAGGAGGAGTCGACCTATGAAACAAAACGAGTCCGAAGTGAAAATCAGCAGGAGAAAATTGCTCGGTGCGGCAAGCACCGCCGCGGTTACAGGGTTAATGTTCGGCAGCGGCGTAGGATTTGCCCGGCAGGGAAGCGGCGTGACCGCAAGCGTCTATGGGAATGCGTCCGGCGACTGTTGTCCTTATCCGAACGCAATCCTTGTAACCTGTTTCGGGGCGACAGGCGACGGCTCGACGGATGACACGGCGGCGATTCAATCGGCGATCGACGCTGCCGCAGCAGGCTCGACCGTTTATTTCCCGAGTGGTACGTATATAGTCACGTCTTTGACGATCGGCAAGTCAATCCGTTTCCTCAGCTACGATAGCGCGACAATCAAGTTTAAGAATTCGCTCGGACAAAGAACCGTCATGTTCGATATCCAAACAAACGGAATCGATGTTTCTTTCGAAAACATGATTTTTGACGGGAATAAGGACAATCAAATTGCGCCGGATCAACTGAATCGGCTGTATTATCGCATCGTATACTGGTCGGCCCGGGATCGTGCTTACGTCAACGACAAGTCTTTTCTCTCCGTACGGAAGTGCAAATTTTTAAATACGCCTTCGAATGCCATCTTTTTAATCGGTTATGACGATGCGGACAAAGCGGACGTCGATCAATCGTTGCTTGTCAAGATCGAAGACAACTATTTCGAGAAAGGATACGAAAACGCCCCGGGCCATTTGGACACTAGCGTGATTGCCATCAGCGGCAACTGCAACGGCATCGTATCGGATAACACGTTCATTAAAAACGAGCCCATTTCGATGTATGGACTCGGGGCTATTACGATCACTACGGCAGACATCGCGGTCGAGGTATTTTCCAGTCTGGTCATTCGCAATAATCTTTTTAAACATTACGGCCGTCAAACGACGACGGGAGTCGGCCCGATCGGCGTAATCGATTTTTATGCATCCTGCGAAAAACTGCTTATTGACGGAAATCGTTTCGTCGACTCCTACTATGCTGCGATCAAGGGGAAAACCAATTCGCGGAATTGCATCGTCACAAATAATTGTATTGAAGGTGCCCTCATCAATGAGAAATCCATAATCAAATCGTTCGGCATATCGATTGGAAGAGGGACGTACTTCGGAATATACGACAAATACACCATATCTAACAATATAATTAAAAAGATTTACGGGAACGGGATCGAGGTTATCGGTTCCAATGCGGCCTTCTCTCCGGCCCCGGTGGGAAAAATAAAAGATGTCCTGGTGACGGGGAATTCCGTAGAGGTGATTGCAGAGCCGGGAACCGCGTCTTACGGCGTGCTGGTCCAGCATTTCGAAAATGCGGTTATATCGCATAATATTCTCAAGAATAACGATCGCGCGATATATTGCAGTGATTGCAAGGTCGGTGCCGTCATTACGAATAACGAATTGTTCGATACGAAAAAAATATTTATTATTTTCCAAGGCTTTAATAACGGAGAGACCGGATATCCGGATTATAACGCCGATCTTATCGTCTCGAACAATCTGATGCGTACGACGATCGAACCGGATAACTTGAAATTTTGGTGTTTCTATTTCGAGAAGTTGAGCAATGTTGCTTCAACGGGTAATGTCGTTCGAATTTCGGGATCGACTGCAGCGGAAAATTTTATGCGGACGGGTGCTAGTATATTAGGAAATCTGTCCGTTCATCAAAATCTGGTGCAGGGAGCCGTATCCGCCTATTTTGCGGTTATATCCGGAACTGTGACGCAAACGCAAAATCTTCATAACGGAGTTATCGTCCCTTAATTGTTAAACCAATTCTTGCACTTCGGTCCGATCCTGGCGAATATCGCTCTATCATTGTTTTCTAGTGCATCCGGCGGCGTGATGGTAAGATGTAGCTATTCGCTATATTACAGCCGGAGGTTCTGCGCATGGCAAGGTTTTGGAAAAGCGAGAATAGGAAAAGTCGAAGCTGGCGTCTAACGGCAGCTCTCCTGCTGACAGGATTGCTGGCCGCGTATACTGCCGGCTGCGGCCCGGAATCCGCGAAGGAAAGCGGCGCGGGCGGCGAGCCGGCCAAGCAGCAGACGGAACTGCTCGTATCGGCGGCGGCCAGCCTGACCGATGCGCTGAACGAGCTTAAGAACGTGTATGAACGCAGCCATCCGGCAGTCAAGCTGACGTTTAATTTCGGCGCTTCCGGAGCGCTGCAGCAGCAGATCGAGCAGGGGGCGCCGGCGGATCTGTTTCTGTCTGCGGCCGTGAAAAACATGCAGACGCTGCTCGATAAACAGTTGATCGACGAGAATAACCAGCAGGCGATTTTGCGCAATGAGCTAGTGGTGGTCGTGCCGAATGACGACAAAGGGGAGTGGCGCGCCGCGGTCGATCTGGCGGCGTCCAAGGTCAAACGGATCGCCATCGGCATTCCCGAAAGCGTGCCGGCGGGAAGCTACGCCAAGGAAGCGCTCACCTTCGCGAAGCTGTGGGAGGTGCTGGAGCCGAAGCTCGTTCAGGCCAAGGATGTGCGCCAGGTGCTCTCCTATGTCGAGACCGGCAATGCCGACGCGGGCTTCGTCTACAAAACGGACGCGATGTCCTCGCAGAAGGTGAAGGTCGCCTTCACCGTCGATCCCTCGACCTATACGCCCGCCCTGTACCCGGCAGGAGTCGTCAAAACAACCCGGCATCCGGAGTTAAGCCGGGAGCTGTTCCGGTTTTTGCAGACGAAGGAAGCGGCTGACATTTTCAGCAAATACGGATTCAGCCCAGCCGCCCCCGGAACATGAGCGGTCTATCGCAGGAGCAGTTTCTCGCACCGATCGTCCTGTCGCTGCAAGTGTCGCTCCTCTCCGGCGTCTTCGTATTTTTCGCAGCGGCCGCGGTTGCGAAGGGGATGAGCCGTGCCCGGTTCCCCGGCAAAACGGCGGTGGAGACGCTGCTTCTGCTGCCTCTGGTGCTTCCGCCCACTGTTGTCGGATTCGTGCTGCTTCTCGGTCTCGGCCGAAGAAGCTGGCTGGGTCGCATGGCGGAATGGCTGTTCGATCAGACGATCGTATTCACTTGGCAGGCGGCGGTAATCGCCGCTTGCGTCGTAGCCTTCCCGCTCGTTTATCAGACGATGAAAACCGGCTTCGCCTCGGTCGATCCGGATCTGGAGGATGCGGCGCGTTCGATGGGCGGCGGAGAATGGCACGTATTCTGGTACATCACGCTGCCGCTTGCCCGGCGCGCCCTGGTGACCGCCTTCGTGCTCGGCTTTGCCCGCGGGCTCGGGGAGTTCGGGGCGACGCTGATGATTGCGGGCAATATCCCCGGACGGACACAGACGGTTCCGACAGCCATCTATGTAGCGGTCGAGAGCGGCAATATGACGCTGGCCTGGCTGTGGACCGGCTCGATTATCGTTATTTCGTATGCGCTGCTTTTGTTCGTCTCCTGGAAAAAGGACGGATGAAGCGGCTGTCCGGACAGCAAACCGATTGGCGGAAGCGTTTATCCGCCGGTCGGTTTTTTGCGGTTAGGCAAGAAAGGACGGGGAGAGCGCGTTTCCCCGATGTCAGCCCGCGAAATGTCTGCATATAGTATAGAGTCCGATAGGCGGGTAACCCGCTTGGTTCGGCCGCACCATCAGTCCGGCAGGAGGGATGCCATATGCCGTCGCTCCGAATTATCGTCGATTTGTCCGACCGGAAGCTTCATCTTCTGGAGAACGATATCGTCATACGCACGTATCCCGTCGGAATCGGGAAGATGCTGACAACCACTCCCACCGGCGAATACAAGATAATCAACAAGGAGCCTAATCCGGGCGGCCCTTACGGCGCTTATTGGCTGGGGCTTTCCCGCAAACATTACGGTATCCACGGAACGAACGATCCTTCCTCCATCGGCGGCCAAGTGTCGAAGGGCTGCATCCGCATGTACAACCGGGACGTTCTCGAGCTGGCCCGCCAAGTAGGCGTCGGGACGCCCGTTACGATTCGTGCTTAACGCTGCCCGCGGCCGCACGACGTAAATTCGATCGTATTCCAAATCAGCTGTACGGAACATCCCCGTACGTGCAATCGCAGAAGGAGGTGGGGGACGTGTCCCGGTTACGCGTCGCGATCGTTACACCCGGATCATTCGTCATCCCGTCAGGCAAGAGTAGCTCGGTCGAGCTTACTGTCATGCAGATCGGAGAACGCCTGAAGCAGCAGTCGGACGTTTGGATATTCGGCAAAAAAATGGGGAAGCGGCCGGCCCGCGAGACGATCCAGGAGATTCTTTTCGTACGTACAGCCGCCAAACCGTATATCCGTCACATTTGCCTGGCGCTGAAGCGCGAGCAGCCGGACGTCATTCAGGTGGAAAACCGGCCGAGGTATGCGAAATACGTAAAGCGGCTGTTCCCGCAAAAACCTGTCGTCCTGTCGCTTCATTCCACCGTTTTTATTTCCAGACCGCATATCAGCTTGCCGTCGCTGCGAGCCTGCCTGAGAGCTGTGGATGCGATCGTGGTAAACAGCCAGTTTCTCAAAGACAAGGTCGCCGCCATGGACCCGTCCTCGGACTCGAAAATAGTCGTGAACCATCTGGGAGTCGATACCGGCCGGTTCGTCTCCAAGTGGACCGAAGGGGAGCGCGGCAAACGGGAGGAGATGCTGGAGAAGCTCGGACTGGCAGGGAAAAAAATCGTGCTGTATGTCGGCCGCTTCATTCCTAAAAAGGGCGTCCACCATCTGCTCGCGGCCATGCCCGCCATTACCGCGCTCGAGCCGGATGCGGTTTTGCTGCTCGTCGGCGGAGCTTATTACGGCTCCAACCGGAAGACGGCGTATGTGCGCAAGCTTCACAAGATGGCGTCGATCATCAAATCGAACGTCCGCTTCGTCCCGTTCGTGCCGCATGGCGAAATCGCCGACTGGTTCCGGCTGGCTGACGTCGTCGTCGTTCCTTCCGCGAGGCAGGAGGCGTTCGGCCTTGTCAACGTAGAAGCGATGGCGTCCGGAGTGCCGGTTGTCGCCACCGCCGTCGGAGGCATGACCGAGATTATCCAGCACGAGCAATCCGGACTTCTCGTTACGTCTGCCCATATCTCGGTAGGACTCGCAGAGAATATCTGCTCGGTGCTCGCCGATCCCGGTTATGCGCAAAAGCTGGGCGAGAACGGCCTGAGCCGCGTGCGCGAACGGTTCACATGGGAGCATTCGGCCGACCGGTTGCTCGAGCTGTACCGGAAGCTGGACGGCCCCAAGACGTGAGGGCTCCCGCGCCGGTTGCGGCTCATACCCGGGAGCGCGGCCCGGAAGAGAGACGGTTGCCGGATCGGGTTCGTCCGGATCGAACCGCCGGCGAGCCGGAGCGGGTCGCGTGAAAGACGGCGATAGAAAGCGGAAGAAACCAAGAAAAGCGCAGCGGACTTCCATAGAGCCGGAGCGCTTTTTGAGTTCCTCTAAGACTCCGATTGAGAGGATGATCGTTCGATAGAGGAAGATTCGTTTCCGCTAATCTCTTGATTTGACGAGAATTAGCCCGATTAGCTGCAAATAGCGGCAGCAATTGTTCCGCTAACCCCCCACAGACGGCTGCATACGCGAGATAACGGAAGTAAAACTTCCGCTGGCAAGCCAGATCGCCGAGAAAGTCCACCGCCGAACCCCGCCGAAGCAGCTTTCCAAGCCAGAAGCCCCACCGCCGCCCCCCGCCAGCCGCGTACTTATTACTCTACAACTTCTCCAGCTCCTTCAGCACAATCTCCCGGCGTTCCTGAATGTAGCTGCGGAATACGTCCGGCTCGGAGGCGAAGGTCCGGTAGGGCCACTTCCGGTTGCTGTCGCGATACATATAGGAAGAGATGCGTTGATGCATATTTTCGACGACCGGCATAATCCGGGTTGTCGTAAAGGAGGTGCTCATTAGCTGTTCGAGCAGCTCGCGGTACCGGCTGCGGACGGGCTTTTGTTCGAGCAGCGCTTCGGTCAGCTGGTTGTAGCCCGTGATCCGCACCAAGTTGGCGGAGCAGCGCTCTCCGTAACAATTCCTCCCCCAAGTCCCTTCGTAGTCCCACGGAATGATGCGATATTTGCCGGTAGGCGCATGTTCGTACAAGGCATAGTTTTGGTCGAAGCCGTCATAATTGCCCGTCAGCACGGCACCGGCGAGCCAGCGCAAGTAATTGTCGGAATCCAGCCTGCGCTTCAGATACGCCGGGCGGCTTTTTTGGAGCTTGTTGATGTTGTGCACGAACCGTTTCAGTTTCGTACGGTCGGCGTCGGAGCCGATGACGAGCCGGTATCCTTCGAACAGCGTGCGCTTCCTCTTGCGGGTGTCCGGACTGATCAAGGAGAAGTTGGCGCTGTCGTTGTCGGCGTACACGAGCGAGCGGACCTTGATTTTCCTGCGCCGGAAAAACTTGCGGTTAACCGCTTCGATCAGCAGGTAGACGCCTTCGTTAACACCGTTTATATATAGCTCGCAGTGGCGGGTTAACGGGCTCGGCACCCCGATCGTTTGAAAAAAATGAAAAGACATTGCGTTGCGCATCATCGAAGGATCGTCATATTCGGCATTAAAATGATACGTAATATCGCCGATCCGGACCTCGTACGATTTTTTCGGGTAGTTGCGCGTATGTCCGCCGCGATACCGGATACGGACCGCAAACGGCTTCCCTTTGAAATGAAGGCGGGCGTTAACGAAGGTGCCGTCCCATATATGTTTCTTCATCATTTTCGTTTCGTAAGCGCCTAGGTCGAACTTGTACACGGGCAATGCCATAACATCCGGTCCGCCTTTCCTGATAAGCAACAGCCTACCTGATCAGGTAGGCTGTTGTGGGATACTTTATGCGGAGGATACGTGGCGTGCGACGGCATATGCCCGGTTATCGGTTGCTGGATGACGCGGCTGGCACCTGGTCCAAGCTCTGCATGCGTGCTTGGAAGAGTGAAGCCCGTCTAGCAGCGTTTTTTCTTTTTGACAGGGCGTCTGACAACTTTCCGGCACGGCTTGCAGCACTTTTTGGGGCTCGCTTTCCGTTTGCCGTGGGTGCGGTGGCCTCCGGTCAAGCTGCCGAAACTATGATGGGCGCCTTCGGTGCGCCGGCCGTGGGAATGATGCTCTTCTCCGGCATGCTGGCCATGAGAGTGATGGGCGCCGCCGGTGCGGCTGCCGAGCGTGCGATCGCCGCCCGTACGCTTGCCGTGCGAATGGTGAGCGCCGCCGGTACGATGGCCCTGGGAATGATGGGCACCGCCAGAACGATGGGGATTGCATGCCCCAAAGGAAGGATTCCAACCGAACACAAAATCGGACACTTTTGTTTGATCAGACATCTTCGTTTTTCCTCCCCTCTATCTGATTCGATATTAATGTATACTCGTCCAGAAGGTTTGGTTCTAGTTACGGGCGTAATTCTTGCAAAAATAGGAAGATAGCCTGATAGGCGGCGCTATGAAGGCCGACAAGCCGATTCGGCCCGGAAACCGGGACACGCGCCTTCCCTCGTATAACGTTCCACCCCTTCCGGATGCGGTCCGGGAAGCTGGGCGCTTATCTAAATCGCCGGGCGAATGTGACCTGTGCCCATATCGGTGCATATGTTACAGATGACTACTCCTGGAAGAAGAAAGGTGACCCGGATGAAAAGGAACAAACCGAATGACGGATCGCGGGCCAAAAAACAATCCGGACAGCGGATCTACAACTCCAAGATGAATGAGCTAAGCTGGCTGGACGACGATAAAACGCAAAAAGCGCCGCGACCCAAACGTAACGAAAGCGGACCGGAGGCTACGGAACGTAAAGAAGCCGACCGTGCTCCCGAACCGGAAGCCAATGTAGCCCGGATCGCGGCAGCGCCTGCGGCGGAAGCACCCGCCCCGGACAAAGCCGCCGCGGAAAAGCCCGTTTCAGAAAAGCCCGTTCCGGAGAAGCCTGCCGTTCAAGAGCCGGCAGCAACTGCGGGCGGAAGTCCTGCCGACAAAACGATCCAGAAGGTGGAGCTGTTCGAGGAGCCGACGGATATATCCCCGGTGCTGCTCTTATTCGAACGCGCCCAGCACGAAAATGTGGCTGTCGTCTATACCGACGATATCGTCGACGAAGCGATTACGAACGAGAAGATCGCCAGCCGCGCGATCGACGGATCGAAGCTGAAGCCGAACAGCATCGGGCGCGATTCCATCGCGGATTACGCGGTCGATAACACCAAGCTGGCCGAAGGAAGCGTAACGGCGAATAAAATCGCCCTGGCTTCGATCGAGGACCGGCATATCGTCCACGGGACGATATCCGGCAAGAAGCTGAAGCCGAGATCGATATCCGGGGAGAAGCTGATCGACAACAGCATTACGTCCGAGAAGCTGGCTGACAAAACGATCGATTCGATGAAAATCGCCGAAGGCTCCATCGAGGCGAAGCATCTGCACGTACAGTGCATCTCCACCGACCTGATTCAGGACCAGTCGATCGTCAGCGAGAAAATAAAAAGCGGTGCGGTATTGTCCAGCAATCTGGCCAACGGTTCGGTAAACTCGGCCAAAATCGCCGACGGAGCCGTTCTGACGGAGAAGCTGCGGGATGGAGCCGTTACCGGGGAGAAGATCGGGGAAGCGAGTATCGACTCCATCCATCTCCAGAAAGGATCGGTATTGGGGGAGCATTTGGCGGCTGGGGCGGTGGCCGCGGAGCATCTAGCGGAAAGCAGCGTCCAGACCGTTCATTTGGCCGAGGAATCCGTAGGAACCGCCCAACTGAAGCCGCAAGCGGTAACGTCCAACAAGCTGGCAAGCGAATCCGTAGAATCGCAGCATCTGCAGCCTCAGTCGGTCCAATCGTCGCACCTGAAGCCGCAGTCCGTACTGGAAGAGCATCTGGCCGACGGAGCGGTAACAACAGGAAAGCTGGCATCGCAGGCCGTAACCGGAGCCGGGCTGTCCGACGCAGCCGTTAGCACGTCTAAGCTGGAGAACGGTGCCGTGACGGAGCCGAAGCTGGCGTCTGGCGCCGTTTCCGGCAGAGTCATCGCCGAGCGGGCCATCGACCGGCGTCATCTCTCCCCCGGCACAGTCGGCTCCGACGAGCTGGAGGAGGAAGCGGTCGGCGAGACGGAGCTGGCGACCGGCAGCGTGACGACCGGCAAGCTGCGCGACGGAGCGGTAACCGGGGAGAAGCTGGCGGATGGCTCGGTCACCTCCGGCAAGCTGGCGCCCGGAGCGGTGAACGAAGAGACGCTTGCCGAAGGCGCGGTGAAATCGCAGCATATCGGAGCGGGTGCGATCGGCACGGAACATTTTCAGAAAATGTCGATCGGCAACGATTCGATTCAGGATTATGCGGTCACGTGGAACAAAATCGCGCTAGGTTCAATAACGCGCAACCATCTTGTTCAGGGAACGGTGTACACGCACCATATCGTGGACCACGCGGTTACGACGTCGAAGCTCGCCCCCGAGACGGTGTCCACGGACAAAATGACCGACCTGGCGGTGACCTCATCGAAGCTGGCGGATGCCAGCGTAACAGCGTCGAAGCTGGCGCCCGGAGCGGTTCGTGGTGCGCACCTGGCGGACAATGCCGTTACGTCGGAGCATTTGACGCAAGGAGCGGTGCTTGGCGAACATCTGGCTGCGGACTCGGTCAGCCAAGAGCATTTGAGCGCCGGTTCGGTTGCCTCCGAGACAATTCGCAGCGAAGCGGTCACGGAAGCGAAGCTGGCCGACGGCTCGGTGACCGCGGCCAAACTCGCGCCGGATAGCATAACCGGCGGCAAGCTGGCCGCTTCCTCGGTGGAGTCGCGCCATATCGTAGCCGGTTCGATTACGCCGGAGCTGCTGGCCGAGGGGAGCGTCGGCTCAACCCATCTGGCCCAAGGGGCGGTCACGGGCCGCCATATCGGCAAACGGGCGATCGTCTCCGAGCATGTTCATGAAGGTACGATCGTATCGCGCCATCTGGCAAATAACAGCGTTGTCGGATCGCATGTGGCGGAGGGAGCGATTTCGGCCCGCCACTTGTCGGCAGGCAGTATCGAGAGTACCCATCTGAAGACGGGTGCGATCCTGCCGAACCACATTAGCGAAGGCGCCGTCGAAGCGGCGCATCTGGGGAACGGTGCCGTCGGAGCTTTGCATCTTAGCGCTGGCAGCGTCTCCGAGGATGCGCTTCAAGACGGAGCTGTGACGTCCGAGAAGCTGGCGTCCGGTTCGGTGAACTCGGATCATTTGGCCCCGCAATCGGTAACGAGCGACAAAGTGGCGGACGAAACGATTGCCGGCAAACATTTGAAAAACGAAACGATTCAAAGCTACCACTTGAAGTCCGGCATTATCCGGGCGGCTCATCTGGAAGCCGGTGCGATCACCGCCGAGCATTTGTCGCCGGACAGCGTTGCAGGGGGCAGTATCCAATCGGCGGCGATTACGGAAGGGCATTTGGCGGATGGTGCGGTTACTCAGGGGAAAATCGGCCCGGGTGTCGTGCAGGCCGTTCACCTGGCGGGTGAATCGGTACGTTCCCGGCATCTAGCCTCCCAGTCGGTAGCCGAGTCGCATTTGCAAGACCAGGCCGTCTCTCCGGCGAAACTGCAGCAGGGGGCCGTTACGGAAGAAAAGCTGGCCGCACGTGCTGTAACGTCGGAGAAGCTGGCTGCGGAAAGCGTCCGAAGCGAGCATATCCAGGCGGAAGCGCTTCGGGGCTACCATCTGCAGGCCGCCGCGGTCAAAGGATACCACATCGAGCCGGGCGTGCTGCGTACGGAGCATCTGGCGCCGGGCAGCGTTAGCGGCGACAAGGTCGCGGCCGGCTCCATCGGCCAGGACCACCTGGTAGACGGTGCCGTGACGGGAGAGAAGCTGGCATTCGAGTCGGTAAGCGGAGGACATCTGCTGAACGAATCGGTTCAGTCCTGCCATCTGGCCGACGGTGCGGTGGCCGAGGAGCATATTCAGGAAAATGCGATCACCTCCTCGATGCTGCAGGATGAAGCGGTGACAGGAGCGAAGCTCGCAGCGGATGCGGTCAGCGCGGAGAAGCTGGCGGCGGGCGCAGTGACCGAGGAGAAGCTGGCGCCAGGCAGCGTAACGGCCGACAAGCTGGCAGACGGCTCTGTCACGTTAAAGAAGCTGGCACCCGGATCGTTATCCGGTACGGTTCTGGCCGGCGGCAGCATCGAAGGCAGCCATATTCAGCTAGGAGCGGTACAAGGGCTGCATATCCGTAAAAACGCGATCGGCCGAGAGCAGTTGCAAGCCGGTTCCATAGGAGCAGAGCAGCTCGCGGAAGGCAGCGTCGGCCGGCAGCATCTGACGGCCGGCAGCGTAGGCGGGCAGCAACTGGCGGACGGTGCGGTGACGTGGGAGAAGCTGGCGTTCGAGGCGATCGATACCGACCGGCTCGCGGACGGTTCGGTTACCTCGGCCAAACTGGCAGATCAGTCGGTAACCACGGCCAATCTGGCAGCCGGCAGCGTCGTCAGCGGGCATATTCGCCCGGGCACGGTTCAAAGCATCCATATCGGCCCGGAATCGGTGCAGTCGGCTCATCTGCAGGCCGGCTCCGTAGAAGCAGAGCATTTGGCGGCCGAGAGCATCCGGACGGAGCATCTGACGGCCGGCAGCGTAGGCGGGCAGCAACTGGCGGACGGTGCGGTGACGTGGGAGAAGCTGGCGTTCGAGGCGATCGATACGGAGCGGCTCGCGGACGGTTCGGTCACCTCGGCCAAATTGGCAGATCAGTCGGTAACCACGGCCAATCTGGCAGCCGGCAGCGTCGTCAGCGGGCATATTCGTCCGGGCACGGTTCAAAGCGTCCATATCGGCCCGGAAGCAGTGCAGTCGGCTCATCTGCAGGCCGGCTCCGTAGAAGCGGAGCATTTGGCGGCCGAGAGCATCCGGACGGAGCACCTGACGGCCGGCAGCGTAGGCGGGCAGCAACTGGCGGACGGTGCGGTGACGTGGGAGAAACTGGCGTTCGAGGCGATCGATACCGACCGGCTCGCGGACGGTTCGGTCACCTCGGCCAAACTGGCCGATCAGTCGGTAACCACGGCCAATCTGGCAGCCGGCAGCGTCGTCAGCGGGCATATACGTCCGGGCGCGGTCCAGAGCTACCACATCGGCCCGGAGGCGATCCGGCCCGCTCACCTTCAAGCGGGTTCCATAGGAGCGGAGCAGCTCGCGGCCGGGAGCGTCGGGACGGAGCATCTGGCAGCCGGCAGCGTAAGCGGTCAGCAACTGGCGGACGGAGCGGTGACGTGGGAGAAGCTGGCGTTCGAAGCGATCGATACGGAGCGGCTCGTAGACGGCTCCATTTCTTCCGCCAAGCTGGCACCCGGCTCTATCACCGGTTCCGCTCTGTCGGCCGACAGCATCGACAGCGGCCATCTGCGCGAAGGTGCGGTTCAGAGCCGGCATCTCGAGCCGGGATCGGTCAAGGAAGAGCATCTGGATCAAGTGGGGTGGATCGCCGAGCGGCTGCCCGACGGCAGCATAGCCGGCGGTAAACTGCAAAGTGCGTCGGTCACCTCCGAGAAGCTGGCGGCGGAAAGCGTGACGACGGAGCAGCTCGCCAACCTGGCGGTAACCTCCGAGAAGATGGCTTCGCGGTCGGTGACCGGCGCGATCCTTGCGTCGGACAGCGTAGAGGGGATTCATATCCGCCCGGGAACGATTCAAAGCCACCATATCGAAGCCGGCGCGATCAAGCCGCATCATCTCGAAGGCATCGCCTGGCCGATGCGCGACCCTTCCCAGGAGGAGTCTTCCGTCGCCAGGTTGAGAAGCGGGGCGGTAGCCTCCGGACATTTGGCGGAATATGCGGTTACGTCCGAGAAGCTCGCGGACGGCGCGGTCACAACGGATAAAGTTGCGGAAGGAGCGGTAACGTCCGAGAAGCTGGCGGACGATTCGGTCACCTCGGGCAAACTCGCGGACGGATCGGTCACTTCAAGCAAGCTGACCGAAGGTTCGGTAAGCTCCGAGCATATCGCCGACGGGGCGATTCCGGCAAGCAAGCTCGATTTCGCAGCCGTGCAGACGACCGGACGGACAGGAAGGGCGCTGCAGCAGTTCGGAGCCGCTCCATTCCGGTTCGCCGTGCATGATGAGACCGTGTTTATCGAAGTTGTGTTCGAGGAGCCGTTCGCCGATACCGGCTACGTGCTCGTAGCGATGACGAACCATTCAGCCTGCTACCCGGTATTAAAAGCGAAAACCGAAAGGTGCGCGACGGTAGAGGTCGTGCGGACGAAGTTTACTCCGGAGCCCCAAGGGTTGATAAATTGGATTGCGATCGGAGCCGGCGTTTAAGCGCTTGTGTTCGCGCAGCGTCAGGCCGGCCGATCAATCGGCTGAAGCCGACATACGGCAGCCCCCTTACTCCGCTTGCGGAGCAAAGGGGGCTTTGTCCTGTTTTGGGCAGATGTACATAAACCGTGCCGGCTCGTTTATTGATTATGTATGAGCCGTTTTTGCGGCTGCTAAAGCCCTTTTTATCGGACAATCGGCAGGTGCCCTTTCGTCGAATGCGGATTTTCATAGAATGACTCGTAAGAAAAGCAACCATAAGCGGCTTGGCGGCGCGAAGCCGGGCAAGCTGCGGCGGAAGCGATTCGTACAGGCGGAGGAAGCCGCTGTCCCATACGCTTTTCCAGAAATCGGAGGTGAATGATGTTGAAGCCGCGAGCCGGCAAAAAAAGGAGAATAAACACTCGCTTACACCGGAGGGGGGCGGCCGCCGGCCGTCTCCATTCCCGCCGCACAACGGTCAGGCCTGGCTTGCGTGACCGGTCCGGACAATCCGGCGCAGAGCCGGGACAACAAGATTACTCCGGATATCCAGCCGTATCGGTCGTCATCCCGGTCGTGAATGAACGGAGGACGATCGGACGCGTCATACGTCAGGCGTTCCGCGTTCACCGGAACACTGAAGTTATCGTCGTGGCCAACGGTACGACGGACGGAACACGGCAATTGGCGGAATCGCTTGGAGCGCGCGTTATTACGTATCCGGAAGCGCTCGGCCACGACGTAGGCAGAAGCATCGGAGCCAAAGAAGCGAAGGGGAAAATCGTGCTTTTTACCGACGGGGATATCGTCATTCCCGCTAAAGACCTGATGCCGCTGATCAAGGCGGTGGAGAACGGGGTCGATATTGCGCTTAACAGCTATATGGGACCGACGGGCAAACGGAACGTGCACGGAGTCGTACTTGCCAAGCACGCCATGAATATCGCTTTATCGCGGCCGGACCTGAAGGGCGCTTCGATGACGACGATCCCTCACGCCTTAAGCCGGAGGGCGATCGAGACGATCGGCTTCGAGGAGCTTGCGGTTCCGCCTAAAGCCCAAGCGATCGGAATATGCCGGGGGCTGGATGTCCGAGCCGTCCATTATATCGATGTGGGCAGGCCGAACCCGATCCGCAGAAGACGGCAGAAGACGGGGGGAGACCCGCTCGAGCAATTGATAATAGGAGACCACCTCGAAGCGATGGACTGGTATATCCGATCGACGAATGAACGGGGCAATATGCCCGACCTGATGCGGGTCAGGGAAATCGTGAGGTGAAGGCATGGGTCGATTGCGAAAACGTCAACACCGAATAACCGGCCGAACGCGCGGCCGGCCTATAAGAAGATTTCGCACGGTCGGACGGCCGATCAAAGGCAGAAGAAGAAGGGGCTTCCGGCAGCAGGGAGCCCCCGACGGACAAATTCGTGCAGCGGGGACGGCGCAGCTTGCCGGCAGAGCTTTCGAGGCCGGGAAGTCTGCCGCGTTATTGCCCGAGGTAGACGGCGTCAGCCGGGCTCAAGCGATCAACAGCTGCTGGAACGACTGGAGAGAATCGGCTCATGTCCAGGCGGCGTCCTGGACGGCTTATCATGATATCGTCCGGCATTTCGTCCAGGGGTTCGAAAGCGGAAAGGGAATCCGGCTGAACAATCCGGTGCTCGTCCCTACGCGGAAGACGATCGGAGCCGTCGTAACCGCGATGAATGAGGAAAAAGCGCTGCCTGCCGTGCTGGATCAGCTCGGCAGGCTGCCGCTAAGCGAGATCGTTATCGTCGTTAACGGCTCGACCGACCGGACGTTTTGGAGCGCGCGCACCTTAAGCGGCGGCATCGTCGTTCACTTCATGCGTCCGCTCGGACACGACGTCGGCCGGGCGGTCGGGGCGAAGCTGACGCGTTCGGATATCCTGTTGTTTCTAGACGGCGATTTTCCGGTATTTGCGGAACATCTGGTCCCTTTTATCGATGCGGTGGATCAAGGAACGGATGTGGCGCTGAACGACATCTCTCCTTATATCGACGTATTCGCGAACCGGGATCCGGTATCGGTTGTGAAGGAGATGCTGAACCGGTCGCTCGGGCGGGCCGACCTGGAAGCGAACTCGATGACGGCGGTACCGCACGCCTTGTCGCGGCAAGCGCTGGAGACGATCGGCTTCGCCAACTTGATGGTACCGCCGAAAGCCCAGTCGATAGCGGTCCGCAGCGGACTCAAAGTCGGCTGTGCGATGAGTGTGGACGTCATCTCGAAAAACCGGGTACGCGCAAAAAACTCCGGTCACGACAATCCGGTAGCCCATCTGATCGTCGGCGATCATCTGGAGGCGCTCTCGTACTTGCTTCGCACGGAAGGACCGAGGCTGTCTTCCGCTGACGATATACGCAACCGCAGCGTGCTCGGGAGGGTCTCGTCATGAGTATGACCAGCATCGTCATCCCCACCTATAACGAGCTCGGACTGCTGCGCGAATGTATAGCGGCGATCGAAACTTATACGGACACCCCGTATGAGATCGTCGTCGTGGACAACGGCTCGACGGACGGGACGCTCGAGTACTGCTTGCAAAAGCCGGTTACGCTCGTCTCCCTGCCGATGAACCGGGGCTTTCCGGAGGCATGCAACATGGGATTGCTCGCGGCAAGCGGTACCGAGCTGCTGCTGCTGAACAACGACGTCGTCGTCACGCATAACTGGTTATCCAACCTGCTCAAATGTTTGTACAGCGACCGGAAGACGGGAATCGTAGGCCCCCGCACCAACTACGCGAGCGGCAGACAGCAGATGGAGTTGTACTACGATTCTCTGGACGAATTCCACCGGATGGCCGAGACGATGAACCGGTCGGACGGGCGGAAGTGGGAAGAGGTCACACGGCTAGTCGGCCTTTGCTTCATGTTCCGTAGGGACTTGATGGACCGGATCGGACTGCTCGACGAACGGTTCTCGCCGGGTCATTACGAGGATGACGATTACTGTTACCGGGCCAGGCTGGAAGGCTACCGCCTCCTGATGGCCGGAGATACGGTCGTTCACCATCACGGCAGCGCCAGCTTCCGCAAGCAGGGCCAGGATCGGATGGACCGGCTGGTCGAGACGAACTACCGCAAATTTATCGAGAAATGGGGAGTCGATCCCAAACAGTTCATATAATCGGCAGCCGGCTGCGGCCGGCCGGAAAGGATGGGAAGCCGGTGAAAGGCGTTATTTTGGCCGGGGGCACCGGGACGCGTCTCGCCCCTCTGACGAAAATCGTGAACAAACATTTGCTGCCGGCGGGAAAAGTTCCGATGATCGAGCATGCGGTCCGCAAGCTGGCCTCGGCCGGGATCGGGGATATTCTGGTCGTCATCGGCAAGCAGTCCGCCGGGCTGTTTCTCGACTATCTGGGAGGCGGCAAGCGGTGGGGCGTGCGGCTGACCTACCGGGTCCAGGAGGAGGCCGGGGGAATCGCCCAAGGACTCGCCTTGGCCGAAGGATTCGTCTCCGAAGGCGAGAAGATGGTCGTTCTGCTGGGCGATAACCTGTTCGAGGACGATCTGCGGCCGTTTTCGGACCGGTTTGCGAAGCAGGAGCCGGGGACGGCCATGGTGCTGCTTAAGGAAACGGACGAATTGAACCGGTACGGGGTGCCTGTTTTGGCGAATGACACCATTACCCGGATCGAGGAGAAGCCGTCCGACCCGCAATCGGACTACTGCGTGACCGGAGTCTATTTGTACGACTCGGCGGTATTCGGGGCGATCCGCGGCATCCGTCCGTCTCTGCGCGGAGAGCTGGAGATTACCGATGTGAACAACCGGTACGCGGCGGAGGGCGCGCTGACCTATGGCGTGTTAACCGGCTGGTGGACCGATGCGGGCACGTTCGAATCGCTCCGGGAAGCCGGTGAACGGCTGTCCTCCCCGGATGCGGAGCCGGGATAAGAACCGATAGGGAAAGGGGAGGAAAGCATGGTTAGGCTCGAAACCAAGCTGCCCGGCGTCTTTTTGCTGGAACCGGTCGTACACGGCGACCATCGCGGCTATTTCATGGAAAGCTACACCCGCAGCAAGCTGGAGCGGCTCGGCTTGACGTACGATTTCGTTCAGGATAACGAGTCGTTATCCGCTCAGGCCGGAGTCATCCGCGGGCTTCACTACCAATTGTCCGCGAAGGCGCAGACAAAGCTGGTGCGCGTCCTTGCGGGAGCCGTCTACGATGTCGTCGTCGACATCCGCAGGGGCTCGCCGACGTTCGGACAATGGGTCGGCGTAGTTCTAAGCGAGCACAACAAGCGGCAGGTTCTCGTGCCGAAAGGATTTGCCCACGGCATCTGCACGCTCGCGCCGGACACTCGGCTGCTGTACAAAGTGGACGAATATTATTCGCCGGAGCACGACCGAGGCATCGTCTGGAACGATCCGGACCTCGGCATCGACTGGCCGGTCACCGTGCCGGTGTTGTCGGCCAAAGACGAAGGACAGCCGCGTCTGCGCGATGCGGAAATCGACTTTATATACGACGGGGAGGGACATTCATGAGAACGGTACTTGTCACGGGGGCAGGCGGCTACATCGGCTCCGTCCTCGTGCCGAAGCTGCTCGGCAAAGGCTACAGGGTGAAGGCGCTGGACCGTTACTTTTTCGGAGCCGACAAGCTGGAGCCCCACCCGAATCTGGTCGTACTGCAGGAAGACAGCCGACGCATCCGCGAGGAGCACTTCGCCGACGTTGACGCCGTGATCGATCTGGTCGCCTTGTCCAACGATCCGAGCGGGGAGCTGTACCGCGAAGCCACTTACCAGATCAACCATATATCCCGGGCCAGAACGGCCCTCATGGCCAAGCAGCTCGGCGTGCGGACGTATATCCTGCCCTCTTCGTGCAGTCTGTACGGATTCCAGGAAGCGGACGTCATCGTCGACGAGACGAGTCCGACCAATCCGTTGTCGACCTATGCCAATGCGAACGAACGGGCGGAGCACAGCGTCCTGCCCCTGGCCGACGGGAGCTTCACCGTCGTCGTGATGAGACAGGCGACCGTGTACGGCTTCTCGCCGCGGATGCGGTTCGACCTCGCGATTAACGGCATGACGCTCGGAGCCTGGCGGCGCGGCGTCATCCCGCTGATGAAGGACGGGACGCAGTGGCGGCCGTTCGTCCATGTGCAGGATACGACCGACGTGATGGCCCTGCTGCTGGAGGCGGACCCGGAAGCGGTGAACGGGCAAGTGTTCAATGTCGGCTCGGATGCCAACAACTATCAGCTCGGACCTCTCGGCGAGACGATCGCCCGCGCGCTGCCGAAGGAGGTCGCCATCGAATGGTACGGCGAGCCGGATCACCGCTCATACCGCGTCAGCTTCGAGAAGATCGAGCGGGCGCTGGGCTGGAAGGCGGGATGGACCGCTGCGGAAGGCGCGCTGGAAATCTACCGGGCGCTGGAAGACGGCCGGGTGACCGATTTCGAACAGACGATCACGCTGAACTGGTATCAGGAACTGGCGAAATGGCAGAAAATCATCCGGCAGACGGAAATGTACGGCGGTATGGTCGATATCCGGGGAGGGGAAAAAGGATGAAGCGAATCCTCCTGCTCGGAGCAAACGGGCAGCTCGGCTCCGACATCCGGAGCGTGCTGACGGACGCACCGGTCGAGCTGGTGCCGCTGTACCGCCAGGATCTCGACGTGGAGCGGACCGACCGGATCGGTCCCTTCCTGCGGGAGCTCGGGCCGTTCGACGCGCTGATCAATTGCACCTCCTATCACAAAACCGACGAGTGTGAAGATTATGCGGAGAAAGCGTTCGCCGTAAACGCGCTCGCTCCGCGGGAGATGGCCCGGCTGTGCGGCGAAACCGGGGCTGTGCTGATTCATTTCACGACCGATTACGTGTTCGACGGACGGAGCCGGACGCCTTACCGGGAGACGGACCGGACTTCCCCGCTTAACGTATACGGCGTCTCCAAGGCGGCCGGCGAGCACTTCATCGCGGCGCATCACGACCGTTACTTCATCTTCCGCGTATCTTCGCTGTTCGGTACGGCCGGAGCGAGCGGCAAGGGCGGCAACTTCGTCGAGACGATGCTCCGGCTTGCCGGCGGAGGAGCGCCGATCCGGGTCGTGGACGATCAGATCATGTCGCCGACGCATACGCTGGATATCGCGGAAACGATCCGAACGTTCGTCGCGGACGGCGTATCGGGCTACGGCATCTATCACTGCTCCGGGGAAGGCGAGTGCAGCTGGCACGATTTCGCCGCCGAAGTGTTCCGGCAGCGTGGCGTGAAGGCGGATTTGCAGCCGGTGCCGAGCTCCGGCTACAAGACCAAGGCGAGCCGGCCGGCGTACAGCGTGCTCGACAACTCCAAGCTGCGCACGTACCGGTCGATGCCGCATTGGACGGAGGCGCTCCGTCGCTATTTCGCAAGAAAAGACGGACTTACGACTACAGGAGGAGGATGAGGCATGCGCCGCATAAAGAGACCTAGCGCATACGGGCGGACGCCGGTTCCGCCTCCGGACGAGGGCGACTCCGGTTGGGAGAACGGCTATCGGGACGGTTGGGCGGAAGGACGCCATTTGGGGCTGTGCGAATCGATATATGCCCGCGCCGCTTCGACAGCTGTTGGATGGCGGAACGTCAAGGTGCTGTACGTGAAGGCGGACGGAGCTCCTTATGCGGCGCTCGACCAGGGGATCGAGGATGCTCTGCAGGCGGCCGTCCGCGAAGCTGTCGTCGTCTCGCCCGAACAGGACGTCGTGCCGCTGGTCGAGGCGGCGAAGCCCGATCTCGTGCTCGTTCTCGATGCGGTCGGCCGTTCGTTCCCAACCGGACAGATCGATGCGATGCGGGCGAAAGGGTTCAGGACCGCGGTCTGGCTGCCGGACGATCCTTACCATTCCGACAAGACGGCCGCGATCGCGCCTCATTACGATTATGTGTTTACTCTGGAAGCCAGCTGTGTTCCGTTTTATAAGTCGCTCGGCTGTCCGCACGTTCATTACTTGCCTTTCGGCGTCAATCCCCGATTCATCCGCCATACGCGGCCGGACCTGACGTATCGCAGCGACATCTGCTTCGTAGGCAGCGCTTTTTGGAACCGGGCCGCCTTCTTCGACGAAATCGCCGAATATTTAGCCGGCAAGCGGCTGAAAATAATCGGCTGGTGGTGGGACCGGATGCGCAACTACCACTTGCTCGAGGATAAGATCCACGGCGTCTGGCTGTCGCCCGAAGAAACGGCGAAACATTACAGCGGAGCCAAAATCGTCATCAATCTGCACAGGTCGGCGGACGATGAGTCCCATAACGCCAACAGCCGGAATATTCCCGCCCATTCCGTGAACCCGCGCTTGTTCGAAATATCCGCGTGCGCCTCCCTGCAACTAGTCGACGAAAGATTGGAGCTGCCGGGTTTATATACGCCCGGGCGCGACATCGCTACGTTCGCCTCGCCCGGGGAGCTGGTGGACAAAATCGAATATTACTTGAACCACGAGGAAGAAAGGCGGGAAATGATACAAAGAGGGCTGTACCGCACCGTGACGGAGCATACGTACCGCAACCGGCTCCAGCGGCTGCTGGAGATCGTGTTCGGTTAGGCTGGTTGAGAGGGGGAACAAAAGTGACCGGTAGGAAAACCGCCGCCGCTCCCGGCTGGGAAGCCGGATACCGGGCCGGCTGGAGCGAAGGATTCCGGCTGGGCAAATGCGCCTCGATCGTACGTCAGACGGGATATGAGCCTTCCGCGATGGAGGTCAGCGTCCTTTACGTCAAATCCGGGCTCTGGTCGTACGATCCGTTGGATCAAGGGATTATCGCCGCCTTGCGCCGTCTTGTCCGCAATGTGCATGTCGCCGTTCCGGCGGACGATGTGGCTGGTCTCGCGGCTGTCGTCCGCCCGGATCTCGTGCTTGCCTTGAACTCGGTCGAATGTCTCGGAGTCGGCCAGGTCGATGCGATTCGCGGGATGGGCATCCGTACGGCGGTCTGGTTTACCGACGATCCGTACTATTCGAACGTGACCGGCCATATCGCCGTCCATTACGATGATGTGTTTACGCTGGAGGAAGCCTGCGTCTCGTTTTACCGGGAGCGCGGCTGTTCCCGGGTGCATCATCTGCCGTTCGGGGCCAATACGGCTTATTACGCCCCGAAACGCGCCGATCCGAAGTATGCATCGGACATCTGCTTTATCGGCAGCGCCTTTCAGGGCCGAGCCGCCCTGTTCGACCGGATCGCTCCTTACTTGAGAGACAAGTCGGTATTTATCGCGGGTTATTGGTGGGACCGGATGGCGAATTACGCCATGCTCGCGGACAAAATCCGGCTCGGCACCTGGATATCCCCGGAAGAAACGGCCATGTATTACAACTCGGCCAAAATCGTCATCAACCTGCACCGCGCCATCGATGACGAAACGAATCAAAATCCGCTTGGAATCCCCGCTCGCTCCGTTAACCCGAGAAGTTTCGAGATCGGCGCCTGCGCGGCGTTCCAGCTGACCGATACGCGGGAGCAGACCGCAGCCGCGTTCGTTCCGGACGCGGAGGTTGCCGTCTACTCCTCTCCGGAGGAGCTGATCGAGAAAGCGGACTATTACTTGAGCCGGGACGAGGAACGGAGAGAGATGGCACTGCGCAGCTTCTCCCGCACGATGCGCGAGCATACGTATCCGCGGCGTGTCCGGCAGCTGCTGGACGCCGTCTTCGCCTGAACCCGGCGGCAAATTGGATGATTGTCCCCGGCACGGATGGCCGGGGGACGAATACGATATGGGGAATCGCCAGCATATCCCTTTACAGAAGGTGGTGACCGTATTGCCACGTCCCGTTTTGCGGAGGAGCAAGACGCTGATGAAACGGAAATGGCGGCTGCGGCGCAAGCGGCTGCGGAAGCCGTCCGGGCGGCTGCAAGTCGCGACAGGCGGAGCGGCCGGTTCCGTTTCTTATAATGAAGGCTACAATTCAGGCTACAACGGCGGGTACGATAAAGGCCACGAAGACGGATACCGGCAAGGCCGGTACGACGGTGAATCGCGGAACGAATGGAAGGAAGGCGTCGAAAGTCTGATCGACTCCTTCGTTCCGGAATACGAAGTGCTCGCGGATTTTACCGCCGAACAGATTGTGGCGGCGGGAGTCGAGAGCTTGCGTTCGCGATTCCGCCATCTGCTGACGCCGGACGAACTGGGCGGCAGGGTGCTGCACGCGCTGGAGACGAAGGCTCCGTTCTCCCTCGTGAGACTGGGAGACGGGGAGCTGCTGACGATGGCGCAGGATACGGTGCTGGGCGTGCAGCAGGTTCGGGAGCAGGGATCGTTTCTCGGGTACGCTGGAGTGAACGTTCCCGACCTTGAGGCGCGCGATCAGCTCCGGGATGCGGTCAGGAAAGCGTCGGTCGTAGGCATTCCGAAGCTGCGCGTACGCAATTACCAGCCTCTTGCCGTCGCTGTGTTCAAGGCGCACGGCATTGAGCTCGATTCGCTTACTTTAACCGATTCACTGATCAACTACTACTTGTACCAGGCCGGGTATGTATCGAGAATAACGAGCGGCAGGCGGGTGCTTGTCGTCGGAACGCTGGCGGAGCCGCTGTCCAATTATTTGCGGGGCTGCGGCGTAAACGTTACGGCGTCGGTAGCTCCGGTCGACGGCGTCAAGGACGTGCCGCGCGTCATGAAAGAAATCGCGAATCACGACTTCGACGTCGCGTTCGTGGCGGCGGGCATAGCGGCCGTGCTCATCTCGCAGCGGATCGCGTCCGAGCTCGGTAAAGTCGCGATCGATTTCGGTCATTTGGCCAACTCGATGTTAAAGGGCGAGGCGCCTTTCAAATGAAAGCCGACCAGACGTTCCGCCCGGCAACTACCCGGATGAAGGGAGGGAATTCAAGGTGCGGGCCAAACAACGTAAGGATGCCCGTAATCGGGCGGCTCTGAACTCGATATACGACGGCGCCTACAATACCGGCTACAACAGCGGACATTCGCACGGCTACAGCCTCGGATTTCAAAAAGGAAGCGATGCGTTCGCCGACGGCTTCGAAGGTACGAGTATCGTCATTCCAACCTACAATCAGCATAAATATGTCGCCGAGTGCATTGAGAGTATCGGAGTTTATACACCCGAGCCGCATGAGATCATCGTCATCGATAACGGCTCGACGGACGGAACCGCAGATTACTTGCGGTCGTTGAAGCGCGGAACGGTCCGCTATAAAATATTCGACCGGAATCTCGGCTTCGCTGGCGGGGTTAATCAGGGACTGATGATGGCGCGGGGTTCGACGATCATGTTTCTGAACAACGACACAGTCGTCACCCGGGGATGGCTGTCCAATCTGCTCGCCTGTCTGCATGGCGGCAGCCGCTTTGGAC
This sequence comes from Paenibacillus sp. MAH-35, assembly GCF_058135425.1. Classification (NCBI taxonomy): domain Bacteria; kingdom Bacillati; phylum Bacillota; class Bacilli; order Caryophanales; family Paenibacillaceae; genus Paenibacillus; species Paenibacillus sp. MAH-35. The sequence continues at coordinate 222,723 of NZ_JBYUPU010000001.1, forward strand.
TCGTCGGCCCGGTTACCAACTACATTAGCGGGGAGCAACTGATCGAAGCGAATTACAGCTCGATTGAAGAGATGCACCGGTTCGCGGCCGCGATCAACCGGTCCGATCCGGCCAAGTGGAGGGCTACCGGCAGGCTGACGGGGTTTTGCGTGCTGATGCGGAGAGACGTGTTCCAAAGACTCGGCTACTTGGACGAAGGGTTCGAAATCGGCAACTGCGAGGATGACGATTACGGCTACCGCTGCCGGCTGATGGGACTGGACCTGGTCATCGCCCGGGATACGTTCATCCATCATGTGGGGAGCACGACGATCAAAACGTTGACGCCCGAACAGTTCGATGAAGTATACGGGAGAAATCTCGCGTTTTACTCCGACAAATGGGGCGAGACGCATTCGCTGCTGAACGAAACGTCCGGTCACTGGAGCGACAAGCTGCTAGGCATGAAAGACTTCTATCCGTCCCATGTGACCGTCAGGGGCGCCGGACCGGCCGCATACTGGATCGAGAACGGCTTGCGCCGTCCGCTCGAGCGTTCCGAAGGGGCCGACGTCACGAGGGTGTCGCAGATCGACCTGCGCAACTGGCCGATGGGCGAAGTTATATCGCTGCAGGAATGGCAGGCCAAGCTGGCGAAGCTGCAGTCCGCTGTCCGCAAGGAAGGAGATCCGCTTCACGAAGGGGCGGTCGTACAGACGCCGGACGGAGCTCTCCACCAGCACCGCAGCGGCACGCTGCACCGTCTGATCACCGGCTGGGTGACGAAAGTATGGAACCTGGACCGGTACGCCGTCCAGGCTTTGTCCGAATCCGAGGCGTTACGCTTCGCTACCGGCTTGCCCGTTATTGCTCCGCCGGTGATCCGGGCCGACAACCTGTAAGGAGGGATCTTATGACCGTACGACGCAAAAAACATCCGGGAAGCAAACGGAGAACGAAACGGGCGGCACATCCGCATTCCCGGAACCGAAGCAGACTGCTCCGGCGGGGCAAACGGCGCCGGTCCGTCCGGCGGGGACCGGTACGGACGCGAGGGCCGGCGGGCGCGACGCTGAGTTACGACGAGGGGTATAACCGCGGTTACGACGAAGGGTTCGACGCAGGCTTTTTCCAGGCGTTCGAAGAAGGCTATCAGCACGCCTATGTGTCGTAACGCCTGGAGGGCCGATTACGTGAGGGACCTTGAGCCGGAAGCCGGCGCATGGTCCCTCTGCTTACTCTACATCCGGCATATACTCGAGTCTTGCAAAGTCGAACAATATTTTTTGTGCGATTTTAATGCCGTCCTTCGATTGGATCAGCTCCATCCCTTCCCCCGACCGCAACAGGTGAAGGGCGATTTCTGTCCGGGGGGCGCCGCTATGCAACTGCTTCACGAAGTTTTTAAACCCTTGGCTGTCGGCTTTTCTGCCGAGCAGCTCCTCATACAGCTCCTGCACGTATTTATCGGGAGAGCGGGCGTACAGATTGCGGAAGATATCGGCCGCCGACGGACGTCTTTTGCCGGAAACGGATACCGGACCGGAGCGGTACAGCCGTTCCGCCTCCTCACTTCTCATTACCGAGGCGAGAACGGTAATTTTCGATGTGCCGGAGCGCAGCATGCGCACGTGGTTATCCAGACCGGCCGGGTCGGGGTCCCGGTTAAGCAGCTCCCGGTAACAAGCGGCAACAAATTTGTGATTGTCTTTCTGGTAAACCTTCCTCAAGATCTCGATCATTCTCACTCTGCTCAAATTAGCCTCCCACCTTCTGCCCAAATCTTGATTCCGTCCTGCGTCCCCGGGATCGGGCGAACGGGTCGCTTCAGGACCCATTCGCTTGCACGGTTTCTTCGGACAGACTCCTAGTGCTACTGTATGGGGCGTCCTCGTCTCCGGCTTGGATATGTACCCGCCTCGGGCGCGCATATTTTAACGGACCCGATGTAGTTGTCTATACGCGCATGCTCCCGTTTACATATCGTAAACAAAGCCGATATGCCGATTTTCTGGAGAAAGGGAGAGATTCATGAAGCTTTCTGACAAGACGGTCGTCGTGACCGGGGGGGCCGGGTTTTTGGGCAGGCATGTGGTGGAACGGCTCAGGCGGGGAGGGTGCACGCAGATTTTCGTTCCCCGCAGCAAGCAGTACGACCTTCGCAAAGAAGCGGATATTGTGCGGATGCTGGACGATTGCCGGCCGGACGTCATTCTTCATTTGGCCGCAGTAGTCGGAGGGATCGGGGCGAACGAGAAAAATCCGGGCTCTTTCTTTTATGACAACCTGGTAATGGGCGCCCAGTTGATGGAACATTCGCGTCAGAAGGGCGTGCAGAAGTTCGTCGCGATCGGCACGATCTGCTCCTATCCGAAGTTCGCACCGGTTCCGTTTCGCGAAGAAGATCTGTGGAACGGTTATCCGGAGGAAACGAACGCGCCTTACGGGCTGGCCAAAAAGATGATGCTTGTTCAATCGCAGGCTTACCGCAAGCAGTACGGCTTTAATTCCATTTATCTGCTGCCCGTTAATTTATACGGTCCTTGGGACAATTTCGATCTGGAGACGTCTCATGTCATTCCGGCCGTTATCCGCAAATGCGTGGAGGCGAAAGAGAAGGGGGAGCCTTCGATCACGTTGTGGGGGGACGGATCGCCGACCCGCGAGTTTCTATATGTGGAAGACGCGGCGGAAGGCATCGTGTGCGCGGCGGAAACCTACGATGAATCGGAGCCAGTTAATCTGGGGTCCGGCGAGGAGATTTCCATCCGCGAGCTGGCCGAAACGATCAAGGAGTCGGTCGGCTATTACGGTGAAATTGTGTGGGATACGGGGCGGCCGAACGGACAACCGAGAAGAAAGCTGGACGTGACGGCGGCCAAAGCGAAATTCGGCTTCGAAGCCGGAACGGATATGCGGACCGGTCTGGAACGGACGATCCGCTGGTATATGAATACGCTATAAATGTCGTTCACTATGTTATGCAGGGAGGTTCCGAAGATGACCCGCAACGATACCGAATCGTCCCCTAAACCGCTCGTCTCCGTCGTTACCCCTTCTTATCAGCAAGGTTCCTTCATCCGTGAAACGATCGAGAGCATCATCAGCCAAGACTATCCCAACGTGGAGCTCATCGTGGTGGACGGCGGGTCCAAGGATGAAACGGTGGCGATTTTGGAGAAATATGCCCGGCGGTACGGCGACCGGTTCCGCTATATATCCGAGAAGGACCGCGGACAGTCGCATGCGCTTAATAAAGGGCTGGCTCTGGCCCGAGGCGAAATCATCGGCTGGCTCAACTCGGACGATACGTACTGGCCGAAGGCGATACGCCGAGCCGTGGACAGCTTGAGAAAACACCCGGAGTACGGTCTCGTATACGGCAAAGCGAATCATACGGACCGCAACAACCAGCTGCTGAGGCCGTATCCCGTCGATCCGTCCGTCGACCGGGTCCGTCTGTTCGACGTCTGCACTGTTTGCCAGCCCGCCGTCTTTATTCGCAAGCGGGTGCTGGACGATGTAGGGCCGATCGACGAAAGCTTGCAGTTTTGTATGGATTACGACCTGTGGATGCGCATATCCGCCAAATACCGGTTCGGCTATATAAACGAGTTGATGGCCAATTCGAGACTTCACGACGACTGCAAAAGCGCAAAGCAGTATTTCTCCGTCGGCCTGCCCGAAATTATCCGCTCCAGCCTGAAAAACTACGGGACGGTCTCGAACAACTGGATCATCCAGTTTATCGCGCACCATCTGCCGGAAGGTCCGGGCTGGCTAATAGAGCAGATGAACCAGTTCGGCCTGTTCGGCGGAAGGCAAAGTATCGCCTCCTCCAACCGGTTCGATGACGGCTGGGCTCCGCCAAGCTATTCGCTTGAAATCGACAGCGACGGTTCGCCGGATGCGAAGTGGCTGCTGATCGAAGGGGATCATCAGCTTCCCAAGGTGTCCAAGAAGGCTGGAGACATGCTGCTGACCGTATGGGTGAACGGCCGCCGCCAGCAGGAAACGAAAGTCGGCGAAGGCACGTTCACCCTGAAAATTCCGCTGGAGGACAGGGCCGAGTCGTATTCCATCGATATCCAGTCGAATACGTCGTTCGTTCCGGCGCATCTGAAGATTAACGATGACCGCCGCCAGCTCAGCTATAAAGTAAACGGAGCGGTACCTCTGACGAAGGCCGGCGTGGAGATGTACGACTTGCTAAAGGAGGACCCGGCATCGGTCGGCCACTGGCTGATGAAGTACCGGAAGTCCGAAAGAAAGCCCGGGCGGAAGTGAGACAAGAAAAGCTAGGCGGGGCGGCGGTCTATACCGGGGCCGCAGCTCCCGCTCGTGATAAGCTCCTTCCATGGGAGGACAAATGCCGATTTTTACGTTGTATCCGCAATATGTCCATGTTCGGCATGGTCGTCTTGCATACTATATACCTAGTTTGGTGGATGCTTACACAAACTTCGACTTTGGTGCCGCAGCAAAGGAGGGAAGCGATTTGAAAATCGTCATTATGGCCGGCGGATCGGGTACCCGCTTCTGGCCGAGGAGCGTCCAGTCGCGCCCGAAGCAGTTTCTCCCCCTCACCTCCCGCGATACGATGCTGCAGCAGACGTACAGACGATTGTTGGAATGGCTGCCCGCCCGCAAGCTGTATGTAGTAACGACGCAAGCTTACCGGTCGATCGTGCTCGAGCAGTTGCCGGAGCTGCCCGAGGAACATCTTCTGCTGGAGCCCGACCAACGGGATACGGGACCTTGCATCGCCTTGACGGCGCATCATTTCTTGTCACAGGACGACGACGAGGTGCTCGTGACAATGCCTTCGGATCATTACACCGAGGAATCTGTATCGCTCTTGAACGCTCTGATCCAAGCAGAGCGGGCGGCATCGGCCGAGAGGGCCATCGTCACGCTGGGCATCGTGCCGACAAGACCGGAGACGGGTTACGGTTATATCCAGACGGCGGAGCATGCGTCGGAAAGCGGCGTGCTGGAGGTCGTCTCGTTTATCGAGAAGCCGCCTCTCGATGTGGCGTTATCGTTAATTCAAGATCCGGGCGTTTTTTGGAACAGCGGCATTTTCGTCTGGAAGCCCAGCACAATCGCCTATTATATGAAGCTTCATCAGCCCTCGATCTGGACGAAACTGTCCGAAAGCGGCAGCGATCTCGAATCCGTCTACCCGGGGCTGCCGAAAATATCGGTCGATTACGCGATTTTGGAAAAGGCGGATACGATCAAAACGATTCCGGTCCGCTTCAAATGGGACGATGTCGGCATCTGGTCTTCGCTTGAACGCATTCAAAACGTGAACCGTGAAGGAAACATATTGGATGGAAGCGGAACGGTCCACGTGGAATCGACGCGCAACAGCATCATTTATTCCGATCATCCGAAAACGCTCATTATCGGCGTAGAAGATCTGATCGTCGTCTCAACTGCCGAAGGGCTGCTAGTCTGCCGCAAATCCGAGGAGCAGCGAATCAAATCGGCATTAAAAGCGATGGAACAACTTGAGGGGGGAGCTTGAACGGATGAAAGCTTTAGTAACAGGAATTTCCGGGTTCGTCGGAAGCCACATGGCGGAATTTTTGCTGAACAACAACGTGGAGGTTACCGGTACGATCCGGCAGCGCAGCCGTATGGACCATATCCGGCATATTAAGGACGTCCGGCTGGTGGAATGCGAGCTGAGGGACCCATTTTCGGTTGAAACGCTGATCGGGGAAATTAAGCCCGACCTGATCTTTCATCTGGCCGCGCAAAGCTTCGTCCCCACTTCGTGGAACTCACCGATCGATACGATTCATAACAATGTCGCCGGACAGGTTAATATTATGGAGGCGCTCCGCCGGTTCGACCTGTCCAGTAAAATGCAGGTAGCCTGCTCCAGCGAGGAATACGGTCATGTCGAGCCGGATGAGGTGCCCATCCGGGAGACGAATCCGCTCCGTCCGCTAAGCCCGTATGCGGTCAGCAAGGTCGCTCAGGACTATTTGGGCTATCAATATTACAAAAGCTACGGTTTGCCGATCGTCGTTACCCGGACGTTTAATCATACCGGTCCCCGGCGCGGCGAAAACTTCGTCACCTCGAACTTCGCCAAGCAGATCGCGGACATTGAGAAAGGGAGGAAGCCTCCGGTCATCCATGTCGGCAATCTGACGGCCAAACGGGATTTCACCGATGTGCGGGATGTGGTCCGGGCTTACTGGCTGGCTCTGGAGAAAGGGAAGCCGGGTGAAACGTACAACATTGCTTCGGGCACGTGCTACACTGTCCAGGAAGTGCTTGATCTGCTGCTGTCGTACAGCAATGTCAGCATCTCGATCCAGGAGGACCCGGCGCGGCTTCGGCCTTCGGACGTGGAAATCTTGCTCGGCGACGCCACCAAGTTCCGCAGCGAAACCGGTTGGCAGCCGGAGATCCCGTTCGAGAAGACGATGCGCGATTTGCTGCAGTACTGGAGAGACCAGCCCTAAGAGGTCCCCCAAAAGTGACGCCAACCTTCGCAGCCTATTCCGAGTACTTTCGGGGGAGCCCCCGAAACCTTGCCCCCGAAACCTTGCCCCTAAAAGTAACGCCAACCTTCGCAGCTTATTCCGAGTACTTTCCTCCAATTATAAAGTAAAGCTCAACAACGGGGGAGCTGCCGGCTCCCCTGTCATTTCAACCGGAAAGGGTGGATATTATGAAAAGCGCCGGTCGACGCTGGCAGAGCAAACGAGCCTCCACGGCTGTCAAAACGATAAAGCGTAAAAAGCGGAAGCCTCCGCTCAGGGGCAGGAAGGTGCGATCCAAGAAAAAACGTTTGACCGCCCGGGGGAGAAAGCGCAAGCTTCTGCTGGTTAGAGGTAGAAGACGGTTCCGCAAAGGCCGGCTCAAAGCCTGGAGAAAACGCCGCAGACGCACCCCCTCGCCTGCGCCTGCCGAAGCGCTGCCCGCTCTGATCGAGACTCCGGCCGAGCAGCGGGTGGAAATTCCAGAGGTGCCCGGGTACGTCAGAGGGATCAATCTGGTCGGCTTTATTCGGGCGGAGATGGGGATCGGGGAATCGAGCCGGCTGGCCGCCAGAGCGATATCGAAGACGGATATCGCATTCGGTGCGATGAATTTCCCGGTCACCTCGATCCGGATGGACGACATGTCGTGGGCGCACAAGGAGATGCCGGACCCGTTGTACAATACGAACATCTTCCATGTCAATGCCGATACGATGCGTTCGGTTCATCATCATTTTGGAAGCGGCCTGTTCGACGGACGTTACAATATCGGCTATTGGCATTGGGAGCTGCCCGATTTTCCGGACGAATTTTGCGACGGCTTCCATTTCGTGAACGAGGTGTGGGCGCCTACCAGCTTCGTGGCCGAGACGATTTCGAAGAAATCTCCCGTGCCGGTGATCCGCATCCCCCACGGCGTCGAGGTGAATCCGCCGGCTGATCTGAACCGCGGCTCGTTCGGCTTGCCGGACGACAAGTTTTTATTTTTCTCGATGTACGATACTCACAGCTACCAGCGGCGTAAAAATCCGCAGGGAGCGATCGAAGCGTTCAAGATGGCGTTCGACCGGAAAGACCATTCGGTCGGACTCGTCGTGAAGCTGAACCATTCGCACGCCAACCCGTCGGATCTCGAGGAAATCAACCGTCTCGTGCGCGGGTACGACAACATTTACATCATCGACCGGATCATGCAGCGGCACGAGGTTGACGGACTGCTGAACTGCACCGACTGCTTCGTTTCGCTGCACCGCTCGGAGGGCTTCGGCCTGGGGCTGGCCGAAGCGATGTATTTGGGCAAGCCGGTCATCGGCACGTACTGGTCGGGCAATACTGACTTCATGAATTCGACCAATTCGTGCACGGTCGATTTCAATATCGTCGGCGTCGGCGGCGACTGGGGACCGTACAAAGCGTATCAGACTTGGGCGGAGCCCGATCTGGGCCATGCCGCCCACTATATGCGCGAGCTGAGGTACAATACCGACTACCGCAATTCGATCGCGTATAATGGCATGCAGCATATTCGCACTTACTTTTCCCCTCAAGCGGTCGGCGGCATGATCAAAGAACGTCTGAAGCAGCTCGGCTTACAGTAGTGTCCGCCGCGGCTGCACCTGATCCGGGCCGGTTCCGCTTTCGCCGGCCCGCTGCATAAGGGGGTACATCCATGAAAGATTTCAGATCTATCCGGGTCGAGGCGGTTATCGTCAAGGGCAAAAAAGAGCTGAAGGTGCACAACCCCACCGATTATCCGATGATCGGGATCGGGGCTCAGGGGGCTGTCTTCCGGCTGTCGCCGGAACGGTGCGTCAAGCTGTACGGATCGACGCACAGCGCGAATTGGGAAGCTGCGGCGCTGAAGGCGGCGAAGGAGGGGGCTTACTTCCCCAAACTGCACGAAGCCGGCGACAACTATGTCGTTATGGACTATCTGGAGGGGCCGACCTTGCAGGAATACGTCAAGCAGCATCAGGAGCTGCCGGAATGGGCCTGCGCCCAGATCGTCGGCATCCTGCAGGAGATGCGGCGGTTCAAGTTCAAACGAATCGATACGAGAATCGGACATATGATCGTTACTTCCGGAAACAAGCTGAAAGTAATCGATCACAGCGGCGCCTTTCGGACGATCCGGCGGGCTCCGTTCATGCTGTTTATCAGTCTGGAGAAGGCCGGAGTCCTGCTTCCGTTCTTACGTTACGTAGCCAGGCATTACCCGAGGCTGTACGAGAAGTGGCGGGCCAAGAGGCGGCAGGGAACCGATGTGGACCAGGTTCCCAAGCTGCCCCGGGCGGAGTCTCTACTGAAGGAAGAAGAGGCGCAATAGCGGTAGGGGGCAGCATGCAGCTGTTCAATCAATAAAAGCGCGGGCCGGACTTTAGAAGTCCGCATCCCGCGCTTTTTGTTTCAGCCATTCGTGCCGCAGTTTGAATTTGTCTTCATTTTTTGTCTGGACGGCGATAATCATCGAGCTGAACCGGAGGATGTTCGCGTAGAAGGAGGAGCATCGCTCGAGAAAGGTCGGGTCGGCCGGCCCCTTGTACTCGCTCAGTACCGCCCGGGCGAACGGTTCCCCGTACGAGATGCACAGGTCGTGATAATCATAGGAGGGATCTCCCATCTTTAGCTGGCCGAAATCGATAACGCCGGTCAGCCTGCCCGCTTGCGGGTCGTACAAAATGTGGTCGTTTTTGAAATCGCCGTGAATAAGCGACGGCGTAAATTTGAAATGCTCGGACGGGTACAAGTAGTCGTCGAACACTTGCATGATCCAAGTCCGTTCCTTTTTCCCGATGTTCGGAAACACGTACAGTTCGACCGCCCGGTAATATCCGCTCCAGTTCCGTCTCCATTCCGCCTGAAACTGCTGCCGGTCGACACGGGTTATCGGATCGCCTGTGAACGTGTGGAGCGAAGTCAGAAACTCCGCGATCTGCTTCGCGAACAATCGCCGGGTTCGTTCGTCCAGGCCGTTCAGTTTTTTGGCTTCCAGCGAATCGCCGGGGATAATCGGATAGCCGACATAACGTATTTTGTGCTTCGACAACGATACGTAGCGAAACTGCGGGATCGGCAGAGGCAGCCGCTTACCAAGCTTGGGCAGCAATCGCTCCTCCAGCTTCAGTGAGGTAAGGTCGGATGTCAGCGGAAAGCGGAAGATGAGTTTTTCTCCCGCTACGATGATCAAATTTTGATGACCCGATGAAATGACGCGAAACGTCTGTCTGGATAGCTCGGGATGGTGTCCCCGCAAAAACTCGATGAGCTTCTCCGCCTCTAATTGTCCCAAGGTGCCCGCCTCCGTTCGCTGATCGTCCGTATGCGCCGCATTACTTGTAAAAACTCAAAATGAGCTGATCCAGCACGTGACGGGTAAACGTATACTTATCCATCCGCATCAGCGATTCGAATTCGGCCGAGGTGACGAACCGCTTGAAAATGGATGATCTCCTGCGCCCTCTGCCGAGCGACTCCAAGTAACCGTTGTAGGAATCGCGATCGGGCTCGCGGCATAGCACCTCCCGATATAGATGGCTTACGAACGAATCGGCTCTTCGGTCGAACAAGCGCTGCAGCTCGCGGTACATCATCGACGATTGGTCGTCCTTGTTTTTCGGAGGGGGCTGTTCGTACAGCGCCAGCGCTTCGTCGCTGGTCAGAAAGGCGATGAGCAGTTGGTGCTTGGAAGTGCCTTGGCGCAAGGCGAGGGAATGATGAGCCAATCCCTGTTCGTCGGGTTCCCGGTTCAACAGGCTGCGGTACAGTTCCTCCAGAAACGGCTGTTCATCCAGACTCACGATTCTATGCAGCTTCCGGGTTATGCTCAAATGAGTATCCCTCCGTTTCGGAAATCGCGGATTATGCGATAACGTACATACTCATACGTATGAGCAGGCTGTGCGGGTGGAACCTGTCATAAGCGGATACCGGGAGCTGATTTCCGAACCGGAACATGATCTGATCTTGCGCGGTAGGTTAACGCCAATTTCTCTCCGATAGGGGTACCGGTCCAAGTAGGTCTTTTTCCTGATGCATATGGTAAAGAAATTGCCGATTGCCCGAGCTGCTTTGCGGCTTGATCTCAAGGAAACAGGTGGTGGTACGATGAACATCGCGGTCGATATGTCCTTTTCGGAGACAGATTCCGGCCGGCCCGGCGCGGATCGTTACGTGAAAAATTTGATGGATTCGATCGCCCCGCATAATAAGGAGCATTCTTTTTTTTATTATCGGCTGGATGAAGAAACGTTGGATTCCGAAACTTACAAAAACCGTCTGCAGTCGTTTCTGGAGCAGAACAGGATCGACTTGTTCCACCTGTTTCAGCCGTTCGACCCCGCCTACCCTTCCCTTCAAAGAAAATGGTTCGGAACAGCCAAAGTGGCGGTCACGCTTCACGATGTATACCCGCTGCTAGGTCCGGACGGCACGGAAGACGGCTTCTCCGGGCAGGAAAGCGGAAGCGATAGGAAGGAGTTTATCCGGTCGAGCGACCTCATTCTGGTCAATTCGGAGAATTTGAAGCGGGAAGCGATCCATTGGGCGGATCTGGATCCGGATAAAATCACAGTCGTCCCGGAAGGAGTGGATAGAAGGTTCAAGCCGAGAAGAACAACGGCAGCGGAGCTGGCCGAATTCGGAATTACGAAGCCGTATGTGCTGAGTTTGGGAGGGATGGATAACAGACGAAATACGAGAGCTTTGATTGCGGCGTTCGCATCGGTGAACAAGTGGTGCAAGTCCAGTTACCAGCTAGTGATGATCGGCGACCCGGATACGAGGTTCGGCGCGCTGCGGACGTCCGATGAGGAACCATCGGAGGACTGCGAAGATGTCGTATGGGTGTCCCCCGCGTCCATTGACGATCTGGTGAAACTTTATGGAGGCGCTAAGCTGTTTGCCTGCCCGTCCTTTTTCGAGGCGGCCGGTTATCCGCTGCTTGAAGCGATGGCGTGCGGAGTTCCGGCGCTGGTCACGAACGACGCTTCATTAAAGGATGTGGCGGGCGATGCGTCCTACAAAGTAAACCCGGCCAAGCATGAAGAGATTCGAGCCGGGATGATGAAAGTATTGACGAACGAGAAGCTGGCCCAGGATCTGAGGGAGAAGGGGTTCGAGCAAGTCAAACGGTTTCAGCGCAGAACTGAGGCGGAAAAGGTGCTGGCCGCTTACCGTCTGACGTGCAGGAAAAAACTGGCGATCTTCACGCCGCTTGCGTCGTCGAGAACCGGAATCGCCGAACATATGGATACGATTCTGCCATTGTTAAGCGAGCGATTCGAATGCGATCTGTTCGTGGACGACAGTTATGCCTCTCCCGGGGAGGCCGGCCGTTATTGGAATCCGGAGATCCACATATGGAACCATGCCGAATTTCCGGGCAGGGCCGATCAGTACCAGGCGATCGTGTATCAACTGGGCAACACCAAGTATCACAGCTATATGGTGCCTTATCTGAGAGCTTACCCGGGAACGGTCGTGCTGCACGATCTGAACCTGCACGGATTGACGGGCGAATGCACGCTGCTGAAAGGGGACGGCAACGGTTATTTGTCGGTTGTGGTGGAGGAGTTCGAGGATCGGGCGATCGAAGTGATGCAGTCGATGCTGAACGGGGCTCATGCCGACATCGTCGTGAACCGGTATTATTTGAAAAATGCCAAATCGATCGTCGTTCATAACGAATATGCCAAGCAGCACTTGCAGGACAAAGGATTCAGCAATGTCGTCATGTGCCGGTTGCCTGTAGAGCTTCCCGTAATGATTTCGATGCTGTTCGACCGTCACTTCGTTTTTGCCAGTTTCGGCCGGGCAACGGATAACAGGCAGATCGACAAAGTGCTGGCTTGCCTACGGCGGCTGGTCGACCAAGGAATAAACGGAATCCGGTACTGGATCGTCGGGGAGTGCGAGCCCCGTTATAAGGAACGGCTGGATGAGATCGTCCGGAATTTGCAGCTCGAAGATTATGTCGTATTTTACGGTTACGTCCCGAAGATGAAGTATAACGCCATGATGAGCCAGTCCGATGTGTGCATCAGCCTGCGTCATCCGACTTGCGGGGAAACGTCGCGTTCGCTTCTGGACGCGCTCGCGAACGGCAAGCCGGCCATCGTATCCAACGTCGACTCGTTCCGCGAATTCCCGGACGGTGCCGTTTATAAAATCCAGAACGACGCAACTATGGAGAACCGTTTATATGAGGCGATGCTTGCTCTCTACGAAGACAAAAATTTGCGCAAAACGATGAAGCAGCAGGCTAGAGGTCACGTAGCCCAGCTTCACGGCGTAGCTCCCTATGTCGCCAGAATAAGCACGGTGATCGAAAAAGGGGCCAAATATGCCGAGGAAACGCAGGAGCCTCCCGCTCCGGCGGAGCTGCCGGCAGTGGAAGATATCGAAACGGATGCTTTACCGGATTACGAGCCCCGGGAGGAGCCCTGTCCGGAGCCGGTGTCCGCCCAGCCGCAAACGGTGCTGCTGCAGCCGAACCGGTACCGGCGTATGATTCGGGGCAAAAAGCGGGTTTCCTACTTCTCCTTCAACTTGGCCGCTCTCCCGCCGAACTGTTCGCTGCAAGAGGCCGTCATGGTTATCCCGGTATCGAACCGACAGCTCAGCGTGCATCGGATCAGCTCCGGCTGGAGTGCGAAAACGTTGCGCCGCCGCCGCCCGTCCGTTCGTCCGAGAGCGCTGTACCAGGCTCGGCGCAGCGCCAAAAGCAAGCCCGGAGCGTACGAGTGGAATTGTACGCAACTGGCGCAGAAATGGCTGAGCGACCACAAAAGTAACCACGGCCTCTACATCCCGTCGTATTTGGCGCTTCGTAAGCCCTATCTGTCGTGCAAGGTCATATCCAAATCGTAGCAGTGCCTTGTGGAAGGATTTGCGGGCAGCTCAACTTCTCCCGCAGATAAGCCGCGGCTTGCCCGGAGGAAAGGAGCATGGAGTTCGATGAAAAAAGTGAGGAAAGCGATCATCCCGGCCGCCGGCCTCGGAACCAGATTCCTTCCAGCCACCAAAGCGATGCCGAAGGAGATGCTGCCTGTCGTAGATAAGCCGACGATTCAATATATCGTGGAGGAAGCGGTCAGATCGGGCATTGAAGATATTATGATCGTGACAGGCCGCAGCAAACGATCGATCGAGGATCATTTCGATAAAAACTACGAGCTGGAAATCAATCTGCTGGAAACGAACAAAACGGGTTTATTGAAAATCGTCGAAGATATTACGAACCTGGTCGAAATCCATTACGTGCGCCAGAAGCAGGCGCTCGGCCTCGGTCACGCCATATGGTGCGCGCGCAAATTTATCGGAAGCGAGCCGTTCGCAGTTCTGCTCGGCGACATGATCATCGACAGCGACCCGCCGTGCCTCAAGCAGCTTATAGAGCTGTATGAGCAGCGGCAGTCCTCGATCATCGCGGTCGGGCCGGTAAGCGAGAAGGAGATCGGCAAATACGGCATTATCGACGGCGAGCCGATCGGCGAGCGGTTGTATAAAGTGAATCATCTCGTGGAAAAGCCGAAAGCGAATCCTCCGTCCAACCTGGCGATTATCGGGAGGTACATTCTGGAGCCGGAAATATTCCGCATCCTGGAAGGGATGTCTCCCGGTGTCGGCGGAGAGATTCAATTGACGGACGCCCTTCATGAGCTCGTCCGGCACAGGTATTTGTATGCCTATACGCTGGACGGCAAGCTGTACGACGTCGGGGATAAGCTCGGGTACTTGAAGGCGACGGTGGAGCTGGCTTGCAAAAATGAATGGCTGAAAGACGATTTTCGGTCGTTTCTGGACCATTTTGTAACGGGAAGAGGCGAAGCGCATTGAGAACGGCTTTGGTCACCGGCGCCGCAGGCTTCCTCGGCTCTCATCTGGCGGTACGGCTCCTCGCGCAAGGCTACCAGGTCATCGGGATCGATAACCTGTCCACCGGCACCGTGTTGAATCTAAACGGGCTGACCGGACAGGAGCGGTTCCGGTTTCTCGAGTGCAATATTGCAGAAGCGGAATGTGTGAATCGCGAGGAACTGGCAGGGGTAGACGAAATCTACCATCTGGCTTCTGCGGCGTCCCCCAAATTTTATCAACAATACCCTTTCGAGACGATCAGGGCGAATACGACCGGCACATGGAATATGCTGGAGCTTGCCAAGCGAGCCGGAGCGAAAATCGTATATACGAGCACGAGCGAAGCGTACGGCGACCCGACGGTCCACCCGCAGCCCGAGGAATACCGCGGCAATGTGAACACTTGGGGGCCGCGGGCTTGCTACGATGAGTCGAAGAGACTCGGGGAAGTATACTGCTACGAATACGTGCACCGTTACCAAGTGCCGGTAAAGGTGGCGCGCATATTCAATACGTACTCGGCGGGCCTGCGCAACGACGATGGAAGAGTGATCTCCAACTTTGTCTACCAGGCGATCCGGGGAGACGATATTACGGTGTACGGAGACGGCCGGCAGACGCGCTCCTTCTGTTATGTCGACGATACGGTCCGTGCATTGATGCTGATGATGGAGCGGGATCAGGCGTCCGGCGAAATTATCAACGTCGGCAATCCGGTCGAGTACGCCGTGCTGGACGTGGCGAAGCTGGTGCAGCGGCTCGCGGGCTCGCCCAGCGCTATCGTCTTCCGCCCGCTTCCGAAAGACGATCCGAAAGTGCGCCGGCCGGTCATCGATAAAGCGAAGCGGCTGCTCGGCTGGGAGCCGGAAGTCGGGCTGGAGGACGGTCTGCGCCGAACGATCGAAGCTTGCCGGCGGCTGCTGGCTCAAGGAGGATTGCCATGAAAGCGGCGTGTATCGGTTCAGGCTACGTCGGGAGCGTAACGGGCGCCGCTCTGGCGGCGCTTGGACATCCGACTACGATAATCGACATCGATCCGAAGCGGGTCGCTATGATCAACGCGGGAAAGAGTCCCCTCTACGAACCGGGGCTCGAGCGGCTGATTCGGGAGTTTGCCCGAAAACGGGTGCTGTCCGCCTCCACTTCCTATGGCGCCGTAGCTGAGGCGGATGTCGTCTTTATTGCTGTAGGCACTCCCTCGCTGCCTGACGGCACGGCGGATCTGAGTTATGTGAAGGCCGCATCCGGACAGATCGGTCGGCATCTGGATCCCACCCGGTTTACCGTAGTCGTAACGAAATCGACGGTGCCGGTCGGAACCGCCGACCTGGTCGCCTCTCTCATCGAGCAGGCATCGGGGCTAAGAGCCCGGGAGCACTTCGCGGTCGTCAGCAATCCGGAATTTTTAAGGGAGGGCTACGCGCTGGAAGACGTCTTTCTGCCCGATCGGATCGTGATCGGAGCGGATCAGCCGGAAGCGTTCGGAAGGATGCGAGAGCTGTACGGCAGCCTGCTGGACCGGTCTTCCTACGATCAGTTGTCCGGGCTGTTCCCGTTCCCGTACTTGCCTGGCTCCCCGGGGGCGGTTTATTTCGAGACCGATCCGAAAAGCGCGGAGCTGATCAAATACGTTTCCAACGCTTTTTTGTCCGTCAAAATCAGCTATATTAACGAGGTTGCGAGGCTGTGCGAGACGCTCGGAGCGAACGTGCTTGACGTGGCGAAAGGGATGGGGCTCGATTCGCGGATCGGAGGCAAATTTCTGGAGGTGTCCAGCGGCTGGAGCGGCAGCTGTTTTCCGAAGGATACGTCCGAGCTGCTCTCGGTCAGCCAGAAGTATGGAAGCGAGCTGACGCTGGTGAAGGCGGCCGTACACTCCAACGAAGCGATGCTGCACTATTGTGTCCAAAAAGTGCAGAGCCGGCTCAAGACGTTAAACGGGAAGTCGGTAGGAATACTAGGACTTACCTTTAAGCCGAATACCGACGACGCCCGGCATACGCAAGCGTCCACGATCATCCGGAAACTGACGGATCTCGGGGCGTCCGTGTCGGCACACGATCCGAAGGGGATGGAAATGTTTGTAAGACTGAATCCGGAGCTGCCCGTCACGTACTGCTCCAATCCGGAAGATGTGGCGACCCGTGCGGATGCAGTCATTCTGCTGACGCATTGGAGCGAATACGGGGAGCTAAACTGGCGGCAGATGGGGGAGACGATGAGGCACCCGTATGTGCTGGACACCCGCAATTTCCTCCTACGTCTTCCTTTCCGGCAGTGGGGCGTCGTTTACGAAGGAATCGGAATATAACCCGCCGGCACCTGTGCCCCGCCTATGTAGATCACCCCTGTCGCGTTACGCGGCAGGGGTTTCCGTTTTTCCTTTCTTCACCATACGGTGGTGCGGAAGTATTTTACATATTCGTGCTTGCCTAGCGGATTCCCGTTCCACGGCTTATTAATCGTTATATAATGGATGATCGCAGGAGGCCGGGAGGCGTTGTACAACGAAGCGAAGCAGTTCCATTCGGGGTTCAGTCTCATCCATTTGTCATGAAGCACCGCGTTCAGTCCGTCCTGGTCCGCGATTAGAATTCTTCGGGGGTATCGCTTGACATATCTCATAACCCGGTACGTTACATTGTCGGACCTCCATTTGTTCAAGTCCAGCACGAGGACGCCCGAATTGAAGTAATGATCCGCCGGAATGCGCAATATGCGTCCGCGGTTTATTCCGACGCTGTCTTGCACAGCGGCCAGGTAGTACGTGTCCAAGTTTATGTTCCATAATTTAGCAATATCTCTGAGGACGATCAGGTCACTGTCCAAATAAATGACTTTATGGATCGACTCCGGGAGCAGGCTCGGGATGAAGACGCGATAATACGCTTCCCGGCCGAACCGTTCCGTTATTTTAACGCCTTCCAGCAGTTCGTTGTTAAAGGGGATGAACCGGATTTCCTGGTTGAATTTCTCTACCGACTTTACGAGTTTTTCTTTGTTCTCGGAAGAGATGGTCCCCCCGTCGATGATATGGATCTGAACGGGATTGCCGGAAGTTTTGTTAGTCAGCAGCGAATTCAGCATGATAGCCATGTGCCGGACATACAGGTCGTTGGCAGCCGCAACAATATGAATCGTCTCCACGTGATTCACTCCAATATTGAATTTTGGTTTCAGGGCTGTTCATTCACCTCGGCCAGCTTCAGCAGTTGGATCAACTTAGCGGGATGAAGGGTAATGTCGTCTCCTCTAGCATGCGGATTGACGAATTCGGGAGGGCGCTTGCCTTCCCCGATCAAATAATAGTGACGATGCCCAAGCAGGCTGCTCAGGATCGGGTAGCATGTGTGAACGAGATTGGGCGAGAAAAACTCGATCACTTTCGTCCCGGGTTTGCAAAATATCAGATTGGTGAAGCCGGCCCCGTGAGGCCCCGCGACGATTTGAGCGGAGGCGAAAATCCGGATTTGCTCGTGCAGCGGCAGCGATTCCAGTATTACTTTGCGGAATCCGCGCTTCTCCAGAACGCTTAACACTTCGGTCTCGTTAAGCAGTTTTCTTTTACGGGCACGCTCCCGGCTTATATAGATCCGCTCATACCCTTTGACGGGTTTGATTCCTTTCCTGACCATCATCTCGGTTTTTAGAAAATCGCAGGCCCACCGGGCCCGGATGCCGCTCGTAAAGCCGGGTAGAACCAGCTTATCCGGCCGGATATGGAACTGGTCGCTGCTATAGATGATTTTGCTCTCGGGGATGCCCAGCGCTTTCAAGGTCGTAAGCTGGAAGGAGGCTTGCCTGTTCCCGTTCAGGACGTAATAGTCGGGAGCGATTCCGCATCTGCGCAGCAGCAGCAGGCGCGGCAGCACGTCGAGCATCCAGTGGTAATACACGCCGCTGTCTTTGATCGCGAGCAGAGCGGCGGTTCCCGGGAGCGGGCGAAGCGGTGGAAGGGTCGGCCGTTCATAGATCGAGCGCTGTTCCGGCGGCTTCTTCCACTCCAGCGAAAAATCTGCCAGCAGCTTATCGTCCGGCGTAATGATGTGGCACATCGTCCGGCAGAGCCGGCCGCCCGGGATAACGGCGACGAAGCCGCTGCGCATCCGGGAATCGGCGGCGCCCGAGAACCGGAGCCGCCAGTGGACGGGATTCTCGAGCCCGGACGGCTCGTATAGAACCGTCGACCGTTCGCCGAACTCGACCGGCAGGAGTACCTCCCCGGCGTCGCATCCGGATGCCGCGATCCATTCCCGGAAGGAGCCGTGGTGGCCGGCTGGGGCATTCATAACGGAAAAGGGTGACACGATCTATCCCCCCTCTGCTGGAATCGACTCGGCTGTGACCGGCGCGGCGGAGCTGATTCGGTTCAGAAACCGGGAGTAGTTTTCCTCCATATCCTCAACCGGCTTGTATTTGTTGCAGTAATGATAGATGATCGGCTGCGCGGCCGAATCTTTGTTTCTGCTGTTCCACTCGTGATCCAGAAATTGAACTAGGCCGCTGAATGGAGTGGGACCCTGGAACGTGTAAGTCCGAGGGTCGTAGCCGATCAGATCCATCAGCGCGGCTTGCTCCCACCATCTATGATGGATGAACGCAACGTGACGCCACACTTGCTCCAGCAGCTCCAGAGTAGAGGGGTCCCTCCGGCATATCCAAACCCCGGTGTTCGGTATCATTCTTCCTCTGCCTCGTCTGTGAGCGACCAGATGGATCTTCCGGTCCGGGTCGAGCGCCTCCCGGATATCCTTGCCCGGATCGCAAATGATCGCATCGGCGTCGATCCACATGACCGTCTCGTACATGTGCAGGGCGTTGTAAATGAGCACCACTTTGTCCCAGGCCGGAGGCCGGGACGGCGCTAGCCGGCCGTTCAAAGGCAGGACGAGGCTGTCCATCTGATGCTGCAGCGCGTAAAAAGCGACGGTGGGAGCCATGACCCGCATCAAGGCGATATGTTTGGCACCGGTGGCGATACTGCAGATCAGCATTTTGTTTTGCGGCCTCCAACTGAAAGGGAGAGACGGAATTCGCAGATCCTCCATGACTTACCTCCTGTCCGAAGCTTTAATCCGTTAAAAACACGCGAGATAAAAACTCTTTATATCTTTTGTGCATCTCCTGCACTTTTTTGTTTTTGCCGAGACAATGGATAATGACCGGATTGGTGGCGGGGCGGACGCGGCGGCTGTTCCACTCTTCGCCCAAAAAACCGACGACCCCGCTGTACCGGGCTTCTCCCCGATACCTGCTGGAGAGATCCCTTGGCTCGTATCCGATCAAATCCATGAGGGCGGCCTGCTCCCACCAGCGGTGGTTGATGAACTCCCGGTGATCCCATATCTCTTCCAGCAGAGCAAACGTCCGTTCATCCTGGCGGCACACCCATACTCCGGTATTCGGGACGCTTTTATCCGGGTAGCGGTGGGCGACCAGATGTACGGGACAACCAGGGTCGAGTACGTCGCGAATATCTCTCGACGGATCGCAAATGATCGCATCGGCGTCAATCCACATGACCGTTTCGTACAGCGTAAGAGCATGGCGGATCAAAATCACTTTGTCCCAGGCCGGCGGCCGGGATGCGTCAAGACGCATGTTCGGCATCGGCAGCAGCAGGCTGTCCATCCGATGCTTCATCGCATAATAAACGACCGTCGGGGCCATGATCTGCATCATGGCCAGATGCTGGTCACCGGTCGCCAGGCTGCAGATGAGCATCTTATGTTGCGGCAGCAGGGTATAGGGCAGGGGCGGAATGTCTGTCGCCGGATTCATAATGCCCCTCCTTCCCCAATTTCCTTCAAGAATCTATTGTAGGATTCCAGCATTCGGTGAGGCTTCTTCTTATTGCTCAGAAAATGTTTGATGACCGGACTGCCGCCTTGCTCGGGTCTGCAGTTCCACTCTTCGTCCAAATATTGGACGAGGTGGGTATAAGGGGTGGGAGCGTGAAACGTCCACGTTTTGAGATCGTACCCGAGCAGGTCCATCAGGGCAGCTTGCTCCCACCACGGATGATGGATGCAAGCGGTATGGTTCCATACGTTTTCTAGCAATTCGAAAGTTGCCGTATGGTTTTGGCAGATCCATACTCCGGTATTGGCCGTCACCTTTCCGTTATACGGGTGTAGGACGAGGTGCATCGAGAAGCGCGGGTCCAAGACGGCTTGGATATCGCGGGCCGGATCGCAGATGATCGTATCGGCGTCAATCCAGATAACCGTGTCGTAAAGCGATAAGGCATGACGGATCAGGATGACCTTATCCCATGCGGGCGGTCTGGAAGGATCCAGCCTGTCACGAAGCGGCATAACGAGACAATCCATCTTGTGGCGCAAGGCGTAGTAAGCTGCGGTAGGCGCCATGATCCGAAGAAGCTCGGTATGCTTCGGACCGGTCGCCAGGCTGCATAGCAACGTTTTATTTTGCGGAGTCCACGTAAACGGCATCGAGGGAATGGCTGTGCCAGATGACATTAGTACCCTCCATTCTGTATGCATTAATCCATTTATATGAGGGTTCTCGTAGAAATGCAGGGCGCATGATGCGGGATGTTCGTCCAATTGTCCTGCAGTCCCGGAAAATATGCGTATGCCGATTAGACAAGTGCGGTGACCGGGCATAGTCGATTTCAATACGATAAAGATAGGTAAGCTGATAGGCCGGGGTACCTGAGGCAAAAGGCGGTGATAAACGATGAATATTTTGCTGGACGGCATGTTTTATAGCGGTCACGGGTTTGCAGAGGGAAATCGGGTGCTGCTTCGCATGCTGGATGAGGCCGGATACAACGTGCGAATTCTGCCACGCGACCGGTCCGATAAAAACTTGGCGCTCACCCCGGATGAAAAGCAGTTCATCGCCTCATTTGAAAATACGGTGCTGCCGTCGAACGATTTGTATTTGTGCAATTGGACCGGCCCGAAAGTCCGCTACAATCCGGATTACCGGATCAACATCACCCGCACGACCTTCGAAACGGACCGGATTCCGGCTTCCTGGGTGCCGGAGCTGAACCGGTTCGACGAAGTATGGGTGCAATGCAAGTTTAATCTGACGACATTTGCGGCTTCTGGCGTGAATGTGCCGCTCCGGCTCGTTCCTAACTTTTTTGAGGTGGATCAGTACTCGCCCCGGGGGGAACGGCTGCCGCTGCCGATCGAGCAGTCGTTTTTATTCTTATCGGTTTTCGATATGCAGTCCCGCAAAGGATACGATCTGCTCATTCGCGCGTTTCTCGACGAGTTTTCCCGCTCGGACGACGTGGCTCTCGTGATCAAGATCCGCGAACCAAGCGCAAGCCATCTGCTCGAAAGCATAGCGGCCGGCCATCCGAAGCCGACGGAAGAGCGGCCTCCGATCTATATCATCGCCCAGATGCTGTCGACGCCGGAGCTGCTCGGGCTGTACAGAGCGTGCAGCGCCTTTGTGCTTCCTACCCGCGGCGAAGGCTGGGGCAGGTCTTTTTTCGAAGCGATGCTGCTCGAAATGCCTGTCATCGGCACGAATTGGAGCGGTCAAACCGAATATATGACCGAGACGAACTCCTTCCTGGTCGAGGTGGAGCAGCTTGTGCGGATCGACGAAAATGAAATCCCGATTTTTACCGGCCATTACTGGGCGGAACCTTCTATGGCCGACCTGAAGAAAAAGATGAGGCAAGTATTCGGGCGCCCGGACGAGGCGAGGGAGCGGGGGCGCAGGGCGCGCAGAGAGCTGCTGGACAAATTCAATATACGGAGCGTCGCCCGAAAAGTGAGGAGTGAAATTGAAAAATACATCACGTAACCCTCTGAAGAAAGGTGGAAACGGATGAACATCTTATTGGAAGGGATCTTCTATAACGGACACGGGCTCGCGGAAGGAAACCGCATTTTGCTGCGTATTTTGGACGATGCGGGCTTCCGGGTCCGGATTCAACCCCGGGACCTGTCCGATAAATGGAAAGTGCTGCCACCTGAAGAAATCGAGTATATCTCCTCGTTCGAGCAGACGGAATTGACCTCCAACGATATTTATTTAATTAACTGGGTAGGCTGGCGCGTCCGGCACAATCCGGAGTTCCGGATCAATATCGCACGGACGACGTTCGAGACCGACCGGATCCCGGACGCATGGGTTCCGGAGCTGAACAAGTTCGACGAAGTATGGGTTCAGAGCACGTTTAACAAAGAGTCGTTCGTAGCCTCCGGCGTCAAGGTGCCGCTGCGGCTGATCCCCAATTTTTTCGATATTAGCCAGTACGACCCGCGAGGGCCCAGATTACCTCTTCCGATCGCGGAATCGTTCACGTTTTTGTCGGTGTTCGATCTGAAGGAACGCAAAGGGTACGACGTTTTGCTGCAAGCGTATTTGAACGAGTTTTCGCGCGGCGAAGATGCGGCGCTGGTCATCAAGGTGCGAGACAACGGCAAAGTAGGCAAAATGGAGGAGTTCATTAACGCGCATCCTAAGCCGAAAAGTGAGAGACCGCCGGTATACATTATCGATCAGATGCTGTCGCCGTCGGAGATGCTAAGCCTGTACCGCGCTTGCGATGCGTTCGTGCTTCCGACCCGGGGAGAAGGGTGGGGGAGGCCGTTTTTTGAGGCGATGCTGATGGAGCTTCCTTCGATCGGAACCGGCTGGAGCGGTCATATGGATTTTATGAACGAATCCAATTCCTATATCGTCGAGGTGGAACGGTTCAAGCAAATCGTAAATAACGAAAACGAGCAATTTATCGGTCATTTCTGGGCGGAGCCTTCGCGGTACGATCTTCAGCGCAAGATGAGACAGGTAAGAAGGCGGATCAAGTCGGCCAAGGAAGTGGCCCGGAAGGCGAGAGAGGATTTGCTCGGCAAATACAGTATGCGAGAGACCGCCCGTAAAGTCGTGCGCGAAATATCGAAATATAATGAAATATGGATTAGGAGCTGATGGAATGAACACTCAGCAGCGCCCCTATGCCGTATCCGTCTTCGGCCTGGGATACGTCGGCTGTGTTTCGGCCGCTTGTTTGGCCCAGATGGGCCACAAGGTTGTCGGGGTCGACATTAACCCGGACAAAATCGAGATGATCAATCAAGGGAAGCCGACGATCGTAGAAAAAGGGATAGCGGAGCTGGTGATGGAGCAGCATCTGGCCGGAAGATTGACGGCTACGCTTGATATACGGGCGGCTGTGAACGAGACGGACCTCTCTCTGATCTGTGTCGGCACTCCCGCCGACAAAAACGGCCATACGGATCTGACGTTCATATGGCACGTGGTGGAGCAAATCGCAGAAGCTTTGAAGGAGAAAGACCGGTTCCACACGATCGTTATTCGCTCTACCGTACCGCCGGGCACCTGCAGCCGCATCGAGGAGCTGATCGTCCGATCGGGCAAAACTGCGGAAGCGGACTTTGCGGTCGTCAGCAATCCCGAGTTTCTGAGAGAAGGCACCAGCGTAGAAGATTACTTTCATCCCCCGTACACGCTGCTGGGTACGTCAAATAGGGCCGCGCTCGATATGCTCCGACAAATCTACGGCCCGGTTGACGCGGTGATCGTCGAGACGGACCGGGACGTGGCGGAGATGATCAAATACGTCAACAACTCGTTTCATGCGCTGAAAATCGTGTTTGCCAACGAAATCGGAGCTATCTGCCACTCGCTCGGCATCGATCCGCACAACGTCATGGATTTATTTTGCAAGGACCACCATCTGAACTTGTCGTCCGCCTATTTGAAGCCCGGCTTCGCTTACGGCGGCTCCTGCCTGCCGAAAGATTTGAAGGCGATCAATGCGCTGGCCCGCTCCCGTCATGTGGAGGCGTCCGTATTGTCCGTCATCGAGCGGAGCAATTCGCTGCAAATCGACCGCGCCCTCGAGTTGGTGCTCGCCGCCGGGAAGGTAAGAGTCGGTGTGCTGGGCATCGCCTTCAAGCAGGGAACGGACGATCTCCGGGAAAGCCCTGTCGTGAAATTGCTGGAGGGGCTGATCGGGAAAGGGTACGAGGTGAAAATATACGATCAGGAGGTGCTGGCCTCCAAGCTG
Source organism: Paenibacillus sp. MAH-35 (assembly GCF_058135425.1). Classification (NCBI taxonomy): domain Bacteria; kingdom Bacillati; phylum Bacillota; class Bacilli; order Caryophanales; family Paenibacillaceae; genus Paenibacillus; species Paenibacillus sp. MAH-35. Next base: position 247,092 of record NZ_JBYUPU010000001.1, read on the forward strand.
ATGGGAGCCAATAAGCAGTATATTGAAACGGCCGTCCCGCATATCGCCAAATTGCTTGCACCCGATCTGGATGAAATCAAGCGGTTTGCCGATATTGTCGTCATCGCCCAAAAAAACCGGTTGTACGTACCGTTCGTCGAAGAGATGCTGTTCGAGAAGCCGGTGATCGATCTGGTGCGGTTGTTCGACGAGATTCCCGCTTCCTCTAATTACAAGGGGCTGTTATGGTAGTCAGGTACTCTGCCCGGAGCATTTGAAATTTATGAATGCGGTTGTAGTATACAAAAACGGCGCTCCGTGAAGCGCCGTTTTTGTATGGCTTGCAGTTACTGCGGGCAGATGAGGATCTGATACACCTGCTGCGCCGGGAGCGATACGAACCGGGAGATGCGAAGCTTGGGGTTGTAGACATAAATGCCGCCGTCCAAGCTGCAGTTCGTAAATTTATGCGGGATACGCAGGACATGTCTCATTCGGCTCTGACCGATGAACACCAGTTCGTCGGTCAAGGCTAGCCCTCTTGTAAAGCCGGACAACTGAACGGTTGGGGATCCGCCGATCATGGTTTGGAACGACATGGAGTTGCAATAGGAGAGTCTGTTTTTATAGATGATGACGGAATGCGGCATATACAGATTTTTCACCGCCACATGATTGGCCGGATTGATCACAAGCGGAACATACGGGTTGAATTTGCTAAGATCGACGACGATGATTGCCCCCGTCACGTTCATCGGTTGTTTGTGCCATTTCCCGTAAGGAGAGAACATCGAGACGTATAACAAGCTGCCTTCCAGCCAAATGTCGTTTATGTGGTGGACATCCCGGGTCGCCGGGTTCAACCGGATTTCTCCGATTCGTTTCAGCGTATCCGCTTCGTAGCAGCCGATCGCATTATTCTCCGTCTCTACGACTAGCACGACATGATCGCTAAATTTGGCGACCCCGTGCAAGTCCAGCTGTCCGCACTCCTGCTTGGCGGTAATCTGGTAGCGGGAGTTCATACACAAGAGCTGGTTCTGGTTCGTTGCGACGAACAGGCGGTCTTTCAGCCAAGCCATCCCCATACATCCGCCGGTATATAGCTTTTTCAGCGTGTTCTGCTTGAAATCGAGTAAAAATAAGCCGCCTTCATCCGGACCGCTGACCGGACAGCTTACGAGCAGTTTGGAATCCAGACGCTGAAAATCCTGATCGATGTCCAAGCCGTGTAACAGCATCAGTTCATACCTCATTTCTATATTCAGTTGCCACTCGTTCTTAATAGGGTATGTACCGTCCCGCCATGTTGTATGGATGAAAGCTCAGCCGGGAGCCAAATTTGCGGCACCAGTGGGATTGGTCCATATGAATCTTCGTCCGCTTGCATAAGATACATGCAATAACGGGAGGTGGCAGGATGCGAAGAGGTCATGAACCGCCGCCGAAAGGCCATTACAAGAAAGTAATAGATTGGGTGGACGCCAATCAGCCGGAATCGCCGCAGCGTCTCTATTACGAGATTCATCCGGCGGAAACACTTCGCTTGCTCGATCCGAAACGGGTGGAGGAGCCGTTATACTGGCAGTATCGCAAAGATACGTTCTCCCGGAAACCGTCCTTCGTCGCCGTTTTGCCCGAGGGACGGTTCTACAGCGGACGCAGCGATGCGGTCATCAGTCCGGACAATAAGCTGATCTGGGACGCGTCGCAGCTGTTTTTCCGCAAACCGGAGCAGCATCCGGTATTCAGTCAGAACCAATTGCCCTCAGCAAGCCGTACACGGGAGACAGCTGCCGTTCTCACCTTTTGCGCCAGCCATAACTATTATCACTGGATGTTCGACGTTTTGCCGAAGTTTTATTTGCTGAGAGAGAGCGGTGTGCCCATCGACAAATTCATCCTGAACCGCTATACGGGAGGGCCCTTTCACCAAGAAACGCTGGGCCTGATCCAGATTCCTCCCTCTAAAATCATCAGGCCCGGCCGCGGTTTTCATTTGCAGGCCCGCCAGCTCGCCGTGCCGTCGCCGGCCCAGTCGCTTCCCTCGTCGTGGGCTTGTTCGTTTCTGAGGAGGGAGATTTTGTACATGACGCTGACGAAGCGGAAGAAGGGATATGAACGGTTGTACATCAGCCGATCCGACGCTTCGTACCGGAAAGTGAAAAACGATCAACAGGTAACGGCGCTCCTTGCCTGCTACGGATTCAAGCAAGTCGTCCTGAAAGGAATGACGGTAGCCGAGCAAGCCCGGCTTTTCTACAGTGCGGACGTGATCGTATCGGCGCACGGCGCGGGACTTTCCAATCTCGTATTTTGCCGTCCGGGAACGAAAGTGGTGGAAATCTTCGCTGCGAAGTATGTGAACTTGTGCTACTGGCTGCTTAGCAACTATGTGGAGCTGGATTACCACTATTTATTCGGTGCCGGCGAACGGCTGCCGGAGAGAATGGACTTTTCCCATGTCAAGGACGACATTCATGTGGATCTCGCCGCTCTGCTCCGGATGGTCAAGCTTCTGGGCTTATAGCTCATGGGTTATATCGTCATGCCGATACGATCGGATGCCCGCTCAAACTTCCTCTCGCTGGATACACGTCCATGCGGATTATCTTCCCCCTGCATAGGATTTACGAGCGGGAATAACGATTCAACTATTGGCGGGGAGGGTGCAGATGTATGGAGCAAGACGGAAGAGAGGCAGATCCGATTCTAATCGTGATGCATATTCCGAAAACAGCCGGGTCGACTATGCGCACGTTCATTCTCGATCAGTATGAGCCGGGACAAGTATACCGTTCTTACCGGGAATACGGTTACGGCAAACAAGACAGATTTACCGTGCAGACCCGGTGCATTATCGGCCATGAACCGTTCGGAACCCATCATCTTAAGCTGACGAAGCCGTACACGTATGTGACGATGCTGCGGGATCCGGTCGAGCGGGTATTGTCCGAGTTTTATTATTTAAAGCGGTGGCCGCGGCACGATCCTTATATCAGCGCGGAGCTGGAGAAGCGGAATTGGGATCTGGACTATTATTTAAGCTGCACGGACGAGACATTTTTAAATCGAACCTACAACACGCAGACTCGTTACGCAGCCGGTCAAAGGTCCCCGGGTTCTCCGGACTTGGAGCAGGCGAAAGCGAATTTGAGCCGGTATTTTTCCGTTATAGGCATTACGGACATGTTCGATGAAAGCTTGTCGATGATGAAGCGGCAATTCGGCTGGAGCGACGCGCCTTATCGGAATAGGAACGTCGCTCCCAACCGCTCTGGGGAGAAGCGGCCTTCGGAAGAGCAGATCGCCCGAATCGCAGCCATGAACGAGCTCGATATTCAGCTGTACGAATGGGGCAAAGCGAATCTGATGAACCGGCTGCAAGAACGATTATGAGGAACGAGCGCGAGCCAGTCGATAAGGCCGTTGCGGAAGCGCTTCGGCCGGAGGATTGCCTGATCTGCTGTCTGGGGGAAAACAATCCGAGGTATCATTTCGAGATTTGGACGTTGTTCCGGACGGTAAACAAGTTCGGAGGCCGAATCGCGGCCGCTAAACGATTCGCGCTGTTCGTAGGGGATGTCGACAGGCAGATCGCCGGAGCGCTGCAGCGTCTCGGCGTTACGGTGCGAGTCGTACAGCCGTTCGACCGGAGAGCGCCATATGCCAATAAGCTCCGGATGCTTGAGCTGAACGAGCCGTACGGGATGCTGATCGCCATCGACTGCGATACGGTCGTCGCGCGGGATTTTTACGATCAGATCTCACCCTCGCACGTTCAAGCCAAATATGCGCCGCTCAATCCGTTCCAGCCGGGCAAGTGGAAGCTGCTGCTGTCCCGGTACGGATTGCCCTTTCCTTATGCGGACAGAATCCCATACTTCAACAGCGGGGTAGTGACGATTCCGCGCCATCATGTGGACAGCGTAAGGGCGGCCTGGGGGAAATATGTCGGACTGCTGCTGAAGGACCGGCCCGGTCTGCCTCGCTTCAGACCCTATCAGCTGGATCAGATCGCGTTGACGCTGGCGCTGCTGGAAGAGCGGGAGGTTGCGGTCAAATCGTATCCGGCAGAGATGAACTACCAGTTCAGGCATCCCTTTCCAAATGCGGATCCTTATATTATTCATCATCATCATAAAACGAGATTCGGTCTATTGAGAGGAGTCGGGCAAGAAATTCCGGACAGGGCCATCCACAAAATCAATTCTTTTTTGCGTAAAGGCGAATAAACCGGGAAAGGAGGAACGGATTGGACTATCAGGTCGTATGGAGAGGGCCGGTTCACGATATGTCGGGCTACGGAACCGCAAGCAGAGGGTATGTGCTGGCGCTGGACCGTGTAGGGGTCGATGTCAAGGTGGAGACGTATACGCAACGCGGCTTCCCCTACACCGGCCGAGGCAGCCTCGGACGTGAAAGCGGAAGGCTGAGCGCTCTGATCGGCAAACGGTACGCGGCGAATAAACCGAAAGTGTTAATCTGGCACGGCTCCCCCTGGCTGATCGATGCCCGGAACTTGAAGGATACCTTTGACCGGATTATTTTGAATACCGTCTGGGAAACGAACCGGATTCCGCGAGCCTGGGTCCCGGTCATCCGGCAGTTCGACTGCGTGTGTGTTCCCAGCATGATGAACGAGAGCGCCGTTCGCAGCGGCGGGGTTGCGGGTCCGGTATTCGTGGTGCCTCACGGGGTCGATACGCATTCGTTCCGCCCGGATAACGAGAAGCTGCGGGTCTATGAAACGGATGGAAAGTTTGTGTTCGTTTCCGTTTTTGATTTTCAACACCGCAAAAATCCGGAAACGCTGCTGAGAGCTTACTGGGAGCAGTTCCAAAAACACGATGACGTCGCGCTGGTGATCAAAACTTTTCCCGGAACGCGGAAGCGGCCGGGAGTTATGCCGGAAGCGGCGATGCTGGAGTACAAAAGACGACTGGGCTTCGGGAACGGGACGGCACCGCTTGTCGTATTGCCGTGCCGGCTCGATGAGCCGATGTACCGGGGCTTGTATACGCTGGGAGATGCGTTTGTTCTGCCGACGAGAGGCGAAGGGGTGGGCCTGCCATTTCTTGAAGCGTTGGCCAGCGGCGTTCCGGTAATCGCTACCGGCTGGGGAGGGCAGACGGATTATGCGAATGACCGCAGCTCGTTTCTGGTCGATTACCGGCTGGAGGAGCCCTCGCGCAGCATGGGGAGCAAGCATGCGATCGCGCCGCTGTACCGCGGGCTGTTCGATAGCGGCGGTCAGCTGTGGGCCGAAGCCGATCTTCACGATCTCAGGCGGAAGATGAAGCAAGCGTTCGACAATCCGGAGCTGTGCAGACAAAAGGGGAGGCAGGGCCGGGCGGACATGGCTCTATGGTCGTGGGATCGCGCCGGCGAAGCATGGAAACGAGTCGTGGAGCATGTGCTCGGATGAACAAGCAAGAAGGGGCAATCGCGATGACGGATTATCAAGTCGTATGGAGGGGGCCGGTTCTCTCTTCTTCTACCGGATACGGGAACGCCAGCCGGGAGTATGCCGCCGCCTTGCATCGCCAAGGCGTAGACGTCAAGGTGGAGGCGCATACCCGGGGGATGCCTGCGGCCGCGATCTATGGCCGCAAGCCGGACCTAATAAGCCGGTTGATCGGCAAGCCTTACGCTCCGAACAAGCCGAAGCTTTTAATTTATCATTCGTCGGACTGGAACATCGACATAGGCAAGGAAAGAAAACGGTTTGACAAGATCGTTCTCATGACGGCATGGGAAACGGCCCGAATTCCGCGGAACAAACTGGCCGCCCTGAACCGGTACGACGCCGTATTCGTCCCGAGCAGTCAAAATGTCAAGGCGATGATACGCAGCGGAGTGACGGTGCCCGTCTATTTGGCTCCGTACGGGGCCGATACGGACCGGTATCGACCGGACAATAAAAAGATTTCGCTGCACGGAATGGAGGGCCGGTTCGTCTTCGTATCCGTTTTCGATTTTTTGCACCGCAAAAATCCGGAGCTGCTGCTGCGAGCTTATTGGGAAGAGTTTACGGCGGCCGACCGGACGGCTTTGGTTATCAAAACGTACAGCTCGAGGCATAGGAAATCCGGCGAGTGGATTAGAAAAACGATACTGGACTACAAAAGAAAGCTCGGGTTCGGCAACGATACGGCCCCTCTCGTCCTGCTCACCCATGTGCTTGAGGACGAACAGATGAAGGGCTTATATACGCTGGGGAACGCTTTCGTACTCCCTTCGAGGGGCGAAGCGGTCGGAATGCCGTATATGGAGGCGTTGGCCAGCGGCGTTCCGGTCATCGCCACCTGCTGGGGAGGACAGACGGATTTTTTGCATGACGGCAACTCGTTTCTCGTACGCTGCCGGCTGCAAAATCCGGCAATCGGCATCCGGAGCGGCGATGCTTTATCGCCTTTTTATCGCAGCTTGTTCCTGAGCAAGGATCAGCTATGGGCGGAGCCCGACCTGCAAGACCTGAAGCGGCAGATGAGAAGGGCTTATGAAAACCCGGAGCTTAGCCGGGAAAAGGGAGTGCAAGGAAGAGAAGATATGAAGCGCCATACGTGGGACCGCGGGGGGATCGCTTTGAAGCACGCGATCGAAGGGCTTCGCCGACCGTGAGCGAGCGACCCCGGCATGCGTGGAATCGTACCGACGCGCATGAGAATCGTCCATATTCGGAAGGCGTAACGTGCATAGCATACTGGAGTGTACATTCTGATATCCGAACGATAAGGTGGAATACAATGGGAGCAATCAAGCCTCACGGCGGAATGCTGATCAACCGGGCGGCCAGCGGCCCTCATAGGGATGAGCTGCTGCAGCTCGCGGAGTTCGGGAAAAAAATTTACGTAAAAGCGCGGACGATCTCGGATATCGAATGTATCGGGATCGGGGCGTTTTCCCCGTTGACCGGATTTCTCGGACAGGACGATTACGACTCGGTGCTGCACCGGATGAAGCTTGCCGACGGCACGGTGTGGACGCTGCCCGTTACTCTGGCGGTGCCCGAAGCAGACGCGGCGCGGCTGGCGGCCGGGGAACGGGTCGCGCTGATCGGCGAACAGGACGGTATTGTATACGCGGTGTTAACGGTGGCGAGCATCTATACGGCGAACCTGCTGGAGGAAGCGCGCTGCGTCTATAAAACCGGCGACCCGGCGCATCCGGGCGTCCGGCAGCTGCTGTCCGGTCCAGCCGTCTATATCGGAGGGCCGATCGAGATGGTGAACCGCCCCGCCAGCCGATACCCGGATTGCTGCTATACGCCGGCCGAGACCCGCAAGTGGTTTGCAGACCAAGGCTGGAGTACGATCGTCGGGTTTCAGACGAGAAATCCGGTTCACCGGGCGCACGAATATATTCAGAAATGCGCGATGGAAACCGTGGACGGCCTGTTCCTCAACCCGCTTGTCGGGGAGACGAAGCCGGATGACATTCCCGCTGATGTCCGCATGCGCAGCTATCGGGCGCTGCTGAAAAATTATTACCCGGGCGGGCGTGTCATGCTCGGCGTGTTTCCCGCCGCGATGCGTTATGCCGGCCCGCGGGAAGCGGTATTTCATGCGCTCGTGCGAAAAAACTTCGGCTGCACCCATTTCATCGTAGGCAGGGATCACGCCGGTGTGGGCGACTATTACGGCACGTACGAAGCCCAGCATATTTTCCGGAATTTTACCAGGGAGGAGCTTGGCATTGTGCCGTTGTTTTTCGAGCACAGCTTTTTTTGCACGCGGTGCGGCAATATGGCGACAAGCAAAACTTGTCCGCACGATCCGGCGTTTCATCTGCACTTGTCGGGGACGAAAGTTCGCGCCATGCTGAAGGACGGGATCTGCCCGCCAGCGGAATTTTCCAGACCGGAGGTCGCGAAGATTTTGATCGAAGGCATGAGTACATGAGTGCATGTGTACATGAGCAAGCAACCGAAACGGCTTGGAGACGGAGGTGAACGAGATGAACACGGCTGCCGAACATATCGTCTGGCACACGCCCCGGATATCGCGAAGCGACCGCTGCGAGCTTAACGGACACCGGAGCTGCGTCTTATGGCTGACCGGGTACTCCGGATCGGGGAAATCTACGCTGGCCTTTGAGCTGGAGAGGCGTTTGTTCGACCTGAACTGCCGTTCGTACGTACTGGACGGGGACAATATCCGGCACGGCCTGAATCGCAACCTCGGGTTCAGCGCGGAGGACCGGAAAGAAAATATTCGCCGCATATCGGAGGTGGCGAAGCTGTTTACAGACGCAGGTCATATCGCGATTACGGCGTTTATTTCCCCGTACCGGGAAGACCGCAGGTTGGCGCGTTCGTTGTTCGCGGAAGGCGATTTTATCGAAGTGTACGTCAAATGCCCGATCGACGAATGCGAGAAGCGCGACCCGAAAGGATTGTACAAAAAAGCAAGAGCCGGAGAAATCCGTGACTTCACCGGTATCTCTGCTCCGTATGAGCCTCCGGTCCGCCCGGAAATAACGATTGAAACCGACAAGCTTACGCCGGATGAATCCGTGGAGCGGGTGCTTCGTTATTTGCAGGCGAACCGGTATATGAGCGAAAGCCCTGCGACAGGCCGGCCGGAATGACCACAGCCGGTCTTATAGGGGAAGTACGGCGGGCGGGTGCAGCGGCGGAACCGGGGATGTAAGGTCCTGAGGACCGCCGCAGTCACCCTGTCCTCAGACGCAGCGGGAAGCAGGCGGCGCGAGCCGTGTTACTGGAGCATATTCTTGTTCGCCCGGTCGGAGGAATGCTCGAGTCCCGCCTTGCGCTCTACGATAAACATCAGCGATTTGCCGAAGTCGAGAGCGACCTTGCCGGTCTGATCGGCGATCCGCGGGCATAATACGACCGCATTCACTCCGCACGACACGAGGGCGACGTCGAACTGATCCTGCTTTTTCAATACGGTTGCAAGGACGTCATCCATCTGGTTGTAGTGGGTAAATTCGATCGTAAACGGGACGTTCAGGTCGTACGGGCGCCGGGTCACGATTTTTTTCACTTTATCCGCCCAAGAGCTGATCAGCAGCACCCTTTTTCCTTTTAACAACTTCCAGAACTTTGATTTTTGCGCAAAGACGCGGTTGACGAACGTATGGCACACTTCCTTCGGTTCAATCTTCAGCTGCCGGAACGTCTCTTCGGTAAGCGGCCGCTTCAGATGCTGAGGAGCCCGGATCGGGTCGTCCCGCCAAAACGGAATGCCGACAAGATCGGCCCGGTTGATCGCCTCGGCCATCTCGTCGCGAAGCTTCAGGTTCGGCAGCGTAACGCCTTTTTGCCCTTTGTTCGCGAGCCTGGCCCATTCGATCTTCAGCACCTCCTCCACCGTCATTACCGAATCCTGGGCCAGCACGACATTTTCGCCGTCGCCGACCCTCACGAGCGAGAACGGCTTTTGGTGCTCCAGCGCGTCTTTAATCTTCGAGATGGCTTGCCTTACGGTCAAAAATTGGTCATCCGGCACCGGCATTCGTGTCGTCCCTCCTGTGTCGCAATGGGCAAGTTAAGGCTCTCACCGCTGCTTGCGCTGCATGTCGTACAAATAGATTCCGTCGCCGGTCATGTTCTGCAGCACGTTGTCCTCCAGCGGAATCATGGAGCTGCCGAACGTGGCGAGCACTTTGTAGTTCAGCTGCCGTGTCGTCAGCACGAATCTGCTGTAGGCGTCTTTGCTTTTAGTTCCCCATAAATCGACGGATAAGTTCGTCCGGACGGGCTCTTTGAACTGTTTGCCCAGACCGGTATATTCGTAAAAAGCGTCATACACGACCCCCGAATCGTCGAGCGGGCATAACGCGAAAGTCCGTTCTCCGCAGTACGATAAAGTGACCTGGTACCGCTGGGTAGGCTTCTTGACATGAATCCCGGGGTCGGCGAAGTTCGTGCTGTGCGAGATGTACGGATAAACGAAATATTTGTTCTGCTCGATCATGTATTTATAAAAGTATTTTTTCCAGGAACGGGACCATTTCCTGACGTTCGGAGGAATATGATGGTCGTCGGAGCGAATGTCCAGGTTGTCCCCGTCGCCGTACCAGGCGGCAAACGAAGCCCATTGCTCCGGTGTCCACAGTTGCCCCCAGGAGGACGGAAACTGGCCGAAAAACACATCGTGCCGGGACTGCAAAGGCTCGAACGCCGACTTGGCGGTTTCGTTGTAGCGCGGAGAATACAGCGAGATTCCGGCGATTCTCGGATCGTCACGGTAATAGCTGCACGCTTGACCGGCATAACTGTAAAAAAACGGCGAAACGAATATGTCGTCTTCCAGCAGAATGATCGGGCCGTATCGCCGGGTCAGCTCTCCGCAGGCGAGAATATGCCGCTTGAGGCCCAGCTCCTGCTCCTGATAAATAACCGTTTTCGGACCGTGCTTCCATTGAAATTGGTCGGCCAGCTCCCGCACGTCCTTGTTGGAGGAGCCTCTGTCGATGCTGATGATCAGCCTTGGCGAAAGGTCTTCATACTGAGCTTTCGACAATGCCTGAAGACACCGGGCCAACGATTGCTTGCGGTTAAACGCCGCGACTACGATGGTTGCTTTCTCCATGCCGATGTTCACCTCCGCCCGTTTAATAGAATATTCTGAATCAGTCCGGCCGGTTACCTGCCGGCTTCCGATTTGCCCCGGCCGAAGGAAAATCAACTGCCGCCCATCGGGAGGTGAGGACTTATGCTAACGCCACGGCCCGTCGTCGCTATGGCAAACCTCGGCACGAGGGGGCGCTTCGGGAATAAACTGTTCCAATACGCGTTTCTCAAACTGTATGCGAAACGGTTCGGGCTCCGGACGGAAACGTCCGATTGGATCGGCCGTTACCTGTTCGGGCATAACGATCCTTTCATCAGCCGTGCCTGGCCTATCGTCGCGGAGCAGGAACAGACCCGACTGGCTCAACTGCTGTCCGCGCCGAAGCCGAGATTTGTGAACGTTAATTTCGAAGGTTATTTTCAATTCGATACCCAGCATTTTGCCCCATACCGCCCGTATTTTCAGTCGTTGTTCCAGCCCGTACCGCCGATCCGGAAGGAGCTGCAGACAGGGCTGGAGCGGCTTAAGGAGAAGGGAAGGACGATCGTCGGGGTTCATATAAGAAGGGGCGATTATTACCGGTACCGGAAAAAGGAGAAAAATCGCGTGTTTTTCATAGCGCCGTCCAACTGGTATGTCAGATGGCTGCGAAGCGTCTGGGGCAGATTGGACCGGCCGGTTCTGTTTTTGGCGAGCGACAGCTTGCCCGAAGTGATCGCGGATTTCGCCGAGTTCGATCCGGTCGTATCGGCCGGATTATACGAGAAGCCGTTTCCGGAGGCGGACTATTACCCGGATTTTTACTTGCTGTCCCATTGCCACCTGACGGCCATATCCAACAGCACGTTTTCGTTTGCCGCATCGATGCTGAATTCGGACGGAAGACTGTTCGTCCGTCCGGATAACGACGTTAAGGCGCTGGTCCGGTACGATCCGTGGGCGAGCCCGCCGCTGCTGCATTACAAAAGAAGCTACTATTGAGTCAATCCCGGACCCGTGAGACAGATAGACGGTTCTGAGGCAATTGCCCGGGTGCCCGATCGGGTTCGCCCGGCCCGAAGCGGCCGGATGTGCACCAACCCCCGGGTCCGATCATAAAATAAGAGGAAGAAAGTCACGGTCAGGGAGGTGTTCGGGTGGATCAGGAAGTAACGTCCATCATTGCCCATATGGCCAAGTCGCACAGCGAAATGGCCCGTATGCTGGAAGCGAAGCGGCAGTCGATATTCAATATGGCCCATGTCGTGACGGCGCTGCCGAATGAAACGATTCAATTTCAGGGGGCGGATATGATCGCGTCGAATTCGATCGATCTGACGAAAAGCGTTACCGCCTATTTGAACAGCCTGGCTGATTTGGCGGACGCGATCGGCGATCATCTGGAGCTGGTTGTGAAGGAAATGACCCCGCAGGAAGAAGAGTAGGGGACGTATCAGACGAACCGGACAATCCGGACGATCCGCAGCCTTGCAGTCGGGAAGGAGGGAGAAGGGTGGAACGAGCAGAGTCGTTTTTGCGGATGCTGCAGGCGTCGGCTAAAATGCAGCACGACATCTCGCTTATATTGGAAGCGAAAGCCAACGAAGCGGAGAAGTCCCGGGATTGGATATGCGTCCATCTCAACCATAAATGTTATGAAAGCCATGAGGACCAGCTCAAGAAACCGCTCGACATGCATGAGCAGTTCGTGGAGCTGATCGACGGGCTGACCAAGATGGAGAACGCCCTGGCCAAAAACTTGAAGGTCGTCTTGAATAAAAAAGAAGACAGCTCTTTTGGCGATATGGGCGGTCTGTTCGGCGGACTGGGAGATACGCTGGAATGAGCTGGCTGGAGCGGCAGAGGGAGATGAAGCTCGACATATTGGAGTCGCTTGCCCGCAGCCAGCGGGCGATGGCGCGTATTATCGAAACGGTGGCCGACGCCGATACCGGCGCTTCCGGCGACGATAAGGCGGAGCGGAGGCTGATCAAAAGCATCGAGGCGATCAGCGGGTATCAACAAGCGATTATGGAGAAGATGCTCGGCATTACGATCGGCGAAGTGAAACGGTCGTCTCCGTCGGCTCCCTGGACGAATGAGGAGCTGGGAGTAGCCCGGTTCGAAACGCAGACGGAGGGGGAAACTGCCCCCACATCCGGTTCCGGCTTCAAAAAGTGATGCTCGCGATCCGCCCGCCCGATTTCAAACGTACCGGAAACCGAAAGACGCCCCCATCCCCGGGATCAAAGGGATGGAGGCGTCTTGTTGTCCGGAGGGGCCGCGCCGGTTGTCCGGTCCGGCCCCTATTGACAGTCAGATCGAGAACTTGCTGAGCGATTCCTTCAGCGAATCGGACAACTCCTCGAGCTTGTCCGACAACCGGACGAGCCCGCCGCTGATGCTAAGCTGTTCGGTGCTGAGGGAAGCGACCTCCTGCGAAGTGGCCGACGATTGCTCGGCTACCGCGCTGACGTTGCTCATCGCGTCGGACAGCACGACCTGCGAATTTTTCAGCTCCTGTACGGACAGGGTGACTTCCTGCAGCTTGGCGGCGAAGCCGTCCATCTGCTGCTGCACCTGTTTGAAGATTCCGTCGGCGTCCTTAACCGAAGCGATCTGCTCCTGGAAGATCGGATAAGCTTCGGACAGAACATCGACCGTCTCCTTCATCTCGGTCTGAATCCGTTCGGTAATTTGCGCGACGACGTCGATCGATTGCTTCGACTGGTCGGCAAGCTTGCGGATCTCGTCGGCGACGACCATGAAGCCTTTGCCGGCTGCTCCCGCTCTTGCGGCTTCGATCGTGGCGTTCAGCGACAAAATGTTCGTCTGCTTCGTAATGTTGTTAAGCATTTCCAATATTTTGCGGATCGAGCTTGTGCTCTCTTGAAGCTTCTCGACCTTGTCGGCCATCGAGCGGATCATATCTTCCGTCGTGCCGGTTTTCGTAATGAGCTCCGTCATATACGAAGTTCCTTTGCGGCTCGCCTGCTGCACTTCCGCCGCTGCCGCTTCCATGAGAACGTTGGCGTCGACGACGTGTCCGACTTTCTGGCTGATGCTGCCGGTCAAGTCGCTGCCCCGTTCGGCCTCGACGGCGAGTGAGGAGGCGCCGCTTGCGATTTCCTCGGTGGCCACGGCGATTTCCTTCGCGGCCTGCTCGGTTTTCTTCGATGCGTCGGACAGCTCGGCCGCCGTACCCAGCACCTCCTTCGCGGAGATGTTCGTGCGGGAGACGAGACTCGTAATCTGCTCCATCATCTGGTTGAAGCTGACCGACAGCTGGCCGATCTCGTCCTGCCTGCCGGTATTTTTGGTGCGGACGGTCAGGTTGCCGCTTGCGCCTTCCATCATCAGGTTGCGGATGGCGACGATCGGGCGGGCGATCAGCCGGATGACGACATAACCGACGAAGATGGCGAGCAGTGCGGCTATGATGACCATAATCACAGTAATTTTGGAGATTTGCTCGGCGTCCTTGACGAGTTCGCCTACGGGAACGGCTCCTACGACATACCAGCCCGATTTCGAGATCGGATCGTAAACGGCCAAGTAATGCTTGTCTTCAATCTCGGTATCGAAAGTACCGGACGTGACCTGGGTCGAATCGATGCGGGCGGCCAGATCGACGCGGTAGGCGGCTTCGATATCTTCCGATTTCTCGGAGTAGATGATCTTGTTATCTTTGCCGACGATCCGGATCTCGCTTCCTTCGCCGATCGAGACGGTGCCGAGCGCGTCTTTCAAGGCGCTGGTCTTCACTTCCAGAATCAGAATGCCTTCGATCGTGCTGGACTTGATGTTGCGGAGTACGCGGGCTACGGCGAACGTGTTGGCCGATGCGGCGTAGCCGGCTTTGCTGGTGCCGAGGAACGTGATCCGGCCGTCCCCGTTTTTGATCTCCTGGAACCAAGGCGTCGTATAGACGTCGTCTTTCAGGGTTGTAATCGTGCGGTATGTATCGGTTACGTCGGGAGCATACGGGACGATATGGACGTCGGCCAGCTTCGAATTGGACAACACGTAACTTTTGAGCCGGTTGTTGACCGCTTGGCCGGTTTGCAGCTTATCGAAATTGGACAGCGTCTTGTCTTTGTACTTTATCATATTGTCAGAGACGACTTCGTCCGACATGATCTGAACCGTTATGTTCTCCAGGCTTTCCAGCAGGAAGTCGACCTTGTCGGTCGCCTGGACGATCGTCTCATGCGAAGCGTCCGCCACTTTGTCTTTAATGACGCCCTTCGATATTTGGTAGGATAAAATACCCACTACAAGAACCATGGAAACGATGCTGGCGAAGAAGATGAGAAACAATCTGACGCCTAACGATTTAACCGGATTTTTCATTTTGTACGTTCTGCCCGTGCTCTGGATGTCGGCAGAGGACATGCCGCTTCTCGCCTTGTTCCAGAAATTCGACAAATGCGAGAGCAATTTCGACAATGTTCCCTTCATAAAATCCCACCTTCGCTATTTTCGTCAATGTTCGCAATAGTTGCATAGTCCTGTATTCGACATGGGAGCGCGTACTCCTTTTCCGATTGTCAAATATTATAAAGAAAATGTCCTACATATGGCCGGGAAGGGGGGACCAGGGACGGGCGGATATTGGAAAAGGATGGGGGAAGATGAGACCTAAGGCTGGGCGGAACGCGAGAAATTGCGGTGGAAACCTAAAAAAGCTTCCGGAACCGGAAGCTTGGGATTGTCGAATTGCGTTGTCGAATAGATGCCGATTAAGTCGCTCCGGACAAAATGCCGATGATCCGGTCGGCGAGCGGCTCCGCCTGCTCCAATCCGGCCCAGAACAGCTCCATTTCCCCGCTGAGGTCGTCCAGCCGATGGGAATCGGCGAACAGCTCGTGCAGAAAATAGCCGTTCTCGATATGGCGGCCCGTAATGTTCAGCGATTCGAGATGACGCTCGTTCCAGACGGCCGCATTAACATCCGGCAGGCAGGACATAAAGCCGGTATCGCGGGCAAGCTCGGTCTGCAGCCCGGGGTCCAGGGCGATCCGCAAAAACTCCAGCGCCAGTTCCGGATCGTCACTATCCTTGTGAATCATAAAAGCGTTGGCGACGAGCAGGGTCGATTTGACCGGACCGAAGGGCAGCGGCGCCACTTTGGCCTCGAACGTCATACCTTCGCTCCGCCAGCCCGCGATCTCGATCGAGGTCGTAAGCACCATAGCCGCTTTCTCACGAAGAAAGGCGTGGAGATTGATTTTGGAGCGGTACGGCTGATACAGCGTGGCGATCCGCTTGCGGTGCAAAACGTCGCGGAACAGCTTCAGCGTCTCGACGATGCTCTCACGGCTGGTCGTAGCGTCGAACTTCACGCCATTTTGCAAGGCGACGACCGGCCAGCGGCTCGGGAACGAAGAGAGCGACAACCCGTACAGATCGGTAACGCCGTCCCCGTCTTCGTCTCTCGTGAGCTGGCCGGCCGCTTCGATCAGCTGTTCCCGGCTCCAGCCGGGATACGGCTCCTGCACGCCGAACCGGCGGAACAGCCGGGGGTTGTACGCCAGGTATACCGGCGAGAACGTAACGGGAAGGGCGCGGAGGACGCCTTCGTGACGAAACGGTTCGACGATTCGGGGGTAGAAGCCGTCCAGCAGGTCGGGCAGCTTGTCTCCCAGATCGATAAACGGATCGAGCCGGTCCGACTCCGCGAAGCTGCGGTCGGTTACCAGCACCAGATCCGGACGGACGCCGAGCTCGGCTCCGGTTCTTTGCCAGTCCCAGAAGTTGAAGCTCGGGAAATGAAGCAGCTTCACATCAATTTGCGGATACCGGGCCTGGAACGCTTCGATGATCGTGCCCAGGCAGTTATCCACATAATGGGAAGGGGAAGTGGCCAGGATGCGCAGCGTGCGCTTCTCTCCGGGGGACGGGACGAAATCGGGCGAGACGATCGTGCCTTGTCCAACCTTTTTGACGATCAGCCCTTCCTTGTGAAGTTGCTCCAGCGATTTGCGCACCGAAGTGCGGCTCATGCCGTAATATTTGCACAGTTCGTTCTCCGACAGCAGGAACTGGCCCGGCTTGATATATCCGGATACGATTTGCTCTCTCAGCATGTTGGCCAGCCGGGAATAGCGGAATTCGTTGTCGCGTCTCATAGGAATCTTCCGTTCTGCTTAGTTTCATTTATTATAACGAATAATTGGAACGGGGAGAAGCTTTCTACGAGGCTGGCTTGCGACTTCATTATTCTGTTGACGTCATCTGCTAGATACAACTATAATACAGGTGCGATCGGGAAGCTGAACGAAAAAAAAGTATAACCGAATCGTAAGAAAGATCAACACATCACGCCCTAACCTTGGTATAGTTATAGTTGGAAAGGTGCGGTTCGCTGCAGGCAAACAAACGTTCGTAGCGTTTCGCGCTGAAATCGAAAGGGGAGAACGGTTTTGGTATTGGAACGGTTAGGCATATTGACAGATGAAGTGTATCCGGATAATTTCTCCAAATCGCTCGATTGGATCGTGGAGCAAGGCTTGAAGTATATCGAGGTGCGGGTCGTGGACGGCGTAAATATCGCGAACATGACGGACGAGCAGGTTGCGGCGGTACGCAGCCAGATCGAGGCCAGAGGGCTGACGGTTACGGCGATCGCGTCCCCGCTCTACAAATGCGCGCTCGATCCGACCCGTCCGGTAGCGTCCGGCGACGTGTTCGGGCAAGCGGAGGAAAGCGTGGAAGCGCATCACGAGAAGCTTCGCCGCGTCATCGCGATCGCCAAGCAGCTCGGAGCAGGCAGCATCCGCATTTTCTCTTTCTGGAGAGAGAACGAGCCGGAGCTTTATTTCGACGACATTGTCGCTCATATGAAAAAAGCGGCGGCTGTGGCCGAGAAGGAAGGCATCATGCTGCTTCAGGAAAATGAGCCTTCCTGCAACGGCGGATTTGCCGAGGAAGTAGCGAAGATCGTACGTGCGGTTGACTCTCCGGCGATGAAGGTGCTGTGGGACCCGGGCAACGAAGCGTATGGCGGCAGACCGGCGTTTCCGGAAGGTTACGGGCTCGTTAAAGACGTTCTTGCACACGTTCACATTAAAGACGCCTACGTTCTTCCGGACGGAACTTCCCGCTGCGTGCCGGTCGGCTCCGGCAACGTTCCGTTCATCGCACAGCTGCGCGCGCTGGCCGAGGACGGCTATACGGGCATGTTCACGATCGAGACGCATTACTTGCCGGAAGGCGGCACGAAGGCGGCCGGCTCCCGGATGACGCTGGAAGCGCTTCGCGTGCTTGTGAACGAAGCTTTCCCGGTGAAATAAACCCATATCCATGGGGGACACGGATTCGTTTGATACTATTTGAACTATCGTATAGGAGGGTATCGGGTGAAAACTTGGGGATTCGGCATTATCGGAACCGGTTCGATTGCAGATTTTCATGCGGCGGCTATTAAGGAGATCGGCAGAGGCAGGCTGGTTGCCGTGGCGAACCGGACGGAAGCCCGGGCGAAAGCGTTCGCGGAGAAAGAAAACTGCGGCTATGCCACGGACTACAAAGAGCTGCTCGCCAATCCGGACATCGATATCGTCTGCGTAACGACCTCGAGCGGCAGTCATGCGGCTATCGGGCTCGACGTATTAAACGCGGGCAAACATCTGGTCGTGGAGAAGCCGATTGCAATGAATACGAAGGAATCGCTGGAGCTGATCCGCACCGCGGAGCAAAAAGGCGTGACAATCTCCGTCATCTCCCAGCGGCGCTTCGAGAAGCAGCACGTGGCGGTGCGCGAAGTGTTGGACAGCGGCGCGCTCGGGAAGCTGCTGCTCGTGGAAGTATCGCTTCCGTTTTATCGTACGCAGGCTTATTACGACAGTGCCGACTGGCGCGGAACGATCGACCAGGACGGCGGCGCCCTCATGAACCAGGGCATTCACTCGATCGATCTGCTTCTCTGGTTCGGCGGAGCGGTGGAGACCGTTTATGGCAAAACGGCGACCCAGACTCATACGATGGAAGCCGAGGATATCGGGCTTGCGCTCATCACGTTCAAGAACGGGGCGTTCGGTACGATCATGGCTTCGACCAGCATCCAGCCGGGCTTCGCAGCCGCGCTGAACCTGTATGGCGAAAAAGGCTCGATCAAGCTGGAGGGCTCTGCGATCACCCATTGGACCGTACCGGGCGTCGAGCAGCCGGACCTCGGGGAAAATACGAATTATGGAGGCGTGTCCGATCCCCGCAGCATTTCGCACGTCAATCACCGAATCCAGTTGGAGAACGTCATCGATGCGATCGAATCGGGCAAGGAGCTGTACCTGAAAGGGATCGACGGCTTGCGCGCGGTTCAACTGGTCGAGGGGATTTACGAATCGTCCAAGTCCGGTGCGCCGATCCGACTGGAAGAGGTGTCGGGATGAGCGAAGGCACGGGTACGGAAGGTCGGCTTCTTCTAGGAACGGCGAAGATCGACATTACCCCGGCATCGCCGATACCGCTGGCCGGTTACGGCCACCGGAAGGGGCCGTACGCCGGCATCAACCGCAGGCTGTTTGCGAGAATGAACGTATTCGAGCAGACGGAAGGCGGCGAGACGCGCCGGGTGCTGATCGGGATGGGCGACATTATATGGTGGCCCGGGGAGCGGATGGACCCTATCCGTGAAACGTTGGAGAGCAAGTTCGGCATCCGGCCGTCCGACGTCATTTTGAGCGCCCAGCACACGCACGGAGGACCTCAGACGAGCGCAAGCTTCTGCGACATTCTCGGGCTGACGGACGACGATTATTTGACTTATTTGGAGCGGCAGCTGTTCGCCGCGGTCGAGACCGCGATTGCGAATCTCGAGCCGGTAACGGCCGAACAGGGCAAGGGAGAAAGCTATATCGGCATTAACCGGCGCAAGATGGCCGGAGACAAGATGACGATGGCGCCGAATCCGGATGGGCTGTATGATTCCGAAGTAAATGTGGTCCGTTTCCGCAAAGACGACGGGGGGACCAAAGCGGTATTTATCCATTATACGTGCCATCCGACGACAACCGGGGACAACTTCATCAATTCGGACTACCCGGGGGTTGCCGCGGAACGTCTGGAAGCGACGCTCGGCTGCGGAGCGGTCGTATCGTTTCTGCAGGGCTGTGCCGGCAATATCCGCCCGGCGCTGCACCGGGACGGCAAGTTTTACAGCGGGCACGACGAAGAGGTGATGCGGTTCGGCCGCAGCTTGGCCGACGAGGTCGAGCGCGTGCTGGACGGTCCGATGAAGACGCTTGATCAGGCGCCCTTATCGGGCAGCCGTGTAGTAGTGGAGCTGCCGTTCCAGCCGCTGCCATCGGAGGCGGAGTTGGACGAGGCAGCCGGGAAAGGCGGTCATATGCAGCAGTGGGCCGAGAAGCTGCGTTGCCACCCGGAGAAACTGCGGCCGTATATCCCGTTCCAGGTGAACCGGATCGCGCTGGCCCAAGGACTCGCTTACCTCGCCATGGACGGCGAAGTCGTGCTGGAATACGGAGCGTATGCGAAGCAGCTAAGCGGCGGCGAAACGCTGGCGATGGGGTACAGCAACGGCATGGTCGGATATGTGCCTACAGCGTCGCAAGTGGCCGAAGGCGGCTACGAAGGGAAAGATTCTTTCGTCTACTTTGCTTTGCCGGCTGCGTTTGATCCGGAGCTGGAGTCCATCATCAAGAATGCAATCCAACAATTGATTCGAAAGGAAGATTGACATGGGCTTGCAGCCACAACCCGTTAAGGCGGAAACGGTAGATCATTTGAAAGTGAACGTATATGCGAACCGGCAGGATCTCGGGATGTCGGCCGGCCGCGCGGCGGCGGCGAGAATCAAGGAGCTGCTCGGCAAAAAAGCGGGCATCCGGATGATATTTGCGGCGGCTCCGTCGCAAAACGAGTTTCTCGATACGCTTGCCGCCGATCCGGAGATCGACTGGTCGCGCATTACGGCGTTCCATATGGACGAATATATCGGGCTTCCGAATGATGCCCCCCAGAAGTTCAGCCGTTTTCTGTGCGAGCGCTTGTTCGATAAAGTGAAGCCGGGCACGGTGCATCTGATCGACAGCTCGAGCTCGATCGAAGCGGAATGCAAACGTTACGGCGATCTGATCCGCGAAGCGCCGATCGACATCGTCTGCCTCGGCATCGGCGAGAACGGCCATATCGCGTTTAACGATCCTCCGGTCGCTGACTTTAACGATCCACATGTTATTAAAGCGGTGGAGCTGGACGACGCCTGCCGCCAGCAGCAAGTGAACGACGGCTGCTTCCCGTCGTTCGGCGACGTGCCGACTCATGCGCTGACGCTGACGATTCCGACGATGATGTCGGGTTCCTATCTGTACTGCATGGTGCCGGGACCGACGAAGCGCAACGCCGTTGTGCGGACGCTCAGCGGCGATATTTCCACGGAATGCCCGTCAACGGTGCTGCGGAGACATCCGGAGTGCACGTTGTACGTAGACCGCGATTCTTACGGAGAGTGATTAATATGACTACTGCGATAGGGGAAAGCGCAATAATCGAAGGGATTCATTATTCGAGCGGGCAGCCGGTCCGGATTACAGTCCGCGATGGAGTTATCACCGGTCTCGAGCCTTTCGCGCCGGCCAACCCGGCTGCTCTGCCGCACGTTGGTCCGGGGCTTGTCGATTTGCAAATCAACGGCTACTTCGGTGACGATTTCAATACGCTGCCTTTCTCGACCGAGCTGGTTACGAAAGTAAGCCGGGCCTTATGGCAGGAAGGCGTCACCGCCTATTATCCGACGATCATTACGAACTCGCCGGAAGCGATCGAGGAAGCGGTCGGCATGATCGCGCGGGCGTGCGACAACGATTCGCATACGAACCGGATGGTCGCGGGCATTCATGTCGAAGGTCCGTTCATCTCGCCGGAGGACGGTGCGAGAGGCGCGCACGGGCTGGAGTACGTACGCGCTCCCGAGTGGGAGATGTTCGAACGGTGGCAGCGCGCCGCAGGCGGACGGATCAAAATATTGACGCTCTCTCCGGAATGGCCGGAAAGCGCGGAATTCATCGCCAAGTGCAGCGCCAGCGGAGTGACGGTCTCGATCGGCCACACGTCGGCGACGCCGGAGCAGATCCGCGAAGCGGTCCGCGCGGGAGCGCGGATGTCGACGCATCTCGGCAACGGCTCGCATCTGATGCTGCCGCGCCACCCGAACTATATCTGGGAGCAGCTCGCGGAAGACGACTTGTGGACTTGCGTGATCGCCGACGGTTTCCATTTGCCGGAAGCGGTATTGAAAGTCGTCTTCAAGACGAAGGGCCGGCAGGCGATGCTGGTCAGCGACGCCGTCTATTTGTCCGGCATGCCGGCCGGGGAATATATGACTCACGTCGGCGGCAAAGTCGTCAAGACGGAGGAAGGCCGGCTCCATACGGCGCATAACCCGAAAATATTGGCCGGATCAGCGCAAATGCTGCTGTGGGGCATCGAGCATGTGCTCAAAAACGGTTTGGCCAGCCTGGCGGATGTCTGGGATATGTCTTCGGTCATACCAGGGCAGTTCATGAAGCTGCCGTCCGGCGCGGGACTCGCCGTCGGGGCGCCGGCCGATCTCGTGCTGTTCGAACGGAACGAATCGAGCGTCCGGCTGCTGCAAACGTACAAGGACGGAGAGCTCGTATACCGATTGGAGGAGCAGACGAAATGAAATTCGCGGCATTCAGCGGCGTTTTAATCGATCATAGTATCCAGGAAGCGCTCCAACTGACGAAAAAGCTCGGCTTCGACGGCCTCGAAATCGCTGCGCGGGAGCCGCATCTGTCGGCTTCGACCAGCGCTCAGCGGATCAAGGAAATTCGCAGCGTAGCTGACGGGCTCGGACTGGAAATTCCCGTGCTCGCCGGGTATATGGGCAGCTTCTCTACAGCAAGCGATAAAGAGTCCGAGCAGGCGTTCACCGATTTTCAGCGTATTCTCGAGGCGTCCTTGACGCTCGGATCAACGATGATCCGCGTCGTGGCGGGCGGCCCGAACGCTTTTCTGGCGCAGGATTATCATTACGCCAAATCCGCCTACTGGCTCCGGAAGTGTGCGGTGGAAGCGAAGAAGCACGAGCGGAAAATCGTGCTGGAAATCCACAACATTTCGCTGGCGGAGACGGTCGAATCCAGTCTGCGCCTGGTTCATCTGGTCGGGGAAGACAACGTCGGCCTTATCCACGACGCGGGCAATATGTACATTACCGATACCGACTACGGACGCGACTCCGTCATCGGCCTCGGCGACCGGATGTTCCACGTCCACGTTAAGGACGAGAAGCGGGTGGATGCAACCGGAACGCCCGGTACGTTCGTCAACTTGACGAAGCACGGCCAGGAGAAGTTTTTGCAATGCCGCCTGGGTGAAGGGGAAGCCGACCATCAGCCGTTGTTCGACGCGCTGAAGGAGACCGGATACGCCGGCTGGGTAACGCTGGAATGTCACGCACCGTTCCCGGCTTACGAGCGGCTCGAGCATGATCTGGCAAAAGTGAAGCAAATGATGGGGCTCGCCTAAGTCAGGCAGCCGCTTGCTAGAGAGCACGGGGAGAGGAAGGCTTGCGCATGGCGCAGGGCAGCCTCTCTCCGTGTTTTTGATTGTTACACCAGAAAGTTTAAGTTTGCTAAAGTGATAAAGCTTCAAAGCGTTGCTTCAAACAAAGCAGAATGCGAGTTTCTGTACCAAGTATAGCAACCGCTTACGCAGGGTCATGCATCGTGGCAAAGGCTTCGTTTAAAAGCTTTTCTTATTGTTGAAGGGGGTTTAACGATGCTGGAGCGTTAAAGTGGCGCTTCGCTCCTAACGGGGAGAGGAGGACCACTGAATAAGAGCGGTTTGTGAGGCTGTCGATTCAATGTGGACAACCAAGTGGAAAGGGAAAAGATTACCTTCTTGCGAGTTTTGTCTGGAATCCCCTACCTTACAATCCTTATGAAATCAAGGGATTCCGGACAACCTGTCTGAGCAGAAGAAGGTAACTTTTCACTTGGAACGGCCTTTTTAACACTTCTACACAATGAATCGACAGCCTCGTTAGCAGCTGCTAATCTCCGCGAAACGGGTGCAGCTCCCCCTTGTTGGCTGAAATAAGGGGTGCAAACCGCCTCTATATTGTCTCTATCAGCCCAATATGCCGAACATAGGGTACCAAAGACTCTTATTATGTTATTGCCCGCACGTGTCAGACGGGTTTGGCGAAGGCGACACTACCTGCTCGCAGAAAGACATTTATGGGCCGCATTTGAAGCATGCTGTTTCGACAACCCCCCTTTACATAACACGATTTCAACTAACGGCTGGAGCGAAGGCAGCGGTCCCCCCTCCCATGCACAAACGTGTGGGTTAAGTAGCTTTAAGTAGACCGTGTAAAGAATCGATACTAAATGTTCCCTGGCGGTTTTTCTCGCCCCCCAGCGGACATCGATGCGGAACCTGGACCGGTGCGGACTTGATTCAAATTTCGGATTTGGGACAGGCGGCGACATATGGTATAGTTTGAGGATACGAATGATTACCGGAAATGAGGGAATACCGCAATGAAATCGACGTTCGAATCGCTTGGCATCCGTCAAACCATTGTCGAAACGTTAGCCAGGTACGGCATAGTCGAGCCGTCGCCGATCCAGGAGGAGGCGATCCCCGCCGCTCTGGAAGGACGCGACCTGTTCGGGCAATCGCAGACGGGAACCGGCAAAACGCTCGCTTATTTGCTGCCGATCCTAGAGAGGATCGACGCATCGAACAAAGATCTGCAGGCGGTCGTGCTGGCGCCTACGAGGGAACTCGGCGTACAGATCGCGGCGGAGATCGAGAAGTACGGAGCGCCGGAAGGAATTCGCAGCTTGGCACTGATCGGCGGCGCCGCCATCAATCGTCAGATCGACCGGCTGAAGCAGCACCCGCATATCGTCGTCGGCACGCCGGGACGGGTCGCCGAGCTGATCCGGCTGCGGAAAGTGAAGATGCATCTGGTCCGGACGATCGTCATCGACGAAGCGGATCAGATGTTCGCGCTCGGCGGGGCGAAGGAAGCCGAGGAAGTGGTCGATCGTGCGATGCGCGACCGGCAGTTGCTGTTTTTCTCCGCGACGCTTCCCGCCGAGGTGCGCCGGATGGCCGGCAAATGGATGCGGGAGCCGCTGGAGCTGAATATCGACCCGGAACAGCGGACGGCTGGCGGGATCGAGCATATTGTCTTCGTCTGTCAGGAACGCGACAAGGTCGATACGCTGCGCAGGCTGGTCCGGCTGTACGATCCGAAATCGTCGCTGGCGTTCGTCAACGACCTGGACATCATTGCCGAAGTCGCCGCCAAGCTGCAGCATGCGGGACTGTCGGCGGACGCCCTGTACGGCGACGCCCCCAAGCAGGAGAGGACGACACTGCTGGCCAAGTTCCGAACCGGAAAGCTGCGCACGCTGGTCGCGACCGATGTCGCCGCCAGAGGGCTTGATATCGAAGGGTTGACGCATGTCTTCCACCTTCAGCCTGCGCTGGATGCCGATCATTACGTGCATAGAGCGGGACGTACCGGACGGATGGGACGCAGCGGATGGTCCGTCTCGATCGTTACGGAGCAGGAAATGTTCATTATCCGCAAGTTCGAAAAGCAGCTTGGCATCGTCATCCGGCAGAAGGCGATGTACAAGGGCAAAGTGGTCGAGCCTCACGAGGTTCGCAGCGGCGCCGAACGGACAGGGACGAAGGAGCGGGCGTCCGGAGGACGGAGCCGTGGGGCGGGCGATGAGGCCCGCGTATCCGAGAACCGTCCCGGCGGAAAAACGGAGAAAAGCGAGCCTGCAGCCGGGCGGACTTCCGGCGTCGCTCAGCCGGAATCTGCCGTTGTACGGAAGTCTCCGGCGGAAGGAGCGTCGCTTCGTTCTACGACCGGCGGGTTTCGCTCGCTTGGCGCGGCCAGCCTGCGGAACGAACGGGAGAGGTCCGCAGCGCCGAGACCGGCTGCTGCAGGTAAAGACCGGGCGAGCGACCGGCAGCGCGACAGCAAAAACAAAGGAGCCCCGCGCTGGCTGAAGGAGAAGAGGGACCGGGATCCGTCCACCTAAGGAGTATGTGCTGCGCAACGTGTATGGTTGCTCCCGGAAACGCCGCGACTGCTCTCTGAGTTAACATTGTAAGGAGCCTCGGCGACTGAATAAAGGTCTTTTGCGGCTCTTATTTTCCGGAAAAAGTCGATTCCCGTTTGTATAAGAGTGGTTGGAAGCTCTTAATTATGGCGATAGGCGCGGGATAACCATACTTTATGCGAAATAGAGGATACAATCATTCCTTATTTTTAAAAAATAAACGGTTTGGCCGGAAATAAGAGCTTCAGACCGCTCTTATTCTCCCCGGCTCAACCTTAGAAACTATAAGCCGATCCGAGAGCGAACCGGACGGTGACGGGGGATCATGCGGCAGTAGGCGGCGGACGGCGGACGTCAAACTGTCGGTTTTGGGAGTGGGAGAGTTTGGTTCGAAGATCGTTATTCATTATATTAGCCGTTCTGGTGCTGCTCGCAGCGGCGGCGGGCGCCGCGGTATGGTACGCGAAACCGCAGGAGAAGCTGGACTTGGCTTATCGCCCGTTATCGTTCGTAGATAAAGCGCTGGACATGCTCCAAAACCGGAAGCTTGAAGTCCGGCTCAACGAACAAGAGTTAAACGATCTATTGAAGAAAAAGCTGTCCGAGCAGCCGCAGCTCCGCCCGAACGTGACGATCGAAGGGGCCCGTTTCGAGCAGCGGGGCGACCGGCTGACCGCGCATGTCAACATCAGGACGGCCGCGAACGTCAAGGTCGGAGCCGCTCTCGATTTCGCGCTGGAATGGCGGTCTCCCGACCTGATCGTCCGCCATACCGCCACCCGTATCCGCGACTGGAGCGTGCCGTCCTCGTGGCTGCAGTTGGAGCCGATTGTCGTCCCGATCAGCGACGGGCTGCCCCCGCTGATCGCGATCAGGGAGATCCGGTTCGATCCGCAGGGCATTGTCGTAGCGCTCAAGCTGCCTTAATTCGCTACCGGAAGAGCGGTGCGCGAAAATACCCTCAGCCGGATAGGAGCTTGCGACAGACTGTATATATGTTCGGCAAACAAGGAGTGGTCCCAAAAGGATTCGCACCACACGGGAACGTCCCATGTTCCAAACAAAAGGACCTCAAAATCCACGGTAAAGTGGAGGCTGAGGTCCTTTTTCACAAGGACAATCGGATCTAGCGGGACTCCAAAAATCGCAGAATGACTTATGGGACGCCCTCTTGATGCCGGTGCAACACAGATAGAGTCGTGTGCCTTAAACTAGCATGGGATAGCCGAAACGCAGAACCGTAGAACCGCAAAACCGGCTTATAGTTTAAGGCACGACGACGCTGCACTGCCGGTACCGGATGCTTATTTCCCGAGACCCGCCGCCTTGATTTGCGCCGCATACGCTTCGAACAGCTTACTGCCGCTGTATTTGTTCATCAGCTCTTCGCGGTAGGCCGGCCAGTTTTTGCCCGACTTGTCTTCGAACACGGCTTTGGCCTGCAGCTCGCGCTGGCGTTTGCGGAACGCGGCCAGGTCGAACCCGGACGGAGGCGTCAGGCTGGTGCCGATATACGGAGCGGAAGGGAT
The DNA here is from genome assembly GCF_058135425.1 of Paenibacillus sp. MAH-35. NCBI lineage: Bacteria > Bacillati > Bacillota > Bacilli > Caryophanales > Paenibacillaceae > Paenibacillus > Paenibacillus sp. MAH-35. The sequence goes on from NZ_JBYUPU010000001.1 coordinate 274,206, forward strand.
CGCGGCGAGCGTTTTGGCGATTTCTCGGTCGCGGTCGGTCTCTCTCGGATCGACTACGGTCAGACCGAATATATTCGGCGTGTTCGGGGTGAAGAAGTCCCAGATCGTCAGCCAGTCGCCTTTTTTCACGATCTCTTCCTGAATCACTTCCGGTTTGAGCGTAATCGTTTTGCCGTTTTTCGTATAATGTTTGTTCTCGACGCCGTAATGGGTGAGCAGGAACCCTTCCTCGCCGGCCAGCCAATCGAGAATCTCGGTGATCCGTTTTACTTTGTCCGGACTTTTCTCGACCACATTTTTGTGGAACAGGAACGGCGATCCCGGAGCGATGCCCGACTGCAGCGGCTTGTCGCCGAACGGCGTGAACGGCACCCAGTTGGCGTTTGGAAATATCGCCTTCGATTTGCTTTGCAGGCTTTGCGGGTTGGAGTCGTAAGCGAAATCTTTGGTCGCCCCCAAGACAACGCCGATTTTGCCTTGAGCGGCCTTATCGACATGCTGAGTCGTTTTGTTCAGGAACCAGTCCGGATCGACCAGTCCTTCCCCGATCACTTTCGAGATGTCCGTCAGGACGCCTTCCACGCGAGGATCGGTTTGCATATCTTTGAACTCGCCGTTTTCCAGGAAGCTGGCGAAGATGAGACCGTTCTTGTGATATTCCGGCCAGTCCAGCCCGATTCCGTCGCCCCCGGCGGACAAGGAGAAGCCGTACGTATCTTTTTTGCCGTTGCCGTCCGGATCGTTGTTCGTAAAAGCGCGCAGCACGTTTACGTATTCGTCGTACGTCTTCGGAACTTGCAGGTTCAATTTGTCCAGCCAGTCTTTGCGGATATACCAGGCGCGGTAAATCTCCTTGTTGTACGGAATGGGCGCGCGGACGAACTGGTTGTGCACCTGATACCGCTGAAGCGTCGTTTCATCGACCCAATATTTGAAATAGTTCGGCATCGCCTTCGGAGTAACGAATTTGCTAATATCGCCGAGCAAACCGTCCAGCGCGTACTTTTGGCCTCCGTCGCCGTTGGAGTCGCGCCACATATCGGGCGGATCGTTGGAGGTGAGGTAGGCGTTGATTTTACTGTTGTAATCCGCTCCCGGAGTCATATACTCCACTTGAAGCTTGACGTTAAACTTCTGCTCGATCGTCTTCTTGACGAAATCTTCCTGCTCGGAAGGAAGCTGTGCATTGTTCGTCCCGTCGATAAAGATACGAATCGGCATAGCGGGCGCTTGGCCTTCGGCATTTGGTCCGGCACCCGGCTTGGTCGTTTCTTCCTTGGAGCCGCAAGCGGCCAGGAGGCTGCCTGCCAGCACAATCGCCGTGCCTGCTTTCCATAATCGTTTCATGCCTCGTTCATCCCCTTTTCTTGGTCTCGTGTTGGTCCGTTACTTGCACCCTGATCGTACCCGGCGCCGGACCGCTTTGGAAATAGACGGTTTTTGCGGCATGAATCATTTTTGATGCGCTTCCGGTAAGGCTTGACGGGGGAACATGTATAGGAAATAATAACGGTATCTATCCGATTTGTAAATTGGTAAGCGGTTTCAAATATACGTACATTTTACGTCCGAAAGGGGCTGGATCGGGATGCGTAAAAACTGGTTTTACCGTTTGCTGTTTTCGTATATGCCCGTTTTTATCGCCGTGTGCGTCACGCTGCTGCTGATCACATTCGTCAGCGTCCGGCAGCTGTCCGACAAGTCCGCGATCAAATCGAACGAGGCTGTAGTGCGAAATGCGGTACAACTGATCGAGCAGTCGCTGCGGGCGATCGAAAACGCCATGTACGACACTGTATCGACGGATACGAGAGTGGCCGCTTTTTATGACGGCAGCGATCCGTCTTATGCAGGCGCCTACCCGGCCGCCTTGGCTCTTGGCAATTTGAAGTCCCGGATGCCGTTGGTGCATTCGTTATATTTGTACCGGCCCGAAGATCATACAGTATTAATGCCGACCAGTATTAGCAGGCTGGAGAGCTTTCCCGATCAGGCTTACCTCGAACGGGTCTATAACTCGGACCGCAGGTACACCTGGGGCGATCTGCGTCCGCTGGACGAGACGACGCTTGCAGGAAAGCGGGCGGACGTCGTCTCGCTGTCCAAAATATCCGATTTGCGGACGACCGGTCTTCTCGTCGCGAATATCGATGTATCGTCCTTGCAGACGTTGCTGTCCGATTCGACGGATACGTCTACGGGGTATTTGGAGATTACTGGTGCGGATGGCGCTGTGATCGCGTATACAAACGGTGCGGAAGCGCGTGCGGGCCAACAGGAGCGCAAGAAGCTCGTTACCGCCGAGATGCCCTACACCGGTTGGAAAATCGAGGGAGGCTTGCTGCAGCCGGGCATTTTCGGCTGGGTGTCGCAAGTGTTGTACGTATCGGTATCGCTCGGAGTGATCTGTGTGGCGTCCGGTCTGATCTGGATGATCTTCGTCACGAAGCGGCATTACCGGCCCGTGGAATCGCTGGTGAGGCAGATCAGCGTGTTTTCGGCCAAAAGATCGGCTATTTTGTCGCCGGCGCCCGGCAAGCGCGACGAGTTCCAGACGATCGGTCTGGCACTGGACAGTTTATGGGATCAGTCCAACCGGCTGAGCCGCGAAAATGAGGAGAACCGGCGTTTCAGGAAAACGTTTCTGTTCCGCCGCCTGGCGGAAGGGCGGACTGCTGCGGCGTCCCGGGAAGCGCTGCGCGAAGCGGAGCAGCTCGGCTTGTGGGCGGATGAGGGGATGGCGTCGGCCGTTGTCGTCGAGATCGACCGCTTTTTCGTGAACGTATGCCGCAATTATACCGATCCGGACAGGCAGCTGTTGAAGTATGCCCTGCAATCGGCTGCCGAAGAGACGGTGAGAGGAGCCGGCTTCCCGGTATGGACCGATTGGCTTGGGGAACACCGGCTGGGCATCATGATCGGGCATAGGGGCGACTCGGCAGCGGGCAGCCAGGCAGAGGTGCCGCTCGAGAGGCTGCGCAGCTGGGCGGAGGCGAGTCTGCCTTTCACAGTGACGATTGGCGTAGGAGCGGCCGCGTTGCGGATCGAGGAGATCTCGCGTTCTTTCCAGACGGCCAGCGAGGCGCTTGCGTATAAAGTACCGCTCGGCTTGAACCGGGTGATCCGGTTTCGCGATCTTCCCGAAGGCGGGCGACCGGAAATCGTGGCGGAGCTCCAGAGAATTAAGGAAATCAGCCGCGCGTTCCGGATGGGAGAGCCCGGATGGCGGGAGGAATGGTCGCTGCTGCTGGCTTCGATGCAAGGCAGCTCGCTTGGCGGCGAGCAGATCCGGCATTTGTTGTTCGTGCTGCTGTACCATGTGCAGAGGGAAATGATTGAGCTGCCGGCCGAGCTCCAGTCGGCGTGGCTGGCTGAAAGCGGGAAGCTTGAAGACGCGCTGAAGGAAGGGGAGACGCTCGGGGAAATCGATGCGGCGCTTACTGCCGTCTTCGACGCGGTCGGCGAGCGGCTGCTGCAGTGGCGCGAGTCCAGAAACAACCGGAACGTGCTGCAGGAGGTCAAAACGTACATCGACGCCAACTATGCCGATCCCGGCTTATCCCAGGCGATGCTGGGAGACGAATTCCGGCTTCATCCGACGTCAATCAGCAGGCTGTTCAAGGAAGAGTTCGGCGTCAAGTTTGTCGACTACGTCAACTCGGTCCGGATCGAGCAGGCGATGCGGCTGATGGAGCAGACGGAGCTGCCTGTGCAGGACATTGCCGAGAAGGTCGGGTTTGTACACAGCCAGACGTTTATTAAAATATTCAAGAAATGTACGGGATACACCCCCGGCGCTTACCGCAAGGAAAAGACCGGAGCCGGGTAACGGCTGCTCGTTTACATGCGGCGGATGTTGCAGCAGAGGGACTAACGGAGCCGGTAATATTTGTGAAGCGGGGGAGCCTGGGATCAGGGGATCAGGGGCAGGCTAACGCAGAGCGGGGAGCAGGCTCCTTCCAGTTGAAGCGGCCGGGGCTTGTTCCTTGTTGTTTGGCGGAGCATTACCGGAAAGTCTCCGTCTCCGTCTCCGTCTCCGGAACGATGCGGACCCTGGACTGTTTTTGGTACACTAGGGGGCGGTAGCAGGAGGAGGCGAGGAACGTAAGATGAATACAATCGGCCAATTTGCGGTACCCCTGGTAGTTATTGCTTTCATCATGTACAGAAGAACGAAACGGAGTATCGGGTTCCAGAAGCTGTCCGTCCGCCGGATGAAAGTCCGGCTCGGCTTTTTTGCTTTTGCGGCGCTGATGCTTTTGCTGCTGGCGCTGAAACACCCTGTTATGCTGATCGGGTACGCGGCCGGCGTGATCGGCGGACTTGTCCTCGCCCGTTATGCGGAGCGTCATTTCGTGACGGAGCGGCGCCACGACGAGCTGTTTTTCCGTACGCACATCGGGATCGAGTCGACGGTGCTGGCGTTGTTTCTGGGCCGGATCGTTTACCGTTTTATTGAAGTGGCGATGATGGGGGATTTCGGTGCGGGCATACCGCAGGATCCCGTCATGATGACGAAAGATCCGATTACAGGGGGCATTGTTTTCGTCATCATTTCGTATTACTTTGCTTATTACTTGTTCGTAATCCGCAGCGCCAAAACGATAGAAAGTGAAGCTGCTAATTCGCCGGACGCGGCCGATTTTTTGCCACCCGGGGGTTCCGGATCAAGCACGTGACTGAGCCGCTTCCGCCCGGGTACGCTACAGACGGCGGGGAATGTCCCGAGTACCGCTACAGCTTTGAACAAAGACGCTTCCAAGTTCCACGCCAGCCGTGGGCCGGGAGCGTTTTTTGTCGTTGAGGAAATGTGGAGCCGGAGCAGAAAGCAGCGAGCCGCTATTCGACGAACGTCCCCACCGCTCCGAAAGTGGCTGGCGTCTTATTCCCGGCACCGTGACGAACTGGCGCCAATCCGCAGTCAGCTTGCGGAGCTGCTTGGGGGAAACGCTGTTCCGCCCGAGCCGAATTATAACGAATAGGACTGCAACGTAATCTGCTCCGGCCGGACAAGCCGATCATGGGCGTAACAGGCGACAAGTTGTTTTCCGCCCCATCTGGAATTTGGAAGGATGTTGCAATCGATAGCTTCGGCATATATCAAATGAAACGAGTCCCGGTTGATGGCGAAATCGGACTTGTCGAACCGGTAATGATGCTCCGGCTCGCCGGAATCGTCCTGAAACGGCACCATGATGATCAAATAATCGTTGGTCTTGGATAACATATGCGCAATAATCGGATGCGGGTCGTAAAAATGCTCCAGTGTGTTCGACACGAATACCACGTCGTACCGCTCGGTGAATCCCCCGATATCGCCTCTGAGAAACTCGTGCTGCGGATACAGCTGCTTCGCGCGCTTGACGGCGGCTTCGGCGAAATCGATGCCGACGAACGAGCAGCCGGGCCACGCCTCGGCAAGGAGATGGGTTCCGTCGCCGAGCGCACAACCTGCGTCGCATACGTTCAGCTTGCGGGCGGCGATATCCGTCTGGATCGAGAGCGGAATGGACCCCAGGGCGACGCGGACAAAAAAAAGCGTCTGCTCCCGTCCCCGATACGCTTCCCAGTTCTGCGCGAAACGCAGATCCCAGTACGCTTCGCTGTTCATCCCTCCGTTCGCTTTACTTGAAGCGAGAGGCTCCAGATGCTCCAGCACGGCATGAATGCGCGCCGTCCAGGAATGTTCCGCGGCATAGCTCTGCCGGGCCGCCTTGTCTGCATCGCTGCCGCCGGTCATGATCCGGTCAATCTCCGCGCTCCAGTCCGCCGGATTGTCCGAAGTAAACACATGGGGGCAGTGGACCGCTTCCAGAATAGGCGAGGCGAGTACAGGAATACCGGCGGCCAAGTATTCATACATTTTGATAGGCGAGCTGCTGTGGGTCATTTTGCGGACTTGAAACGGGATCATCGCCGCATCGAAATGTCCGGCATAAGCCGGGAGCGACTCGTACGGTTTACGACCGAGAAAGTAAACGTTCGGGAAGCCGGCGAGGCGCGAGGCCGCCTTCGTATAGTCCGGTCCGATCAGCACGAAGGAGCAGTCCGGCCGCAGTCCGGCAAGCGCGGTAATAAAGTCCGTGTCGATCCAGGTGGAGATCGAACCGTAGAACCCGATTACGGGTCTTGGAATCGCGGCCAGATCGCCCGGAACGGCCAACGTCCCGGCATTGTGGAAAAAATCGTAGTCGGCTGCATTAGGCAGGAGAACGACCGTTTTGCCCGGATATTGTCCGGTGACCAGATCGTACAGCCTCTGGCTGACGACCGTAACCAGGTCGGCCGCTTGAATCGCCGCATTCAGATCGTCGTTGTGCCAGACCGCAAATTCTTCAACGGCTTCGTCGATATAATCGAATACGACCAAGTCCGCCTGCCACTGTTCTTTCAGCCTGAAATGGGGAGGATGAGTCACCCACAGCACCGTGGGACCGTCCATCCGTAACGGAACGCTGTTCACGCCGCACAGCTCCACGCCGCCCCGGTTATCGGTTCGGTCATTTCTCCCGTACTCAACAAATACGGCGCGGTGGCCCAGCTTGGCGAAAGCGTTCAACAGCTGCTGAGGCCTCTGGTAGACGGCGCTCCCTTCCCATTCGATCGTAGGGGGATAAATGATATTCAATGGACGACACACCTTCTTTAATGTTGGTAATCGCTACTTTCATACGTATGTTTTGTCGCCGGGGCTTAGAACAGAAGGGCTGCGGTTCGAAAGCGGACAACAGGGGCATAAGAAGTCCGGCCCGCATATATGAACCGGCACAAGATCGGAACTTCTACGGTGAGTTTGACCACGAGGTTGGAGATCGGCCGATCCGGTTCAACATACTGAATGCACGCTGTGCCGGGTGCAAGAACTATCGCTGTCCAGACTGCTAAGGAACACGATCCGGTTGACGGCAGAGAGCTTGCATCCGCTTGGCGGGCAAAGGACATTCGACGATTTATGGCAACTATTTTTGCGGTGCTGCATACGATGATTAAGCTGATCGAGTGCTTCCAACGGTTTCTATGTGACCGTCTCGCCTCGATCGCGGAGCTTGAACATGTACAGCCGGATATGGCGGATGGCCGCGACGACCGGCGCGCGGCACAACCGGTTTCGCCAGCACAAGCCACGAGGAAGGGGATCGAATGAGCAGACGAATACTTGCGGCTAGCCCCGTCCATCAAAAGTCCGCTATTTTGAAGCTGTTCCTGGAAAGTCTGGCCGGACTGGACCGGGACGGGCTGGAAGTGGACTATTTGTTTTTCGACGATAACGAGGAAGAAGCGTCGCGCCGGCTGCTCGAGGAGTTTGCGGAGCGGCAGGACGGCGTGACGATCGTCAAGGAGCAGCAGGTGCACGCGTATATCAAGGACGAGTCGACCCATTACTGGAACGATACGCTCGTCGATAAGGTGGCGTCGATGAAAGACCGGATCATCGAGCACGCGCTGGAGCGCGATTATGACGCTTTGTTTCTGATCGATTCCGATCTGCTCGTCCATCCCGATACGCTGCTGCGTCTGGACGGGACGGGAAAAAGCATCGTCTCGAACATCTTCTGGACCCGCTGGCAGCCGAATACGAGCGAGCTGCCCCAAGTGTGGATGATGGACGAATATTCCTTTGTCCGCCAATCGCGCCGGAAGGCGCTGACCGACGAGGAGGCGAACCGGAAGGCGGCACAGTTTCTCGAGCTGATGCGTATTCCGGGCGTTTATGAGGTTGGAGGGCTGGGCGCCTGTACGCTCATCCGAAAAGAGGCGCTGGAGAAAGGCGTCCGGTTCCGCCGGCTGCCCAATGTCTCGTTTTGGGGAGAGGACCGGCATTTCTGCATTCGTGCCGCGGCGCTGGGCATCGGACTGTATGTCGATACCCGCAAGCCCGCTTATCATATATATCGGGACTCCGACATCGAGGGGGCGATCCGCTTCAAACGGTCGATCGAAAAAGGCGATACTCCCGGGATCGGGATCAGTTTGTGCATGATCGTCAAAAATGAAGAACGTTCGTTGGAACGATGCCTCCAGTCAGTTCAAGGGATTGCCGACGAGATTGTAGTCGTCGATACCGGCTCGACGGACAGGACGAAAGAAATCGCCCTGCAGTTCCAGGCCAAAGTCTATGACTTCGCTTGGATCGATGATTTCTCGGCTGCGCGCAATTATGCGTTCGGCCAGGCGACCGAGCCTTATATTCTGTGGCTGGATGCTGACGACGTGCTGGAACAGCCGGACCGGGAGAAATTCATCGCGCTCAAGCGGGAGCTGGACCCGAAAGTGGATAGTGTCATGATGGACTATCATCTGATGTTCGACAGCGCCGGAAAACCTACGGTCAGCCTGAAGCGGAATCGGCTGGTCAAGCGGTCATGCGGCTTTCGCTGGATCGGAGTCGTGCACGAGTATTTGGAAGTGGCGGGCCATGTGATCCACAGCGACATCGCGGTGACTCACCGGAAAGACAAGACGTATACCGACCGCAACTTGCGCATCTACCGCAGGAAGGCGGAGCAGGGCGAGACGTTCAGTCCCCGGGATCAATATTATTACGCCAATGAGCTTAAGGATCACAGCTATGTGGAGGAAGCGGTCGTCCAGTACGATATCTTCCTGAAGACGAAACAGGGATGGGTCGAGGATCAAATCGCTGCCTGTCTCAAGCTGGCGGACTGCTACGGCCGGATGTACGAACGGGATAATCAGCTGCAGGCGTTGTTCCGCTCGATGGAATACGACCGGCCGCGTGCGGAATGCTGCTGCCGTCTGGGCGCGTTGTTTATGGCGGAGAACCGGCTCCAGCAGGCGATATATTGGTATGAAACGGCGGCATCGCTCGGAGAACCTCCGCGCTCCGGAGCTTTGATCGATCATGCCGCCTGGACCTGGCTGCCGCTGCTGCAGCTGTGCGTGCTGTACGACAAGCTGGGTCAAACCGACAAAGCGTATGCGTGCAACGAGAGGGCGCTTCGTTTCCGCCCCGACCATCCGAGCATGCTGTACAACAAAAAGTATTTTCAGGAGAAGCTGGCCAAGCAAGAGGAGGGACGCCCGTGAGGAGCGAAGGCGGGAAAATAACGCTGTCCATGATCGTCCGCAACGAAGCCGACCGCTACTTGCGCCGCGCCCTTGAAAGCCACCTGGACTATATCGACGAAGCGGTTATTATCGATGACGGAAGTACGGACGATACGGTGGACGTATGCCGGGAGGTGCTGTCCGGAATCCCGCTGCATCTGGTGAGCAACGAGCGGTCTTCGTTCCATCATGAAGTGACGCTGCGCAAGCAGCAATGGGCCGAGACAGCCGGCCGCAATCCGGACTGGATCTTGAATATGGATGCCGACGAATGGTTCGAACCGGGCAGCAAGGCGGCGATCGAGCAGATCGTCGCCCAGCGGAGCTATGATGCGGTTTATTTTCGATTATATGATATGTGGAGCGAGACGCATTACCGGGAAGACGCATACTGGCGGGCCCATCTCGTGTACCGTCCGTTTCTCGTGCGCTACAAGGCGGATCTTCCCTACGCGTGGAAAGAGACGCCTCAGCACTGCGGCCGCTTTCCCTTGACGATCAGCCAATTTTCGTACTGGTGCCATCCGCTGAGAGTGAAGCATATGGGTTGGGCCCGGGAGGAAGACCGGCGCGCCAAATACGACCGGTATATGCGGCTTGACAGTGAAGGGCGTTACGGCTGGAAGGAACAATACGAGTCGATACTCGATCCGGCGCCGAATACGATAGCTTGGGAGGGGTAGGACGTGCTCGTCCGCGATATTGAGAAAGCGTTGCTGCATTCCGAGCAGCAAGGGTATGGCTTCGGCCCTATGAGTCTCAGCAAAGGGGCGCTCGTTCATTTGACCCGGAGGATGGAAAACGGAGAGGGCGGAGAGCCGCTGCACGTACTGGAGCTGGGCGGGGGACAGTCGACGTTGTTTTGGCGGTCGCTGCTGGCGCTTGAGCTGTTGGCTGTGAAGGTCACGACGCTTGAGCATCAGCCTACATGGGCCGGGGAACTGCAGACGCGGGTGGAGGGCCAGCCGATCCGGGTGGTCAGACAACCTTTGAAGCAGATCGGCGACGAAGACTGGGAGCGGCTGTTTGCCGATCCGGATCAGGCGGCCGGATTGTGGGAGCACATCGGCGAAGAGGTGCCGGAGTCCCAGTACGGGCATTATACGATTCGCAATACGTTTTACGGGGATCTTGCTTCTATGATGCCGGCGCCGCAGTCGATCGATGCGATGATCGTAGACGGGCCGCACGGCAACGGAAGATCGCTTGCCTACCCGCTGTTCGCTCCCTCGTTGAAGACGGGCGCGCTGGTCCTTATCGACGATTTTGACCATTATCCGTTTCTGGCCGACCTGGGACGAATATTCCGCTACGAGGAGCTGTACCGGGAAATTATCGGCGACAAGCATTGGGTGCTTGCCCGGGTCGCAGGAAGAAAGACAGCTCCCGGCGTATAAGCCGGTCTTGTCCGCTGCGCGAAGGGCTCAGGCGACGGTTGGTACCGGATCGAGCATGGCCCTTCGGCGCTTATTCCCGGGTATGCGGTTCGTTAATTTCCCGGACCGGCCAGAGAACCGTTGAACTTGTAGCCGCCTCCGCGGACGGTTACGATGTAAGTAGGATGAGCCGGGTCCGGCTCTATTTTTTTGCGGACATTGCTTATATGTACCATGACGGTGCGGGGATCTCCGATCGAGGGAGACTCCCATACCTGAGTGAACAGCTGATCCAGACTGTAGACGCGGTCCGGATTTTTGGCGAGCAGCAGCAGCAGCTGGTACTCCTTGGCCGAGAGCGTCACGACTTCGCCCGAGAGACGCACCGTAAAGCTTTTCGGATCGATCGTCAGCTCCCCGAACGTCAGCGTATGCTCAGGCGTTACCGGTTCAGACTGCATCCGGCTTCTCCGCAAGTGCGCTTTCACCCGCGCCACCATCTCACCCGGACTAAAAGGCTTTGTAATATAATCGTCCCCCCCGACGCCGAGGCCTAAAATCTTGTCCAAATCTTCGCTTTTGCAGCTTAAAAACAATATCGGTGCTTTCGTCATTTTACGGAGCTCCAGACATACCTCGAATCCGTCGAGATCCGGCAGCTGGATGTCGAGAATAATCAGGTCAGGCTTGGATTTGTCGACCATCTCGATAGCGCCGTAGCCGTCAAGCGCAGTTAAGGTCTGGTACCCTTCACGGGCCAAATAAAGGCAGATCAGTTCGATTATCTCGACTTCATCGTCCACAATCAGTATTTTTTCTCGTCGCATGGATTCCTCCCTGAGCCTGGCGTAGGACGACTTACCGTCATGTCATATACAGGCATAGGAAGCTTCCGTCAGGAAGCCTCCGCTCCCTAATGAATAGGACAATAGTCTTATTATACCTTTTTCCTGGTATAAATCCAGATGATACGGGTATCCGCTGCGGTTAACTGGAACTTGCAGCCGATCCTCACACGGTCCAGCGGATCAGCAATCCGGCGTAAGTGAGTCCTCCACCGAAGCCGAACAACAGCATCGTATCGCCCCGGTTCAACCGGCCCGCCGCTGCGGCGTCGGATAGGGCGAGCGGGATGGAGGCGGCCGACGTATTGCCGTAACGGATCATGCTGACGAGTGTCCGGTCTGCGGGGAAGCCGCTTTTCTCGCAGATCGACTCGATCATCCGCATGTTGGCGCTATGAGGGATAAACCAGTCGACGTCGCTCATGGACAATCCGGCATGGTTCAGCAAAGCGTTCATTCCTTGCGGAACGGTCTGAACCGCCCATTTGTAGACCATGCCGCCGTTTTGGACGAGCTTCTTCGAATCGCGCAGAGGCTGGCCGTTGAGCGTATCGCTTAGACCCGTCCGGTAAATATGAACGCCGCCGCTTCCGTCGGAGCCGACGTGAGATGCAATAAAGCCGGACGCTTGCCCAGTCCGTTCGACGAGAGCCGCTCCGGCTCCGTCGCCGAACAAGATGCAGCTGGTCCGGTCCGTATAATCCGTAATGCGGGACATCGTGTCCGCGCCGAGAACCAATACTTTGCGATGAAGTCCGGCTGCGATCAGTCCGTTTGCAAGATGAAGGGCGTACGTAAACCCGGCGCAGGTGGCGTTCAGATCGACCGCTCCCGCCGCCTGAATGCCGAACCGCTCTTGGATTTGACAAGCGACCGACGGAAACGGGAAGTCCGGCGTATGCGTGGCGACGAGAATGAGATCGGCGTCATGAACGGTGACGGGATAACGGGACAGCATGTTTTCTACAGCGGCGAAGATCAGGTGGCTTGTGAATTGATCCGGGGCGCAGATGCGTCTTTCCCGGATGCCGGTTCTGGAAACGATCCATTCGTCGTTCGTCTCAACGATACGGGCGAGATCGTCATTGGTCAATATGCGGTCCGGCACGTAGCCGCCGATTGCCGTGATCGCCGCATGTGCAGGGAGCGCCGATTGACTGGCCGAATAGCTCATGGTATCCGCCTTCTTTTCATTTGGAATGTGAAATGTGATATGTTATCAGGTATTAGAACCTGGTACTAAATTAAATGTATCAAAGCATTTTGGAATCGTCAACCGGTATCGGTCCCTATTCAAGTAAAACGTTCAGGACGAAAAAACGGGAAATCCCCCAAATGACCGAAAGCAAAGCGAATAGCGCTCCTGCCGATTTGGCATATTAGGGGTAATGAGCCGAAATGGAGGAATGCAACGTGAACAAGGCGATTCATCGCCGCTATAAACAAACGTTCGTCGTTTTCGTAACGCTGGTCGTGTGCTTATTCGGGACCGCTTCAAACGTCGGCGCTTTCGGCAAAGGCGCCAAAGGACCGGATGTATATGCCGTTCAGGGGATGCTGAAATCGCTCGGTTATTTTACAGGGATGATTACCGGGTACTACGGTTCCGAGACGGAAGCGGGGGTCAAACGGTTTCAGCAGCGATACGGACTTCCGGTTACCGGAGCGGTTGACGACAAGACGCTGGAATCGATCCTGTACGCCTATGCCAACGCGAAAATAGTTAAGCGCCCCCCGCCGTCGAAACAGCCGACACCGGCGCCAGCACCAGCGCCTTCTCCAAAGCCGCCTGAAAGCGGGGTCCGTGCGGAAGAGTCACAGATGATCGACCATGTCAATGCCGCACGCAAGGCCGCCGGGCTGCAGCCGTTTGCGGCCGATTCGAAGCTGTCTGAAGTCGCGCGGCTCAAGAGCAAGGATATGATCGACCACGACTACTTTTCGCACCAGTCGCCGACCTACGGCTCTCCGTTCGAAATGATGCAGAAGTTCCATATTACTTACTCGACGGCCGGCGAGAATATCGCCTGCAATCAGTCGGTGGAGGCGGCGCACGAGGCGTTGATGAATTCCCCGGGACACCGGGAAAATTTGATGAACGCCAGCTTCACCCGGATCGGCATCGGCATCGTGGACGGTGGACCTTGCGGGAAAATGTTTACGCAACTGTTTATCGGGAAGTAAAGCTGGAGCGGAAATTCCGCTCCTTTTTCAGCTTCCGCTGCTGCGCATCCGGCCTGCGCGGCGCTGCCAGCCTTTCACTAGGGAAATCGGGCATGCGAAATCAGCCGCCGGAGTATCCTAATGTTGTTCGGCCATACCCTACAACTGACAACAAGGAGCTGAAACGATTGGCGACCAAAACGATCAAGCTTGCGGTTCTCGCTTCCATTGTAGCTGTTGCGGCGACCGGCTGCGGTGCCCGGTATGAAGGTTCCGGTACGAATGACGGCATGAAAACAAGCAATTATCGTCCTTTTCAGTACGGCACGGGGAATACGAAGGATATGAGGCTCGGCTTCGACCGCTATCAGACGGCCGATCCGAATCTGATCCGGGATAATGACAGCATGCGCGACGGCTTAAACCGCGACAACGGCATTACGGGATACGATCAGGATGGCGTCAACGACTGGAGAGACTACAAGGATCAGCGCGGAATGGCGGGGGGAGCTTCCCCGGGCGCTGGCGCTCCGGCAGACGGCCTGCATCGTAACACGAAGATGGAAGCCGCTCAAGATATCGCGAATCAGCTTACGGCGATCGAGCCGGTCCAGAACTGCAACGTTTTGCTGACGGACAACAATGCTTACGTGGCGGTTTCCACCAAAAACGGCGAAGATCTGGAAGGATCTCAGGAAGTGAAAAACCGGATCGCCGAACAAGTCAAAGCGATGCGTCCGAACGTTCAGAACGTTCACGTCTCCGCAAACCCGGATTTTGTAAGCCGGATCAACGGTTACACGCAGGACATGCAGGCCGGCAAGCCGGTATCGGGGATGATGGAGGAATTCAATACGATGGTACAGCGTATGTTCCCGACGAATGTTCCTGCACCGGCACCTGCCGCAACGCCTTAACACAAGAAGCTGAATCCAGCCCCCGAAGCGACGGGGGCTGCTTGATATACCTGGCATACTTGGCATAGATGCATACCCGGCATACTTGACATACATACACGATTGACCCCTTGCGGTTTACGCAGAGGAACCGCGCCCATTTTATTTCCCCGCCGCACCAACGAGATGCCTTGCTCATATTATACCTTTGACTGTATCCCTACACCTTGTAACTATATACAAAACCCAAGCAAGGAGGGGTGGCGATATTGAAGGGTAACGACCACAAAAACAAATTTCTACTGACCAACCGCGAACGCGAAGTCTTTGAGCTTTTGGTCCAAGACAAAACGACGAAAGACATCGCTGGGCAACTGTTCATCAGTGAAAAGACCGTCAGAAATCATATTTCTAACGTGATGCAGAAATTAAACGTAAAAGGTCGGTCGCAGGCGGTTGTCGAGTTGATTAAGCTTGGGGAATTAAAGATTTGATGCATGCCGGATTTTCGGCAAAAGACCGACCTTCCTTCCACTTGCCGCATGTTATGCGAGTGGGGGGAAGTTTTTTTATTTGGTTGCTTGCATAACAAAACTGCCAGATCGGAAACAAGAAAGCCCGATTCCATGACGAACCGGGCGCTCGGCTGAGCTCACTCCCAGGAAATTTTTACTCCATGCTCCTCATAAAAACCGGTTATCGCCGCATGGTCCATCCGCTCGTCAGGGAGGTCCTCCGGATAATAAATGCCGGGCGCAAGCGGCTGCTCCTTGGGGAGGCGCAATAGCTTCTCCGCCTGTACGGCAGCGCCCAAGGCGGTGAGATGGGTTTGGCCAAGCGGATCAGTGATGGAGACATTCCGCTCCGCCCGGTTCCCCTCCGCATCCAAGCCCTTCAGAACAATCCGGATATGATGGGCGCTGCCGGTACCCGGATTGTAGAGGATGCCTCGTCTGAGCCCGCGGAATCGCTCTCCGCTGATCATCTTCCATATTCCGCTCTTGATCAGCATGACGATGGACTGGGTAGCCGCTTTGCTGTCGAAAGCGATCCGGAAGCTGGCCGAGGCGATCGCCTCCGTCCGGATCAGAGTCTCGTGGTCGGGGGTATCGAGCCGGTAGCAGCGGGTTGCGTATCCGTTTGGAAATTGCACGCGGACGGGATCGGACATCGGATAGACGAGGCGTTTCCCTGCCGGTTCCATCACGGGAAAAGGAATCGTCATTCGATCCATATATGCTGTAGAATCGGGGCCGGCCTTGTCTTTCAGCGAGTATAACGCGTAGAGGTCGGCCTCAACCTGGTGAAACGGCTGCGAATGGAGCTTCGCGAACAAGGCCGCGGTCCCGGCCATCCATCCCGAAGCCATTACGACAGGTGCGCGAAGCTCCATCGAGTTCAGCTTATCGACCGATTGGCGGAACAAAGAGGTCCAGCGGGTAATGTCGATGAGCGGGATGCTTCTCCGGACGGCAGACAGAAGCAGCCGGTCCTGCAAGTCGTTGACGGCGTTGACGATCAGCGCCGGCTTGTTGTCGATACACATCAGCGGGTCTTCGGAATTGTTGTCCACGACGGCGGTATGAATCTTGCCGTTGCCGAACGGCGCCGCTTTTCCGGGTGTTCTGCCGCCCAATACAATCGTCAGATCGGGATAGCGGGCGTGCAGAATTTCGCCGATTTGCCTGCCGACGACGCCATGTCCGCCTACGATAAGAACGCTTTGTTTGTCCATGTCCATTAACCTCCAATAGTAAGTTTAAGTGTTTAATTATTTCGACATAATAGGGTTGAAAATAGGAATGTCGCTGTACCAGCTTAACCCGGAAAAGGGCGCTAGCACCGGCATTCCTCTTCCACAAAAACGACGAGCTGCTTCATCAGCGAGATCGCATCGTCGAACGCCAGCCTGTAGTACATCTCCGTTCCTTTTTTCTGGACGGCGAGCAGGCCGGTTTGACGCAAAATTTTCAGATGATGGGAGACGGTCGGCCGCGACATCGGAATATGCTCGGCGATCTGGGTCACATTCATCTGCTCCTTGTCGATTAACAGGGCTACGATCTGCTGGCGGACCGGATCTCCCAAGCCGATAAAATAAGGGCCTAACTGCTCGAAGATGTGAATCGCCTTCTGATTGCCGGCAACTTCGCTCATCGTTTCAACTCCGTTACTATGTTTAAATGTTTAAACGAATTATATGCGATCCGGTTCCAAAATTCAAGCTGCAATTGTTCGGAACTTCTTATGGCGGCGCTTCACATCCGAGAACCCTCCATATATCCCGAAACTTTCCAAGCGGAAGGGACGTCAAATGAGTAGAGTATTCACCATGTGTATGCAACAGATGCGGAAAGCGGGCAAAGCCGCATCCTGTTCCGGGATGTTCCGCAGAGGTCATGGCTAAGGGGCGTTTCGTCGGACGGTCAATGGCTGTATCTGGTAACGGCGGATACGTTCGTACCGCGCCGGTAGTCTCTAGTCCCGGTCACACTTACGTGCGCGCGACTGCCGTAACGGTTTAGGCTTCCGGCTGCTGTTCGTTTTTGCTTCCGCTCCTTCCGGGGCGGAGGCTTTTTAGCTTTATGGCGCGCTCCCCGCGTGATACACTGGTGTCAACCCAAGAACTATAGCGATCCGTAACGGTTCGGTTATGCAAGGAGGACAGCACGGTGAGCGCCGTTTTATTCAAGCCGTTAGACGTATTCTACAGCGAAGCCGGGGGAAACATGGCGTTTCACTCGCATGCGCATTTCGAGCTTTATTATTTTCATGGGGGCAAGACCACCTATTTGATCGGGGATAAAATATTCGTGCTGTCGCCGGGCGATCTGATTCTGATGCACGGGATGACGCTGCATTGCCCGAAAGTCGATCTGAGCGTCCCCTACCAGAGGACGATCGTTCATTTCGACCCGGTGTTTATGAAATCGTTTGCGGACGTGGCGTTTTCCGTTAACGTGCTGCAGCCGTTCCACGAGCTGAGAAACCATCGCATTCATCTGTCGGGGGACGTGCGGGAGGAAGTGGAGTCGAAGCTGAGACGGATGCTGGCGCTGCAAGCCGAAGGAGGGAAGACGTCGAAAGACCGGCAACTGCTCGTATTTGCCGATCTCCTGCTCCAGGTGTACGAGCTGTGCGAGCAATCGGCCGATTCGCCGAACGCGTTCCCGTCGGATAAAGAGCGTCATGTGCAAAGCATCGTCGGGTATTTGGAGGAGCATTACCAGGAAGATTTGCATCTCGAAGATTTGGAGGAGCACCTTCATTTAAATAAATATTATTTGTCGAAGCTGTTCAAGGAAGTGACGGGAGCGACGATATTCGATTATTTGTACCACCGCAGAATCAACCAGGCGAAAATTCATTTTCTGCTCAGTCGCGAAATGTCCGTTACCGACGTGTGCTACAAGGTCGGCTTCAAGCATCCGTCCCACTTTACCCGCATCTTCAAAAGCCGGGTAGGCTGTACGCCCGATCAATACCGCAGGGAGACGAGAGGCGGTATCACACCAATGACAGTCAAATGACCCGAGCCGATTCGGCAACGAGAAAGAAGTGCCGGAAACTCCGGATATGTTAGCATGGAGGAAACGAATGCCGCGCTTCCGATCAAACCGAAGCTGTCGATCCGGAGCTGCACGGCCGAAGGAGTGTCTAACTTGAAATTTGCGGTATTTACGGTCATGATGCCGGAGTATACGGTAGAGAATACGGTGTCCGCCTTGAGCCGGCACGGCTACGACGGTGTCGAATGGCGGGTGGCGCCGATCGATCCGGGCAAGCTTCAGGAGAAGCCTTCGTTCTGGGGCAACAATCACAGCACGATTCATGTGGATTCGTCCGAGCAAGAGCTGCTTGCCGTCAAACGTCTCATGGACGATGCGGGGCTGGCTTGCGTCAATCTCGGCTGTTATTTGAAGGTGGGGGATCTGGCCGCCGTCGAGCGGGACATGCGTACCGCCAAGCTGCTTGGCGCGCCTTCGATCCGGGTGGCCGTACCGGGCTATAACCGGACGAGAGCGTACGACGACTTGTTCAAGGAAGGCCGGGCCTATCTGGAGGGCGTTCAGGAGCTGGCCGGTCAGTACGGCGTTCAAGGCTTGATCGAGATGCATATGAACTTTATCGCTCCGAGCGCAGGGCTGGCCAGAAGGCTTGTGGAAGGACTCGATCCGGCGAGAATCGGCGTCATCTATGATCCCGGCAATATGGTTTACGAAGGGTACGAGCAGTACCGGATGGGGCTGGAGCTGCTGGACGAATATTTGGCCCATGTTCATATCAAAAACGCATGGCCGGAGCGAAACCCGGACCGCAAAACCGAAAACGATCCGTTGTGGAGAACGGTGTCCGCCCCGATTCATGAAGGCTGCGCCAATTGGCGCCAGGTGATCGGCGATCTGAAAAGCGTCGGATACGACGGCTGGGTCAGCTTCGAAGATTTCAGCCAATCGGCTCCGACCGAGCAATTGCTGGCCGACAATATCGCTTATATCAAATCGTTGCTGTGAGGAGCGAATAGAGATGAATCGAGTACGAATCGGTATCGTAGGGATCGGCAATATGGGAACGGCGCACGCCCGTTATGTTTCGGGAGGCGAGATCAACGGCGCCGAGCTGGCCGCCGTGTGCGACATTAGCGCCGACAGGCTGCGCTGGGCGAAGGAGCAGTTCGGCGAGGCGCTGCATACGTTCGAGTCGGTGGACGCGATGCTGGACTCGGGAACGGTCGACGCCATCCTGATCTGCAACTTGCATTTCGACCATCCTTCCACGGCGATGAAAGCGTTCGCCCGCGGCATCCACGTCCTGTGCGAGAAGCCGGCCGGCGTCTATACGAAGCAAGTGCGGGAGATGAACGAAGCGGCAGCGGCCAGCGGCGTCAAGTTCGCGATGATGTTTAACCAGCGGACGATTCCTTTGTACAAGAAGCTCAAAGATCTGATCGATAGCGGCGAGCTCGGGGAAATCCGCCGTACGAACTGGATCATTACGAACTGGTATCGTTCCCAAAGCTACTACGATTCCGGCAAATGGCGGGCGACGTGGGCCGGCGAAGGCGGCGGGGTCCTCCTTAACCAGTGTCCGCACCAGCTCGACCTGTGGCAATGGACGGTCGGCATGCTGCCGTCGAGAGTCCGCGCGTTTTGCTCGTTCGGCAAATACCGCGATATCGAGGTAGAAGACGAAGTAACCGCCTATGTCGAATATCCGAACGGGGCGACGGGCGTATTCATTACGACGACGGCGGAAGCGCCGGGTACGAACCGGCTGGAAGTGACCGGAGAGCGCGGCAAAATCGTCATTGAGGACGGCAAGCTGACCTTCTGGCGTCTGCGCGTATCGGAGCCGGAGTTCAACCAGACGTTCAAGGGCGCATTCGGCCAGCCGGAATGCTGGAAATGCGATGTGCCGGTATCCACCGATTCGAAGGCGCACAAGGCGATCACCCAAAACTGGGTCGATTCGATCCGCACCGGCGTGAATCTGATCGCCCCCGGCGAGGAGGGCATCCGCGGTCTCACGCTGTCGAACGCGATGTACTTGTCCGCATGGACCGACGGCTGGGTCGAGCTGCCGCTTGACGAGGACCGGTTCCACGAGCTGCTGCAGGAGCGGATCGCGACTTCGAGATACCAATCGAATACGTAAGGAGAGGGGACGTTCCCGGGTTTGAATCCGGCGGACGTCTTTTTTTGAGTTGCTGCTTCTGTGTTTCAGATTTCTGTGTGTCCTGGCGTCCTGGCAGGAATGTGAATCAGGAAAGGGCTGCGGGAACGATACCCCTTGGGTCTGCGGCTAGCGCTGTTTCGGAGCTTGGATAACCGATGCGCCCTTTTGCCCGGGAGCGTACAGTGGTACAATCGATATCAGACAAAGCCAGAGGAAGGTGGGTCTCCTGTGACAACGACGATAGCTTGGATATCCGCGCATCCGGACGATGAGACGTTCACGAGCGCTTGTACGATTATGGAAGCCGTCCGCCGCGGGGTTCGGCCCGTGCTGCTGTGTGCTACCGACGGGGACGCGGGCAAGAGCGGCTATCTTCCGCCGATGACGAGACAGGAGCTGGCGGAGAAGCGGGAAATCGAACTCCGCGAGTCTTGCGAAATAATGGGGATAACATCCATCGATTTGCTCAGGCATCCGGACGGGAAGCTGTCGCAAGTTCCGAGAGAACGGCTGGTCGCCGAAATCGTCGATTATATCGGGAAGACCGGGGCGGAGGTCGTGCTTACGTTCGGCGAAGACGGAATGTCCGGCCATGCCGATCATATTGCCCTTCATCATGCAGTTCGCGAAGCGGTTGTCGGCGGAAAGTGTCCGTCGGTCAAAAAGCTTTACTATTATTACAACTGGCTGATCCAGGACCCGCTTCGTCCGCCTACCGTTACCGTGGACGTATCGCCGGACTGGAAAAACAAAGCGAAAGCGCTGCTCGCCCACGAATCGCAACTGCTCTCGGTAGAGAGAGTGTTCGGCGACGTGCGCAATCCGGGCGACGTGCCGCCGGAGCCGATCGCGCTGGAACGGTTCGTGCTCGCCTGGAAAGACGGAGTCGAATTTCCGGAGGCTAGGGAAAGCTTTCTGACAGACGGGTTGTCGTAACGCTCGTATGCAACGCCAATGAAAGGTTCACAATCATGGGGAAGGTGCGAAATCGGAAGATGGACAAATGGTATGAGCAAAGCTTCGGAGACGATTACTTGATCGTGTACAAGCATCGCGACACGGCCGGAGCGTATGAAGAAGTGAAATCGATGATCGATTGGCTCGAATTGCCGGAGGGCTCCTCCGTGCTCGATCTATGCTGCGGAATGGGGAGACATTCGATGGCGCTGGCCGATTTCGGCTACCGGGTAACGGGGGTCGACCTGTCGGGCGTCTTGCTGGATGTAGCCCGCGAGCGCGACGATAGCGGCCGGGTCGAATGGCTGCAAGGGGATATGCGCAACGTGCCGGCCGACGGCCCGTTCGACGCCGTCGTGAATTTGTTCACCTCGTTCGGTTACTTCGACGACGACCGCGAGAACGGGAAGGTGCTTCAGGAAATAAGCCGGTTGCTGAAGCCGGCCGGCCGGTTTATTATCGATTTTATGAATGCGGCTTACGTGGTGCGGAATCTGGTCCCATTCTCAAGCCGGCAGGAGGGGGATTGGCTTATCGAGGAGAGACGTACCGTTGAAGACGGATTTATCCGCAAACGGATCGTCATCCGCGAGCCGGGCCAACCGGAAAGACATTACGACGAGCAGGTCAAAGGTTACGGGCTGGAGCAGTTTCAGATGATGGCTGAGGCTGCGGGGCTGCGCATCGACCGCGTCTACGGCGCTTATGACGGCGGCGCGTATGACGAGACTTGTTCGCCGAGACTCATCATGACAGGCATGAAGGAAGGAAAAAATCGTGATCAAACCGGTACATATTCTGGATGATTCGCTCGTTCAAGTGAAAGTGCCCTTGCCGTTTCCGCTGCGGTGGGTGAACAGCTATGTGGTCCGGTCCCGTTCCGGCTGGACGGTGATCGATCCCGGCCTGCATACGCCGGAGGCGGAGACGCTGTGGGGTCAAGTGATGACCGAGCTCGATCTGTCTCCTTCGGCGCTCGAGAAAGTCGTCTTGACGCACCATCATCCCGACCATTACGGTTTGAGCGGCTGGTTCCAGCAACTGACGAGCGCTCCTGTGCACATATCGGGTACCGGAAAAGCGCAGACGGCCGCATTGTGGGGCGAAGGGGAGACGATGAGCGTCACCCTGCTCGACTTGTTCCGCCGGCACGGGATGGAGGAAGCGACGCTGGAGCAGATGAAGGATCATATGACGGGCTTCATCTCGCAAGTGTCTCCGCAGCCGGAATTAACCGTCATCGGGGCGGACGAGCCGTACCGGATCGGAGACCGGCTGTACCGGCCGATCGTGACGCCGGGCCACGCCGCGGGACATTTGATTTTCCACGACGAAGAGCGGGCGCGCGTTTTTTGCGGGGATCACGTATTGCCCCAGATTACGCCGAATGTGAGCTACATCCCGGGCTTTGACGAGAATCCGCTCCGTTCGTACCTGGACAGTCTGGAGGAGGTAAGCCGGCTGGAGGCGGAACTTGCGTATCCCGGCCACCGGGAGCCGTTTCGCACGTTCGGGACGAGGGCGCTGGAGATCGTGCGCCACCACGAGGACCGTCTGGAAGCGATGGAACAGAAGCTGGCCGAGCCGCATACGTCCTATGCGCTGTGCAGAGCGTTGTTCGGCGACCGGCTGTCGATCCACCAGCTCCGGTTCGCATTGTCCGAGACGATCGCCCATCTGTTGTATTTGCGGGACGCGGGGCGGGTACGCGAGCTGGAGAGAGACGGGTTGATCTGGTACGGGCGATGAGCCCGGGGGGCGGATGGTTCAGCTCGTTGACAGAAGCTAGTTATTCATGTACACTAACTTACATAAAGTAAGTAACTTCCGGGATAGAGGTGTTGTACATGGTACCTTCGTTATTTTTAGCTCACGGTTCGCCGATGCTGGCGATTGAACAGACGGATTACACCCGGTTTTTGTCCGGGCTTGCCGGACGTTACAAGCCGAAGGCGATCGTCATTTTTACCGCTCACTGGGAACGCCCGGTTACGACGGTATCGGTTTCGGACGACGTGTACGAGACGATTTACGATTTCGGCGGTTTTCCGGACGAGCTGTACCAGATCCAATACCCGGCGCACGGGTCTTCCATCGTCGGATCGATGGTGCTGGACCGGTTAAGCAAACACGGCATTCAAGCTGCGGCGGATCAATCGCGCGGTCTGGACCACGGATCGTGGACGCTGCTGCACCGGATGTACCCGGACGCCGCTATTCCGGTCGTACAGGTGTCGGTGAATCCGTACACTCCGCCTCGCGAACAGTATGCGATCGGGGAAGCGCTGCGCGGACTCGGAGACGAGGACATCCTCGTCATCGGCAGCGGCGTAACGGTGCACAATCTGCGGATGGTGCTGTGGGGCCAAAAAACGCCGGAGCCTTGGGCATTCGAATTCGACGATTGGCTGCTTGCGCAGATGGAGCGGGGCGACCTGCAGGCGCTGTTCGACTACGAGAAGCTGGCCCCCCATGCCCGGCAAGCCGTACCGCGCGCGGAACACTTCGTACCGCTGTACATTGCGATGGGCAGCGGCGATCCGTCCCGCAAGCCGGAGGTCATCCATCGCAGCTACGACTTCGGCACGCTTAGCTATTTGTGTTTGCAATTTTGAAGCGCAACAAGAGCGCCCAACCTCCCGGAAGCGGGAAGGAAGGGCGCTCTTTTCCAATGAGTAAAGAACGAAACCGGACATCAGTCTCACAGTCAACGTCCGCCGTTCATCCCCCGTCGACCAGTTCGTCGGTTTCCCGTTCCGCCTGCATCCGGTGGGCGATTCGGCTGCTGGCCGCGGCGGCGATCGCCCCGACGATATCGTCGAGAAACGTGTGGACGTCCTTGCCGTTTTTCTCGTTCAGCCGTTTCAGGATGCCCGGCTTCATCTTGTCGATATAACCGAAATTCGTATAGCCTATGCTCCCGTACACGTTAACGATCGACAGCGACAAAATCTCATCGCACCCGTACAACCCTTCGTCGTTAAAGATCATTTCCTGCAGCGCGGGGAGCAGCTTGCCTTCTTCGGCCAACACATCGAGCTGGATGCCGGTTAATATCGCGTTTTGCACCTCCCGTTTGGAAAGCACGCGATCTACCGATTCCAGACATTCTTCCAGCGTTAAGCCGGAGAAATAATCTTTCTGGAGAAACAGCACCAGCTCTCCGATTTCCCGTTTGTCCACGCCTCTCTGGCGCAGCCATTCCGCCGTCGTTTCCGCCACTTTGCGGCTGTTCAAGCTGTAAGTCAACATTATCCCTCCGTATCGTACTCATATGGCCACTTTTACATTGTTGCCCAACGTTTCCCGTTTCATGAGACCCGAATGGCCCGTACCCGCAATTGGACAAAAACTGGTCATGAAATTTCCGGGAGCTCGTATACATAGTAGTACAAGGCCAAAGAGGAGGATTCCATATGAGACGAACAAAGTGGACGACATGGGTCGCCGTCGCCGGTGTTACCGTTCTCTTGACGTCAGGCTGCTCGCTGCTGAAGTCAAAGGAAAGCCAGCCGATCGATCCGCCGCAGAGCGCGACCGGTACCGGGGGAGCGGCAGAGACGCCGAATGTTACATCGCTTCCTGTGAATGGGGGCGTGCAGCAGAAAGGTGTTGCGGTTACTTTGTATATGAAAGACAGGAACAATTTCGTCGCTCCGGTAACGGTTCAGGTTCCTACGACCGACGCGGTCGCCCGCAAAACGCTCGAGTATATGGTCGACGGCGCCGGCATCGGAGTCGTACCGGCCGGATTTACAGGGCTGCTGCCCAAGGGGACCACGATCAAAGGGCTCGATATCAACCCGGAAACCAAGGTAGCGACGGTCGATTTCTCCAAAGAATTTACTACCTATAGCGCAGTTGACGAAAGAAAACTGCTGGAAGCGGTCACTTGGGCGCTAACCGGTTATTCGAACGTACAGGAAGTGCGGATCTGGGTGGAGGGCAAGGAGCTGAAGCAGATGCCGCTCGGCGGCCTGCCGATCAATGGCGCTTTAAGCCGGGCGATGGGGATCAACGTCGAGCGTGCGGAGGGCGCCGAGTTCGGGCAGTCTACGCCGGTTACGCTGTATTTCCTCGGGCAAATGGATAATCAGGAACCTTACTATGTGCCGGTGACGCGGATGGTGAAGCTTACCGACGACAAGGCGAAAGCGACGCTGGAGCAGCTGATCGCCGGTCCGCTGCAGAAATCCGCTTTATCCTCGGTTATGGCATCGACGGTCGAGCTTCCCAAAATCGAGTCCAAGGACGGCATCATTACGGTCAACTTTACCGACACGCTGCTCGGTCCGGACCGGAAAGCTCCCGGAGAAGCGCTGCAATCGGTCGTCTTGTCCTTGACCGAAGCGGCCGGGGATGCTAAGGTACAAATTAAAGTGAACGACGACGTCAAAGTCACGACGACCGACAACCAGAACTACAGCAAGCCGGTTTCCCGGCCAACCGGCGTCAACGCGATCAAGATGTAGCTACCGGTCCCCCGGGCAGGCGTAAGCGAAGCCGCGACAGCTTCCGCCTTGCCCGCGGGGATCGTTTGTATTCTTGGTTTCTTTTCAAAGCGGTATTTGGTAAAATGAGGTAGTCTTTGCGGCGAAAGTGCCGGCGGACTTTAACGAATGCTATAGCGGGAAATAGATTAGACAGGGGTGCAAGACATGAGAGGCGACGGAAGACAATACGATGAGACGCGAGCGGTAAAGATTACGCCTAATTATATCAAGCATGCGGAAGGCTCCGTTCTGATCGAAGTGGGCGATACGAAGGTGATCTGTACGGCGACGATCGAGGAGAAGGTGCCGCCGTTTATGAAAGGACAGGGCCGAGGCTGGATCACGGCCGAGTATTCGATGCTGCCGAGGGCGACGCAAGTGCGCAACCAGCGCGAATCGGCCAAGGGCAAGGTCGGCGGACGGACGATGGAGATTCAGCGCCTGATCGGCCGTGCGCTCCGCTCGGTCATTAATCTGGAGGCGCTCGGGGAACGCACGATTATGCTCGACTGCGACGTTATTCAGGCAGACGGGGGGACGCGGACGACTTCGATTACAGGTTCGTTCGTGGCGCTGTGCTATGCGATCCATAAGCTGATGCAGAACCAGAAGCTGAGCAAATCGCCGATTACCGACTACCTTGCTTCGGTCAGCGTAGGGATCGTCAAAAATCGGACATGCCTCGATCTGAATTATGAAGAGGATTCGCAAGCGAAGGTCGATATGAATGTCGTGATGACCGGACAGGGCAAATTTGTCGAGGTGCAGGGAACGGGTGAGGATTCGCCGTTTTCGCGCGATGAGCTGAACGAGCTGCTGGCCGCAGCCGAGACGGGCATCCAGGCAATGATAACGAAGCAAAAGGAGACGCTTGGGCCGATCGTCTCCGTCGTGGGGGCTGAAGCGAATGCGGGCTCTAAATAAAGAGATCGTCGTCGCGACCCGGAATAGCGGGAAAACGCGGGAATTCGCCAGCTTGTTTGAACCGCTGGGCATTCAGGTGCGCAGTCTGAACGATTTTCCGGATGCCCCGGATATCGTAGAAGACGGAGAGACGTTCGAGGCGAATGCGCGCAAAAAGGCCAAAGTCATCTCCGAAGCGTTCGGCCTGCCGGTTCTCGCCGACGATTCGGGATTGTGCGTCGATGCGCTGAACGGCGCTCCCGGCGTATACTCGGCGCGTTATGCCGGAGAAGGCGCGGCGGATAGCGACAATAACGCCAAGCTGCTGCAGGAGCTGAACCGGCTTGTAGAAGAAGGCGCGATCGTGCCGGAGCCAGCTTCCGTCGCCGGCGAAGAAGTCCGGCTGTTGAGTCCGGCGCGGTTCGTCTGCGTACTGGCGCTGTACGACCCGGATGCCCCTGAGCAAACGGTGGAGGGCGAATGCGCCGGCGTTATTGTGGACAGGCCGCTCGGCGAGGGCGGCTTTGGGTACGATCCGCTTTTCTACGTGCCGGATGCCGGTCAGACGATGAGCCAGATGCCGATGGAAGCCAAAAACGGGATCAGCCACCGCGCTGCCGCGCTGCGCAAGCTTCAGGAGCTGCTGAAGGGGTAATACCGTATCGCGAAAAAAATCATTGCCGGCAAGCTGTGCCCGATGCACAGTTGCTCGGTAAGTGAGGCCAAACTCCCTGACCGTCTTGGCGGTCAGGGAGTTTGTTTGTATGGAGTGGAGCAGGCTCGCGCTCAGGGCTCCGTCCGGCGCCGGCGGCAGGGAACCCGCCTTTTGTAAGTGACGTGTAAGCCACAAATGGAAGGCTGCTGGCCGGTGACAGCGGCAGCGGGCTCGCACCCGGCATCCGTCCCCCTGCACCCATATACCCCAATGATTGGACAAACACTATGCTTTACGGAAGCGGCGGAAGTGTTAGGTTTCCAGGCCTCCTCACGTATGTGACTGGATAAGACTCGCAATGTGAAATGACACTTCCTTCTTTCATCTAAAGAATGGAGGTAAACAGGTTTATAAATTTCAAATTAAGAAATTAAATATCATAATATGAAAATATATTGTTATATACGTCTTGTTCATCTATAATGAGTCTGAAAGTGTCATCAGACACACAAGGGGAGGCTGCGGAAGATGGGAGAGTTAGCGCTGCGTAGCAAGTTTTCGGGGGTTCATGTTGCGATGAACTCCTGTTATGACGAGTTTGGGGAGATTGACGAAGCGGCGGTCAAACATTTGACCCGTTTTTTAATCGATAAAGGCGTTCAAGGCGTCTATGTCGGCGGCGGAACGGGTGAAGGGCTGCTGCAGACGGTAGAGGAGCGCAAAAGGGTACTGGAGGCCGTTGCGGCCGAGAATGGCGGACGTATTACCGTTACCGCCCATACCGGGGCGATGACGACGAAGGACAGCGCCGAGCTGGCGCGCCATGCCGAGCGGGCGGGGGCCGACGCGATTTCGTCCGTGCCTTGTTTTATTATGCCTACACCGAGCAGGCGGTGAAGGATTACTGGCTGGAAGCGATAAACAGCGCGGATCTGCCGTTTCTGATTTATCATATCCCGGGTGCGACCGGGTTTCAGGTGACGCCGCGGTTGGTTCGCGACCTTCGGGAGGCTGCCCCGGATCGGATCGGCTGGT
Source organism: Paenibacillus sp. MAH-35 (assembly GCF_058135425.1). Classification (NCBI taxonomy): domain Bacteria; kingdom Bacillati; phylum Bacillota; class Bacilli; order Caryophanales; family Paenibacillaceae; genus Paenibacillus; species Paenibacillus sp. MAH-35. Next base: position 302,274 of record NZ_JBYUPU010000001.1, read on the forward strand.
CGGGATGAAAGTGACCGTGTTCAGCACGTACGAGCTGCAGCAGTTCAAGGCAAGCGGCGGCGACGAGTTCATCGTGATGAACGGCCCGGATCAGCAATATTTGGCCGGACGCGTCATGGCGCCGACGGCGGGATCGGGGGGACGTACGGAGTGATGCCGGAGCTGTTTCTGGGATCGAATCGCACATCCGGCAAGGCCGTCTTCAGGACGCTCAGCGCTGGCAGTTCCGGGTGAACGGAATCATTACCGATATGCGCGAACTCGGCTTGTTCGGCGCGATCAAGCAGTTGATCCGGCTGCGCGGGATCGAATGCGGGGAGCCCAGACGCCCGCTGCCATCTTTACCGGCTTCGAAGAGCGGAGAGGCGGCCCGGATGTACGAGACGATTATGCGATATGTCGCCGAAGCGGAAGTCGAGGCCGCTGCGGAAGCCGAAGCTGCAGTTGGGCGGTCTAATACGATCGCGGCCGGAGGCGCCCAGTCATGAAGCGCCTGTTTGCAAGTCCGTTCGGCGCCTTGTGGAACCGGGGAAGAAACAGGAAAGCGATGATACGTTTTCCGTCTATTTTTCCGCGATCCGAATAGAGGGCGCTTGCAGCTTGCCGGAACAGGGTTGGCCATTTTAATGGGTCCAAGCGCAGTGCGGACGGGTGATCTTCGGCCCGAAGCCGAGTGAAATCCGATCCGTCTGTCATGCAGCGAGCACCGTATACGAGAGCTGAGAGCCGGCGCTTGTGCACGAGCACACATAGAAGAGGAGGACGAGGCGTGGAAGGGGTAACGGAGAAGCGGCTTCGTTCCGGAAGTTTGCTTCGGATCTATCGGTTCGGCGGGGGGGCAACGACTGGTGCTTCGTGCGGACCCCGCCAGGCTATAAGCCTGACGGCAGACGGCATCCCCTGCTTATATGCAATCACGGGAACGGCTGGACGATGGACGGCAGCGAGCGGACCGCCAATTTCTCGGGGAAAACGCAATATGGGGTAGACGCTCAGAATAACGGTCTTTACCTGGACGATCACATCGCCGGATTCGAAGCGTACTCGAATCCGACGATCGAGTCGTTTTATGAGTTTTGCGCTCGTTTAAGCCGGATTTATGGCTGGACAAGCTGGTGAGTGGACTGGTGTTTACCCGCATACACTTCAGCCGAGGCGGTTCATCCTCTTTCCGGACGGGGAGCATTTTTAACTACCGCCGTGTGTTGGACCGGTCTCATTTCCCCCCTGAGACGTGTATTCTGCCCAACTCATTCACTTTCCGAGTCTATTCCTCTGGTCTCGACCTTCATAATATCCATGAATGCAACTTTTGTAGTTTCACCATTCTTTTGGATGTGCACTTTACCAGTACGAGAGTCCATATTTTCAATTCGACCACGAACAGGCAGTTCCATACCCCAAACCGTCAATAACACTTCTGAACTTTCAGACTTCGCTTCGTTTAATTGGTTCGCGAGCTCTTCCAACACAAACTCATCCCGAGTTGGGCGTTTTGCGTCGTATTTCTTTTTTGGCTTCGGAACTCCAGTCAATCCAGACACCCCCGCAAGAACATTTGTAGCAATTCTACCATTTTCGGAACTATAGAGAAAACGTAAATCCTTATTCGTCGGCTTTTTCCGGTTCATAACGGGGTCAGACCATCACTAATTCAACCAAAAGGTGAATGACAGATGTCGTTTGGGTGTTTTCCACATCTGCAAAGAATGGCCGGGACTGTCAAGTTCATGTTCCCAAATCGTTATATTTAAAGCAATCATTGCATGCATTCAAATGCCATTGAAATCTTTCGTTCAAGTGAGATTTCTTTATGTGAAGGGAGTTTAGCTTTTTGCGTCGTTCCAGCTCCACCTATTCAATGGTCTTGATGCCAGACTTGAGAATAAAGACCTCAACCTCAGCCGCTTTACAGTGGAATTGGAGGTCTTTTCATATTAATGATCATTCAAATCACTTTGCATCTTACAACGGTTGGTTATAAAATGGATATATAGCATTTGCAATTAAATTGTATAATGTGCAATCCGAGGGAGGGATTTAACTCTGAAACCCGAAACATCTACAGCGATGCTTACCCAAAGCGTCACGCGGGCTTTGGCGATTTTATCGTGCTTCTCCGACAGCGAGCCGGAATTAAGAGTAATCGATTTTTCCAAAAAGCTGAACTTGACCCAGAGCAACGTATCGAGGCTGCTCACTACGATGGTGTCGATCGGTTACGTCGTGCGCAACGAGCAGACCGGCTATTATTCGCTCGGACCGGAGATCGTCACGCTTGGTGGCATTGCGCTTAATCATTATGAGATCCGCAAGCAGGCGCTGCCGGAGCTGTACGAAATCGAGCGGAAAACCGGCATCGACGCCAACCTGGCGATCCTCGACAACGGGACCGTCTTTTATTTGGCCCATGTCGACAGCTACGACTCCCCGCGCATGTATACGTTTGTCGGCCGGCGCAATCCGCTTCACTGTACGGCGATCGGCAAGGCGCTGCTTGCTTTTCTTCCCGAGGAAGAGGCGCGCCAGCTGCTTGGCGAAGCTCCGCTGGCCCGGTATACCGAGAAAACGATCGTTCAGATCGACGACGCCGTCGCTGCGCTGGAGGATATCCGCAAGTCGGGGTATGCGGTGGAGATGGAGGAGCTGGCGCTCGGCCGGGCTTGCATCGCCGCTCCCGTGCTGGACCGGACAGGCAGAGTGGCCGCCGGCATCAGCATATCCGGACCGCTGTCCAAAATGAAGCTGAACGAGCGGCTGGACGAGCTGTCCGCGTTGTTGATCGAGAAGGCGGGACGAATCTCGATGAAGATGGGACACGCCCCGATGGGCACGATGCGGCTGTAAGCTGCGGAGCACGTAATTGCGAAACCGAGATCGCTTTGTCCGGATGTAAGTTCCGGCGGGAGCGGTCTTTTTTTTGGTTGAACCGGGCGATGCGGCAAAAGCCTGCTTCTCCGGATCGGCGAGGCAACCGGAAGGAAGGAGCGGCCCGCTGCCGGGATCGAACAATGCGATAAAGCTTGTTCGCATTTGTATTCGCATTCGTACTCGCATCCGTACTCGCATTCGTACTCGTATTCTCATCCCGCTTCGGGGGAATTTGTTGTGCCTCCGAAGAATATTCCGTGCCCGTTCAGGAATGCTCCGATTCGTAAAACGCTTGTCCGGCCAAGGGAAGCGGGAAAAAGCCGCAAATGAATATAGACGGAAACGGCCGCCCTCCGGTAACGTTGGGACATAACCTTCATCTTGGCGAAAGCGGGTGGACAACGATGCCAGGGCTACCGGCGCAAGCGGTGTCCGGGAACGCGAAGACGGCGTACGGCATGCGGCTCCTTCGCGATCTGAGACGGGACCGGTGGCTATATATGCTGCTCGTTCCCGGGGTGCTGTATTTTCTTATCTTTAAGTACGCCCCGATGTTCGGCGTGCTGATTGCCTTCCAGGATTACCAGCCGTTCTCCGGCGTGGCGGGCAGCAGATGGGTCGGCTTCAAACATTTCGAGACGTTTTTTACCGATCCGTGGTTTTGGAAGCTGTTCCGCAATACGATTTTGCTTGCGCTATACAATTTGCTGTTTTTTTTCCCGCTGCCGATTCTGTTTGCGCTGATGCTGAACGAAGTGCGGCAGGAACTGTTCAAGCGGACGGTGCAGACGATCGTATATATTCCACACTTTATCTCATGGGTCGTCGTTGTCGGCATCGTGTACGTATTATTGTCGGCCGAAGGGGGGCTGGTCAACGAACTGCTCGCGTCGGTGGGGCTGGAGAAAATCCATTTTTTGATCAGGACGGACTGGTTCCGTTCGCTCATTACGTCCCAGGTCGTCTGGAAGGAAACCGGCTGGGGCACGATCATTTTTCTGGCCGCTCTGGCCGGGGTCGACCCCCAGCTGTACGAAGCCGCCCGCATCGACGGGGCGAACCGCTGGCAGCAGCTATGGAACATTACGATGCCGGCGCTGAAGACGACGATCGTCATCTTGCTGATTTTACGGCTCGGTCATTTTCTCGACAGCGGGTTCGAGCAAATTTTCCTGATGCTTCATTCCATCAACCGCGACGTCGGGGAAGTGTTCGATACTTACGTCTACACGGTCGGCGTGCAGCAAGGGCAGTTCAGCTACAGCACGGCGGTAGGGCTGTTCAAGTCCGTGGTTGGCCTGATCCTCGTCATGGCTGCGAACAAGCTGGCCAAACGAATGGGGGAGGAAGGGGTGTACTGAGATGATTCGCAACCGCGCCGTGCTAAGCCGCTTGTTCGATGTTGTGAATTACGCTGTCCTCACTTTGTTCGCCTTGTCTACGCTGGCTCCGTTTCTTTATGTGCTGGCCGGCTCGTTTGCCTCATCGGAGGAACTGCTTGTCAAGAAGCTTATAGCGATTCCGGACACGTTATCGATTGCCGCATACCGGTACATTTTCTCGACGCCGATCATTTTCAACAGCTTGCTTGTAACGATGTTTATCACCGTTGTCGGCACTGCGATCAATCTCGCATTTACCGCCACGATGGCGTATCCGCTGTCCAGAACGGCTTTGCGCGGGCGGAGCTGGCTGATGCTGATGATTATTTTCACCCTGCTGTTCGGCGGCGGCATGATTCCGACGTTTCTCGTCATCAAGGCGCTCGGTCTGCTGGATACGTACTGGTCGCTATGGCTTCCCGGGGCGATCAGCGCCTTCAGCGTCATCCTGCTGAAAAACTTTTTCCAGCAGCTTCCGGAGGGGATCGAGGAATCGGCTAAAATCGACGGCTGCAACGATCTGCAAATTTTGTGCAAAATCGTCGTGCCTTTATCGATGCCGGCGATCGCCACGTTCGCCCTGTTTTATGCGGTCGGCCACTGGAATTCGTTTTTTACCGCCATTCTGTACATCAACGATGTGAACAAATGGCCGATCCAGGTATGGCTCAGACAAATCGTCATTTTGTCCACGGGCGGGTTTGCGGACCCGAACGCGGCAGCGGAGACGGCGGCGCTCGTCCCTCCGCAAAGCGTCAAATTTGCGGTGATCGTCGTTGCAATCGTGCCGGTGCTTATCGTTTATCCGTTCTTGCAGAAGCATTTTGCCAAAGGGGTCATGCTCGGCTCGGTCAAAGGTTAGACCGCAAACCGGCGGGAGATCCGGTCCGAGTCGTATAGAAAGGGGATGTTTCTCCGATGAAAGGCAGACAAAAGCGTTCCCGCACCAGAACCGCAGCCTCGCTGCTGGTCGCGGCCGGCCTGTCCGCTGCGCTGCTCGCCGGCTGCGGGAGCGGTTCGGCCCCGGCGCCGGGTGCGGAGGCCGGGGGAGCGGGAGAGGGCGAGCCGTTCAGGATGACAATGATGTCGCCGTTTTACAACGCTCAGCCGCCGGCCGCCAACGAATCGAATCCGGCGTTTCAGGCGCTCCAGGAGCTGACGAACACGAAGCTGCAAGTGACGTACGTGCCTTCGGCCACGTACGAGGATAAGCTGAACGTCACGCTGGCATCCGGCAACTTGCCGCAGGCGATCGTCGTGCTGAACGCCAAAAGCTCCACGATTTTAAATGCGGCGCGGGCGGGGGCATTTTGGGAGATCGGCCCGTACATCGCAGATTATCCGAATCTGAAATCGTATTGGAACGACACGATCGCGTTTCATACGTCCATCGACGGTAAAACGTACGGCATTTTCCGGGCGAGACCGTTCGTGCGCACGGGCTTCATCTACCGCAAGGACTGGCTCGACAAGCTCGGGCTCCAGCCCCCGCGGACCGTGCAGGACATCTACGACATCGCCAAGGCGTTCACGCTCGGCGATCCGGACGGCAACGGCAAACACGACACGTTCGGCCTGACGACGACCAGCGACAATATCGACGCGATGGTGCGTATGTTCGGAATTGCCCAAGGCGGCGTGAACGGCTGGGGCGTCCGCGACGGGAAACCGGTTGCGATGCATATGACGCCCGAGTACGGGGAAGCGGTTAGCCTGCTGCGCAACATGTACGCGGAGAAGCTGATCAACCCGGATTACGTCACTTTGAAAGGGCTGAAGCTGTACGACAGCTTCAATCTGGGCAAGGCGGGCATGTACGTCGGCGTGCTGGACGACGCCTACAACCGGCATCCCGATCTGTACAAGCTGTTTCCGGAGGCGAAGCTCGATTTCGTGCTGACGCTGGAAGGGAAGGGCGGGGCGAAAACGATGGCGTTCCCGGGTCACGCGGGGATGATCATGTTTCCGAAAAGCAGCGTCAAAACCGAGCAGGAGCTGCGCAAAGCGCTCGCCTACTTCGATAAAGCGCTGGATTCGAAAGTGCTTATGCTGGCGGCCTGGGGCGTCGAGGGTGTTCATTACAAGCTGGAGAACGGCATTCCGGTCTACATCAACGAGCAGCTGTTTAAGGATCAGGCGGCGGAGCTGGCTCATTTGCGCGTACAGCCGGCGGTCGTGGAGTGGCCTTCCGATCACGAGATGGTCAAGAAATACAAGCGGCTGTGGAAAGAAAACGAGAAAAACGGGGTCGCGAGCGTAATTGAATCGTTTATCCCGCCCCAGGAGCTGATCAACAAGGAAGCGAGCATGGGGAATGTCATCACCGACGCGAGGGACAAATATATTCTTGGTCAAATCGACGAAGCGGCGTTCCGCGCGACCGGCGAACAATGGAAGAAACGCGTCGGTGACGATCTGTCGAAAGAAATCGCCTCCTTCCTGGAGAGGGCGAAGCAGAAATAATAGAGAAACCGGCCGGGCCGACTGGCCGGAGCGCTTTACCCGGGACCGGAGACTGCAAGCGGAGAGAAACCTGCCGTCAATCGCCAAGGAGGATGGTAGGAATGAACAAGGACAATCGGCCGGCAGCAGCCGGGATGGACAAGGCAATGAGCCGGCGCAAGCTGCTCGTCTCGATGGGAGCGGCCGGCGCGCTGGCCGCCGGATCGTGGATGTCGGGCGGCGTCGCGGAGGCCGCTTCGCGGGACAATGCGGCCGACTTGCTGGAGAGCGTGTTTGGCAGAGGCAACGTACCGGAGGGGCTGCTGACGAATGTGAACAGGAAGCTGGCGGAGCTGTTTCCGATGGTGAACGTCAAATGGTTCGGGGCGCTCGGCAACGGCGTCAAGGACGACACGCAGGCGATCCAGCAGGCGATCAATTTCGCGAATACGGCTGCTGAGAAGCCGATCGTTTTTTTTCCGGCGGGGACGTATATCGTGTCGCCTACGCGAACGACGCGGATCGTGCTGCACAGCGGCATCCGCCTGACGGGCAGCCACGCCGCGGTTATCCGGGTGAAGAACAATGCCGGCGATTACGAGACGATCTTCGGGCCGGCGACGAACAATACGTATATCGAAAACGTGTCGATCAGCAACTTGACGATCGATCAGAACGCGAGCAACAATACGACCTGCAACGTTACTGTCGCGGACAACGGCTCCAGACAATACGCCATTGCGATCTACCGGTTCCAGCACGTTATTGTAGACAATGTCCGCTTCGTCTCCATCTGCGGAATCAATGCCGTTACGCTTAATGGGGACGGCTCCAAGTTCGCGGTCGTACGCGACTGCTTCTTCCGGTTCGTGCGCGCCCGGGGCCAGGCCAACTATGACAATTCCGCCGTTTATTTCAATTGCGAAAACCACGCCGCGCTCGGCAACGTTTTCCTGGCGGAAATCGCCGAAAAAGCATATGGCGCGATCGAGACGCACAACGGCCTGGCCGTCATTGCGAACAATGTGAGCGAAGGATACGTAACGGGCGTCAACGTCGTCAGCCAAAGCCAAAATACGGCCGTTACGCGGGACAATTCGGACATTACCGTAACCGGCAATACGTTCAGCAAAGCCGCGCACGGCGTCCGTCTCTGGTCGATAACCGGCAAGACGCTGCACAATGTCAACATTACGAACAATACGATCTCGCTGGCCAACGCTGAGCATGCGGAGCGGGAATGCAGCGGCGTAAGCACCGTACTCGACCTGTCGCCGAACCGGGTGCTCGACGGCGATTACGACACGCTGCTAGTGGCGGGCAATACGATCAAGTTCCAGATGGAGCCGGTCCAGCGGGCGACGCTCATCGATTCGGTCAATTATGCGATCGGCATCACGCCTAGAGGTAATATGGCCAATGTGCTCGTCTCCCATAACGTGATTACGAACGCGCCGGTCGCCGGCATCAAAGTCGGGCTGCACAATCAGCCGAACCGGTTCGTCAATATCGCGGTGCGCGACAATGTGATCGCGAACTCCGGCATATACCAGCACGGCATCCGCGATTATTGCGCCGCCGTATTCCTCGTCGGCAACCTGGAGCGGGTCAGTGTCGTCGGCAATCATATCTCCGACACGTTCGATACGATGCAGGGCCATCAGTCGTTTTATACGTTCGGTACGGCGATGAAGGAGGTGACGATCCGCGACAATACGGTCTGGAGCAAGCAGGGCGGCTATCGCTCCAGCATCCAGTCGCCCGGCATCGATACCGGGGACAAGCATGCCATCCGTTACGTGGACAGCGTCCCTCTTACTTCGGGAAAACTAACGGTCGCCGCGGGCGATACGATCGTCCCGGACGGGCCGCCCGCTCCGGATTCGTTCTACGGGTACCGGGCGACGACCGGCGGTACGTTCGGGACGCTGACGGGAGTAACCGGCACGGTCGCTTCCGGCACGGCCGGCTTGACGGTGAACAATGCGAGCCTGCTGCGCGTCGGCGACGTTCTGGCGATCGCGGGCGCTCCGGCTTCGTACGAAATCGTGTACATCAAGGGACCGGTCGTAGTGCTGCGGACGCCGGTGCCGGTGTCGCTGACGAACGCGGCGGTTTCGTTCCATCCTCCGGTGCTGCTGCCCTTCGGCAAATACGAAGCGTTGCAGGCGTAACCGCGGATATATGTCATTTTTGCGAGCGCTCAGGCTGCGGCCTGGCGCTTGCGTGTTATAATGACAAGTAACAACCGTGTATCCGGAGGTCGTAAGCGCCCGTGAGAAAAAAGCGTTCATCCCGGTTTTTAGTTCGTCTGATAGCGTTCAGCCTGCTGCTCGTAACGGTGCCGGTAACCGTTATGGGGATATTTTCCTACTACAAGGCTTCGGATATGCTGCAGCAGCGCGTCCGCGACAGCAACGGCCAGCTTCTTCTGCAGATTGAATCGAAGGTCGAACAGGTGCTGCGCATGACCGATGCGTCAGCCGTACAATATACCGGGCTTCCGCTCGTAACCGAAGCGCTGGACGTCAGCTTGTCGCCGAACGATTTCAAAATCGTGAACAATCTGCTTACCGGCATGAACCAGCTGCAAGCTCACGAATGGGGCATTCACGATATAAAGCTGATCGACCTGAACCATAACTGGATGATCGACGCCGGAGGACTGTCGCGGTTCGACCGGTTGGCCGACCCATGGGCCGAGTATGCCGCTGCCCCGCAGACTTCGTATTGGATCGACGAGGGAGAGCGGATTCGCCTGGTCAAAAAAATTCCGGTGTATGCCCAATCACCGCAAGGGCTGCTTACGATCGCCATTCCCGTATACGAATTCGAGAAGCTGATCGGCCAGATCCGCTTCGGCGGCACGGTCCTCGTGCTCGACAAGAAGGGCAAGGTGCTGGCGGGAGGCGACCGGGCGGCGCACGGCCGGCCTTTCGAGACGCTCCCCTTCGGCCGCCTGCTGAGCCCGCTCGCCGGAGAGCAGGACGAAGGCCACTATACGAGCGGCACGCCGGACGGCGAAGTCGAGGTGACGTACCGGACTTCGCCGTATAACGGCTGGACGTATATATCCGTAGTGCCGATCGGCGAAATGTCCAGATTGTCGAAGCAGATCGGCTTGTTCACGGTGGCGCTTTGCGGTTCGGTGGCGCTGACGGCGTTTGCGCTGGCGTACTGGGGCTTGGGGAAAATGTATTCCCCGATCCGCAGGCTCGTCCAGAGCGCCTCCGGACCGGCGGCCGGCGGACAGACGGAGGGAGTGGGGGCGGAGGACGAATGGGAGCTGATCGGCTCCAGGCTGTCCGGCCTGATGAGCGCCCAATCCGAGCTGTTTCAGCAGCTGCAGGGCCAGTCGAGGCAGTTGAAAGAATTTTTCGTGCTGAAGCTGCTCCAGAACGAGCCGGGACCGGACGAGCTTAAGGAGAAGCTCGCTTTGTTCGAGCATGCGCGGACGTGGACGTCGTATATTGTGCTCGTCCTGCAGATCGATTCCTACGACCGTTCGCGATACGGAGACAACGACCGCGATCTGATCATGTTTGCGATTAACAATATGGTGACTGACCTCATACCGGCGAAGACGAGACTGCTGCCCGTCGTATCGGATCGTTCGCAGATTACGATCGTCGGCTGCGAAGCGGGCGACGAGGCGCTGCTGAAGCGACAGACCTACGAGCTGGCGCTTGGCATTCAGCAGGAAGTGAAGCGTTACTTGCGTGTTAAGACGAGCATCGGCATCAGCCGTAGGCACGAGCAGCTCGGCTGCGCCCGGACCGCATTCAAGGAGGCGGCGGAGGCGCTCAAGTACCGGATGAAGCTTGGCGACGAGGCCGTGTTGTTTATCGAGGAAGCGGAGCCGGAACCAGACCGCAGGCTCCGCTTCAACTATCCGGCCCAGCTGGAGCAGGCGGTCGTCGATGCGGTCAAGATGGCCGACCGGGAGCGGATCGGACCGGCGCTCGCCGAGTTCGGGAGGGCCGTGTTCGCCAACGACTGGACGCATCACGATTATTCCATGTCATACGTCAGGCTGCTGACCGAGCTGCTGCGCGTCGTGCAGGATGGCGGAGGGGCGGAGGCGGAGCGGCTGCCGGGTCCGGAAGGGCGCTCGCCGTTCCATGAGCTGCTTGGGCTGCGCACGGCGGCGGAGATCGAGCAATGGCTGCTGCAGGCCGTCATCGAGCCGGCCGTCATAACGTTCGAACAGCAGCGCAAAACCCGCTACAGAAGCATCTCCCGCGAAGTGATCGCGATGATCGAGAACGAATGCGACATGGAACTGACGCTGGAGTCGTGCGCGAGCCGGATGAATTACAGCAGCAGCTATATCGCCAAAGTGTTCCGCCGCGAGACGGGAATGAGCTTCAGCGATTACGTCATGCAGGTCAGGCTGCAGACGGCGAAGCGCTGGCTCGCCGAGACGGAGATGAAAGTGGCGGAAATCGCCGACAAGCTGAAATACAACAGCTCGGCCAACTTTATCCGTTATTTCCGCAAAGCCGAAGGCGTAACGCCCGGACAATACCGGGAAGAAAGCCGGTCGCGGAAGTGAACCGGCAAACAGACAAAAGGAAGAGGGCGGTCGAAGGCTCTCTTCCTTTTTCGTATGGCTGTTCTTTTGCGAATTCTGTTCCTTTCCTGCGCAGAAGGCTGCACCGGAACTCAGCGGATCGACACCTTGTATTCGCGCAGCCAGGAATCGATTTGGCCGATATAAGCGAACAGCTGCGGACCGGACATCAATTGGCCGAACCAGGGCAGATCCATCGTCGCCGTCTCCGGTGCGGCCAGACGGCGGAGATGATCGGTGTCGAGAAACTGCAGCACAGGCGAGGAAGGATCGTTCAAGATTTGCAGCACCCGGCTGCGGGTCGCCGCCAAATAGTTCGGGTTGTGTGTTTTCGGATACGGGCTTTTTTTGCGGGTCAGCACGTCGTCGGGCAAGAGGCCTTTAAGCGCCTTGCGCAAAATCCCTTTCTCGCGGTCGCCCGCCGACTTGATTTCCCACGGGACGTTCCACATGTATTCCACCAGCCGGTGATCGCAGAAGGGGACGCGTACTTCGAGGCCGACAGCCATGCTCATCCGGTCTTTGCGGTCGAGCAGAGTCGGCATGAACCGGGTAATATTCAAGTACGACATCTCCCTCATCCGGCGGGCCGTATCTTCCTCACCGGCGAGATGGGGCACTTCTTCGAGCGCCTGCCGGTACCGCTGATCCAAATAGTCGCGGGGCCGCAGCCAGTCGGCCGTTTCATCCGACAGCAGCCCGGTGCGGATGCCGGCGGACAGCGACCACGGGAACGTATCCGCATTTAGCGATTCCTCGCGGTGGAACCACGGATAACCGCCGAATATTTCGTCGGCGGCTTCGCCCGAGATGGCGACCGTCGCGCCTTTTTTGATCTCCCGGCAAAATAAATAAAGCGATCCGTCCACATCGGTCATCCCGGGCAGATCGCGCGCCCGAAGCGCATCCTCCAGCGACTCTACAAGCTCCGGCGTATCGAAGGTCACGTCATGGTGCCGGGTTCCCAGATGCCGGACCATCCGCTGAATCCACGGGGCGTCGGAGTTCGGCTGGAATACATTTGCCTTGAAATGTTTGTCGTTGTCGACATAATCGACCGAATACGTGTCCACGATCCCTTGACCGGTCCGGTTATAATACTCGGCAGCGATCGCCGTCAAGGCGCTGGAGTCGAGACCGCCGGACAGGAGCGTGCATACCGGCACATCGGATACAAGCTGACGCTCTACGGTGTCGATCAGCAGTTCGCGAATGTGCGAGGCTGTCGTCTCGACATCTTCCTCGTGGGGCTTGCTCTCCAGCTTCCAGTACGTTCTGGCCGAGATGCCGCTGCGCTCCACAGTCATGCACTGGCCGGGCTTCAGCTCCGCCATATGTTTGTAGATGCCGTGTCCGGGCGTTCGCGCCGGGCCGATGATGAACAGCTCCGCGAGCCCTTCGCGGTCGACCTCCGCGGGAAAATCGGGGTGCGCAAGAATCGCCTTGGGCTCCGAGCCGAACAGCAGCATGCCGTCCCGCACGGCGTAAAAAAGCGGCTTCACGCCGAGCCGGTCCCGGGCCAGAAAAAGCGTTTGCTCCGTATCGTTCCATACGGCGAAGGCGAATATGCCGTTCAGCCGGTCCAGGCACGCGCGCCCCCATTCGATGTACGACACCAGCAGCACTTCCGTATCGCAGTTCGTCGAGAACGAGTGTCCCCGCTGTTCCAGCTCTTTGCGAAGCTCGATCGCATTGTAGAGCTCCCCGTTATATACGATCGTATAGCCGGTGTCCCCTCTCGTCCGGGTCATCGGCTGGGCGCCGTTCTCCGGGTCCATCACGCTTAATCTGCGGTGTCCGAGCGCGCAATGCCGGGAAAGCCACGTGCCGGACGCATCCGGACCGCGAAGTGCCATCGTTTCCGTCATATTCACGAGCACGGACGGAAATTGGGTCAAGTCTTTACGCCAGTCGATCCATCCCGTTATTCCGCACATGTCCATTCATCCTCTCGCCGCTAAGGTGTAAAACTGCCGATTTCCAAAGAAAAACGTCTTGCGACGCCGAATCAGGGAGAAAAGGCCCAAAACGATACTAACAACGTATGCGGCAGCCGGGTGTTTCATGTCTGTCCATCTAACATTACTAAGCCGCTGCGCTAACCGTGAAAACAAATACGAGCTTCTTGCAGAAAATATCCAATTTGATGTTGGGTTTCTTGAAATTGGAGCACAATAGGGGAAGCGTGCAGCACGCCCTATTCCGATAGAACAAGGAGCGTATTCCGTTGAAAAGTATAATCCGATTTTCGCTTGGCAATAAATTTGCCATCCTGATCCTGACGCTGATCGTAACGGCGGCCGGCTTGTACGCCGGATTAACGATGAAGAAAGAGACGATCCCGGACATCGAGGTTCCGGTATTAACCGTTACCGCCATCTATCCCGGAGCGGCGCCGCAGGAAGTGGCGGACAAGCTGGCCAAGCCGCTGGAGCTTCGAATCCGGGCGCTGGCCGGCGTAGGCACCGTAAGCTCGACATCAATGGAGAATGCGGCGTCGATCATGATCGAGTACGGCTACGACAAAAATATGAAGGAAGCCGAGGACGAGCTGCGCCGGGTGCTGGCCGATTTCGTCAAGCCCGAAGGCGTGCAGGATATACGCGTCTCGAAAATCAGCATCAACGATTTTCCCGTCATCTCGCTGAGCGTGTCGGGCAAAACGAAACAGCTCGAGGAAGTGACCCGGCTCGTTCAGGACGAACTGCGGCCGATGCTGGAAGGGATCGACGGGGCGGGAAGCGTCAGCATATCCGGGCAGTATGTGCAGGAAGTGGAGCTGACGTTCGACCGCGCCAAAATGGCGGAGCTGGGGATTGGCGAAGAGACGGTCAAAGCGATCGTACAAGGATCGGCGATTCAAGTGCCGCTTGGTTTATTCGAGATGGAGAACGCCGAAAAAACGGTTGTCGTGGACGGCAATATCCGCACCTTGGACGATCTGCGCAATCTCAGCATCCCGGTCATTCCATCCGCCGCCGGTTCAGCTGCAGGAGCTGCAGCGGCTCCCGGAGCCGCGGCGATGCCCGGAGCGGCCGCTGCTCCCGGTACGGCCGTTGCCCCGGGAGCGCCGCAGCAGCCGAACGCCGCTCCGGGCGCCGGGATGACTCCGGGCGGGGCAGCCGTCCCGCCGATTGCGGCGGGCATACCGACCGTGAAGCTGTCCGACATCGCGGACGTCAAGCTGGTCGGCAAGGCGGAGTCGATCTCCCGCACGAACGGCAGCGAATCGGTCGGCATTAACGTGACGAAGGCGCCTGCCGCCAACACGGTCGACGTCGTGAACGGCGTGAAGGAGAAGGCCAGACAGTTCGAGGAGCAATTCCCCGGCATGGAGACGCTTGTCATGATGGATCAGGGGCAGCCGATTGAGGAATCGGTCAGCACGATGCTGGACAAGGCGATGTTCGGAGCGTTATTCGCGGTCATCGTTATTTTGCTGTTTCTGCGCAATATCCGGACGACGCTTATATCCGTTGTCTCCATTCCGCTGTCGCTGCTTATCGCGCTGGTCGTCCTGAAGCAGATGAATATTACGCTCAACATTATGACGCTCGGCGCCATGACGGTGGCGATCGGACGGGTCGTCGACGATTCGATCGTCGTTATCGAGAACAACTACAGACGGATGGGACTCAGCACGGAGAAGCTGTCGGGCAAGGCGCTCGTACTGGATGCGACCCGCGAGATGTTCGTCCCGATCTTGTCGTCGACGCTCGTCACGATCGCCGTATTCCTGCCGCTCGGCGCCGTCAGCGGACCGGTCGGCCAGCTGTTCCTGCCGTTTGCCCTGACGATGGTTTTTGCGCTGCTGGCTTCGCTGCTCGTCGCCATTACGGTCGTGCCCGCTCTGGCCCACTTCATGTTCCGCAGCGGGCTGAAAGGCAAGGCTGGGCATGAAGACAAACCGGGAGCGATCGCCCGCTTTTACCGACGCGTGCTGCAAGGCTCGCTAAACCGCAAAGCGCTAGTGTTTATCGCGGCGGTTCTGCTGCTCGCCCTCAGCCTCGGACTGACCGGACTCGTCGGCGTCAGCTTCCTCCCGGAGGAGGAACAGAAATATGCGATGGTGACCTATAATCCGGGACCGGGCCAGCGGATCGTAGACGTGGAGAAAACGGCGCTTGAAGCGGAGAAGCTGATTCTCGGCCGCAGCGGCGTGACGAATTTGCAATATTCGGTCGGCGGCCAGACGCCGATGAGCTTCGGACCGAGCAAATCCGCCTTATTTTACGTGCAGTACGAGAGCTCGACAAAAAACTTTACAGAAGAGAAGGAAGCGCTCGTCGCCGATTTGCAGAAGCTGGATGCAGCCGGCAAATGGGGTCAGATGGATTTTGGCGGAGGGTTCGGCGGGAGCAAGCTGAGCCTCACCGTATTCGGCAATTCGCCGGAGGAGATCAGGCCGGCCGTCGAACGGGTGATCGCCGCACTGCAGGCGGAAGGCTCATTCGAGAAAGTCGAGTCCAGCTTGTCCAAATCGTATGAGCAGTACACGGTATTAGCCGATTCGAGCAAGCTGGCCAAGCTCGGCCTGACCGCCGGACAAATCGCGATGAGGCTGAGTCCGGTCCGCACCCGTCCGGTATTAACCGAGGTGGAGACGGACGGCAAGCCGTACAACGTCTACGTGAACGCAGAGCAGAACGAGCCGGCGGGCTTGGCCGACATTGAGAATACGACACTTACGTCTCCCCTCGGAGCGGCTGTGCCGATCAAAGACGTCGCCACGATCGAGAAAGGCTCGTCGCCCAATACGATTACGCACAAAAACGGGCGGCTGTACGCGGACGTAACGGCGGATATTACCGTCAAGGACGTAGGCAAAGCGTCGGCCGCCGCACAATCCGCGATCGACGCGCTCGGCCTGCCGTCCGGCATCGCGGTGGAATTCGGCGGCGTAACCGAGCAGATCACCGAGACGTTTACCCAGCTCGGCCTCGCGATGGCCGCAGCGGTAGCGATCGTTTATTTGCTGCTCGTCATTACGTTCGGCGGAGCATTGACCCCGTTTGCGATTTTATTCTCGCTGCCATTTACCGTGATCGGGGGCTTGGCCGCTCTGTACATCGCCGGCGAGACGATCAGCGCCTCCGCGATGATGGGCGCGCTCATGCTGATCGGCATCGTCGTGACGAACGCCATCGTATTGCTGGACCGCGTCCTGCATAAGGAGCGGGAGGGGCTAAGCGTACGCGAAGCGCTGCTCGAAGCGGGGACGACCCGTCTCAGGCCGATTCTGATGACGGCGCTTGCGACCGTAGGCGCGCTGCTGCCGCTGGCGCTCGGCTTCGAGAGTACGAGCGGCAGCCTGATCTCCAAGGGGCTGGGCGTTACAGTAATCGGAGGGCTGATCAGCTCGACGCTGCTGACGCTTGTGATCGTGCCGATCGTGTACGAGTTTCTGGCCAAGTTCCGCCGGAAGCCGGTTCATAACGAGCCGAATTAGGAATAAAACGACAAAATTCGACATGAACATTCATACCTCGTTCATAATTCAGCCACTACCCTAGATATAGGGCAACAAGCCGCTCATTTACCCGGGATAAATATAGGCTTGCTCAAAACTAGTGCAAAAGGGTGGTATCGTTTGAAGCTGAAAAAACCGTTTTTGACGCTGTTAACTACGATGATGAGCGCATCCCTTGTGTGATGTCCGCTTGCGGAGGCAGCTCCGGCAGCGGCGGCAGCTCAGGCGCCGATCAGAATGATTCGAACAAACCGTCGCCTGAGAACAAGGACCCGATCACGCTGAAATGGTCTTACAATTTCGGGGAAGAGACGTTCAAAACCTACATCAAGGAACCGATAGAGAAAAAATTTCCCCACATCACCATTGAACTGAGCAGCCGGGAGCGGAGCAGCAAGATGTTCGGGTTCGGGTGTCGGACGCCTCCATTCCTGTGCGCCCCGGTGTTGAGCTTCGCTTGTTGCCTGCCGGAAAATATTATTTAGGACGGGACAGGCTGACTGCCGGTGCGGCTGGCACCTTCAGGAGAAGGCTGGGCGGAACAGCTTCATAACGCGCCGCCCTCGTTGTATTCATATTCGCGAATATCCGCAAATACCGCAACGAATCGGGATTCGGAACGTACATGAAGCGAGGGGGGGAAGCGATGTTTACTTTGGAGGAAAAGCAATACATGCTGAAGCTGCTTGCCAAGGAGAAGCGGAGCAACTGGTTCGGGCTGAAGAAGACGCCCGCCGTACACCCGAAGCTGACGGAAAAGCTGGAACAGATGGTTCGCAACGAGCTGGTCAATAAAAAACATTTGTGAGGATTTTATCTATTTCCTTTTTTTCGTCGGAGTGTGCTCGCGGTAATCCGGATTATAGGTTATACAAGACGAGCCCCGAAGATGCTTCCATATTAGGGGGCTTCACGTGCAGAAAAGCTGGAGAACGTTGCGTTCTACAGCTTTTCTGCTTCTTTTTTTTGCTGCGGGGTAAGCAGTCCGTGCAGTTCGTATACGTACGAGCCGTTCTCGGCGACGCGGAGCTTGGCATACCCTTTAATCCGGAGCTGCTCTAACATTTCTCCGGCTTCTTCGAGGTTCATGTCGGAGGCGAGTACGACCTCCATCGGAGTGATCAGCCCTTCGTTGCGGGCTGCGATTTGAAGCACGATTTTTTCGGCGGTTTCACGGATATCAAGCTCGGCTTGCCTTTGCTGCTGCCGGGCTTTATTTTTGTTGTGCCAGAACCAGTAAGCGCTGCCTACGGCTGCAAGAATCAGGATGACCCAGCCGAATCGGACCAGGAGCGGGAGCAGGGAGAAGATCAGGACCAAGCCGACAAGTAAGGCCAGGCAGCCGAGCCATGAGCTGCCGCCGGTATTCTTTTGCATAAGATCACGCTCGATTCGAATGAATTGTAATGAAGATCAGGGTCCGGGATTGGTTTCATACTATACGGGGTAATAGGTACAAAGGTTACAAAGAAATGGGGGATTGCGATGAAAAAGAAGCGTAACATCGGGCGTATGGAGTTTATCCGGCAGTTGGTTTGCCGGTTTCGTGACGACGAAGTTCCGGCAATGGGCGCACAGCTCACGTATTATCTGATTCTCGCTTTTTTTCCGTTTCTCATCTTTTTAGTTAGTGTCGTCGGCGTTATGCAGCTGTCCGGGGATGAAGTGATCCGTGATCTGATTCTCGTGCTTCCGGAACAGTCGTCTGGATTGATTCGTACCGTTCTTGATGAGGTGACCGCATCGAGAAGTCATTCGCTGTTGTCTCTGGGCATGGTGGCGACGATCTGGTCGGCCTCGAACGGGATTAATGCGGTGATCAAAGGGCTGAACAAAGCGTACGATGAGGCGGAGACGCGGCCGTTCTGGAAAGTGCGAGGCCTGTCCGTGTTGTCTACGATCATCCTGGCCGTTGTGTTTCTGCTGTCGGCGTCCATGGTCGTCTTCGGTAAAGTGATCGGCGAGCAGCTGTTTGAGCGGTTGGGTTACCCGGCGGGCTTTGACACGATCTGGAGCATAGTCAAATATGTAATTCCGTTAGCGGCGATGCTCGGAGTGCTTATGCTGCTGTACCGGTTCGCTCCGAACCGCAAGCTGCGCTTCCAGGACGTTTGGCCGGGAGCGCTGGCCGCGGCGCTGGGCTGGATCGTCACCTCGCTGCTGTTTTCCTTTTACGTGAACGCGTTCGGCAGCTATTCCAAAACGTACGGGAGCCTCGGCGGGGCGATCGTGCTGCTCATCTGGCTGTACATCAGCTCGATTATCCTTCTTGTCGGAGGGGAGATGAACGCGACGTTCGCTTTTTTCAGAGAAGGGAAAGCGAAGGATGAGTGCAAGCGGTACGGCTGGAACTTGCCGATGTTCAGCAAACGAAACGACTCTCCAGAGGCGGTAAATCGCGAAGGGGCGGGGGCGAGAAGAACGCAAACGGTGGATGACGGCGTGTGAGCGCTAGTCCTTTCCTTTATTCGAAACCCCGGCCGGATTAGTGAAACGGGGGGACGTGAATCGGGTAATGGGAATCTGGGCAACATCGTGGGGTCCTGGGAACGTGAATCCGGACAGCGTGAACCGGATAAATGTGAACCTAGGGAACGTCACCTAAGCAACGTGATCCCGGATTAAAGTTGATTACCGATAAATTTATGGTAGTCATGTTAGTGAAATGGACGTTTATGTAAAATTTTTCTTGAATGCGAACAAGTGTTTGGATTATAATGGAGATAAAGCAAAACTTGTATCAGGAGGTGTTCCCGTATGTCTGCACCGCTTCCTACACACCCAATCGCTCCTGCCGTCCCTGCCGAACATATGCATCTGATTCGCAATCTGGTCATCCTGCCCGTTGTTTTGTCCGCTTTCGAATGCGATAAGATGTATTTCGAGAAGAATCACAATTCCGGAGTAATGAGTCCTTATGCAGCGGTTGCTCAGCGGGCCATCAACCGGATTCAGGACGATATCGACAGGTTGACCGATACGCTCCGCCGGCAAGGTATCGAAGTGTACGCGGAGAAACGCAACCAGAACGGGATCAACCGCGTGTTTAACTTCCAAGGCAGCCGGAACGTATATGCTTTGCGCTGGGGAGCGTTCGACGCCGAGATCGACCTGCTGACGAACTATTATTTGGGGAATCTGGCCGAGGACGAGAAGTGAGGATGCTTTGCGGCTCGTGACGGCGAGCGGTGACCGGCCACACATGGCTGCCCAACCTCGCTTTGCGGCTCGTAATCGAGCTGAACCAGGAACGCTTCATTGAGGACCGCATGGGCGACAGGCGGCGTGGGGCGAACCTTAGACAATCTTTAACATTAGCAGGCGAGGCACGGCCTCGTCTTTCGAGGAAGCACTCTGATCAGAGTGCTTTTTCTTGTGGTTAAAAGGGATTTAAGTTTTTACTAAAGTGATCATTAAGCTTCAAAGCTTTGCTTCGAAAAAGCGGGCTGCGATTTTCTGTCCCCCAAAAAGCTGCCCTTTACGCAGGGGCATCCATCATGGCAAAGGCTTCGTTATGAAGATTATCTTAAAGGGATTGGAAAGTTTACGTTCAACACCGTACCTTTGCGGGTAAAGGGCCCCCTTGCTTGCCGAGTCAGTTAGCCTCGCAAGTTGCTTAGCGTTGTTTATTGTGGCCGTTCGGCACTCTGTCCTGCTACTAGATGGGGGGAGGGGGGGTGAATAGGAGTGGTTTGCAGCCTTTGGTCCGAAAACCGGCCTGGGCGAGGAATAAGAGCGGTTTGAAGCTGCTAATATTCGCGAAAAAGGCACAGACCCTTTCAGGTGGTGGAAATAAGGGGTACAAATCGCCTCTATTTGTCTTTTTCATCCCAATACGCCGTAAATAGAAGCTACTAGAGACTCTTATGTGGTTAGTTAGACCGTATGCATGTCATCTCAGCGAAGTCCAACGCGATCGGTTCGCAAGAAACGGGTTTACGGGATTCATGCGGAGCCGAGTTGTTCCCACACAAACTCATCAACAGCCGGCTGGAGCAAAGGTACCGATTCCCTTCCACGCACAGACGTATGGGCTTGCACGGAAAAGGACCGTCCAAAGGATCAGCTTTGACCGGATCGTTTTTCTTAGAGATAAAAGGGAACGACAGCAACGGGCAGGAACGAGCTAATTTGTAAATTAGGTGAAAAATGTAAAGTATTCCAGTTTACACATCGGGTGTTATGATGATCCTACGCTTCACCTTGCCCGAGAAATCGGAGCTCGATCATGGAGGTTGATGAGGAATGAGTTTGTTGGATTCGTTAGGCGTAAAGACAGGACGGATGGTGCGTTCGGACAACAGTATTGCCAATGAGGCGGATGGAATCCATTCGGATGGGAGCCAGAATGTACGTGTCACCGGGTGCGCAATGGAGGACGTCGTATTACACGACGCTTCAACCGCAGCTGGAGATGGAACTGCACTCGCTGTAGGGGCTTACCGGACGTTAACGCTCGAGATCACCGGGACAAGCACCAGCCGCACGATCCATTTTGAGGGGGCGAGCGTCGGCGGAAGCTATTACCCGCTGAAAGGGATTCGCTTGTCCGATCTCGCCATGGGCACCCAGACTACCACGAGCGGCGAAGTATGGCAGTTCGAGGTGACGGGACTCGTTACCTTCCGAGCCCGGATTTCTTCGATATCCGGAGGAACGATTAGCGTTAAGGGGAGGGCGGTGGTCTGATGGCGGATTTGATTGCGCGCTCGATGGCTGAAGAGAAGCGTGACAAAACTGTAAAGATCACATCGACTGATGTTGATTTTGTAGAAAGAAGTAACAATCTATTTAACTTATATGAGGAAGGTAATGCTGTAGGATACTATTTATTGAACGGCGCTCTTACAGCAGGCGCTGGGTACTATACGACCCATCATATTCCTTGTGTTTCCGGCAAACAGTACTCGATTCGGTATGCAGAAACCCAATTTGGTGCTTTTTATACGGCGCAAGGCGAATTTATCAGTAAAATTGGAACAGTTTCGGGAACTTCATCACCGTTTACTTTCACGGCTCCTACGGGAGCCTATACGATGCGAGTATGCGGACATAAAAATAAAATGAGCAGTGATGCTATTGTTGAAGGAGCGAGCTATCCGTCATCCTCTTCTGCCAGCTCGTACTACACGCGCATACAAAGGCCCTTGCTTTCGAGCGATAATCCGTTGGCAGGAAAGCGTGTTTTGTTTAATGGGGACAGTATTACAGCTGGTGCGGGATGGCCATCGACGGCAATTCTTAGTCCAAGGAACAATACTGGATGGGGGATTGTTATTGCCGAGAGGAACGGAATGAGTGCTGCCGGGTACGCAGTGAGCGGCGGTACTATTGCGGCAGGGACTTTTGCGAACAATGGAACCACTCCTCGCCATTGGATATGTAGGGATATTGTAAATATGGACGAGAATGCAGATTTTATTATTCTTCAAGGTGGTATAAACGATTACTGGCTCAATGTTCCTATCGGGGCGATTACGACATCATATACCGCTGCATTTGACGACACTACTTTTTGTGGGGCGTTGGAAAGTATCATTAAACAAGCCCAACTAAGATGGAAGGGGAAAAAGATCGGATATATTGTCACTTTTAAAGTAAAGGGGACATTTGACCTCTTAAATCAAAACAAGTCGGAGCTTTATTGGAACAAAGCTCGAGAAATCTGTGAGAAGTGGAGTGTCCCTTTTCTTGATTTATTTAAAACCAGTGGACTTAATTTCGGTCTTAGTGAAATCGTCAACGAGTATTCGCAACAGAATGGTGGAGTAGGGGATGGATGCCATCCGACTGAAGGCGGTTATAAAGAATATTTGGTACCCAAAATCGAAGCGTGGATGAAGACCTTATAGCTCGGACTCTAGCATCGAGAATTTGTTAGTTTCGGATCCGAATAGGAAAGGTGGTAGTCACATTGGCTGACTTGATTACGAAAGCTTTGGTTATTTCAGCAAAAGGTGGTAGCGTAAACGTAAAAGACTTCGGAGCGACAGGTGCATACAAGGATGATACAGCGGCAATCCAGAGCGCAATCGACTACATCGAGTCTATTGGAGGCGGAGAGGTTATTGTTCCTCCGGGAAATTACAATATAAGCGCGACTATAGAGGTGAAGCCAAAAGTTCACTTGAAATGTGCACATGGTTGCACGATTAGACCTACGGCTGATGTAAATATGATTAAGCTTCGCAAAAACGCACAGATAAGTGGAGCGCGACTCGATACGTACAGTTTTGTTGACTTTAACAAATGCTGCATATATGTAGATGGCAGCGATAAGTTTGCGTTTAATCATAATACATCCATCAAGAGCATGGTGCTTTACGGTAGACATGAACGTGTTGTTAGAAGTAAGGAGGAAGATGAGCACAGCAGCACAGGCATATATCTTTATGCAACAGGAAACGGAAACAACGTATGCGGTGTGCATATTTATGACATAAACATCATCTATTTTGGCAAGGCAATACATCTGCACGCAGAGAATGCTGGAGATGATACTTCGCAATGGGTTAACGGAAATCAATTTGATATGATAGGCTTTTCCGGGAATCAGTATGATATATATACCACTGGAAGTATTTATCGTCATCCGGTGCATAACGGAATCTATGAAACCTCAGGGAACATATTCACCAATATCCAGATACAGCCGACGGAAAATATCACAAAAAAATGCTTTTATATCAATGGTGCATATAATCGAATAATTGCTAAAGTATGGGATATTCATGTTGTTCCTTCCAGAATCCTTGCTCAGTTAACTAATAAAACGGCCTATACGATCATAAGTTCAAATTTGGAAAAGAAAAATGTAACTGATCAGGGAACAAGGAATAAAGTAGACGGTATTTACGAATCAGACGATTCATTTAAAGGCACTATGATGTCCGGGACAATTCCACCGCCGGTTCCTGAAGTAGGTATGTTTATTGGTAATCAGGACGATTTTTTAGCTTTCGCTAATAAAAGATTCACGGTTTCACAAACAGGAGGCCCGGCTCCGGAAGCTGGACAACTGATTAATGCATTTAATCTAAGTCCCAATTCTGCGGCAAAGTATGATGCTAGCACAACAGAAATAAACCCGATCGTTATCGAAATATTATTCCCCAGTGCAGTCACCTACTTTAGCAACTTCGGAATATCATTTGGCAAATGGAATGAAAGCCCGAAGAATATCAAGCTTCAAAAGTTGTACCAAGGCATGTGGTCGGATGTGTTTGACTACACGAACTTGACGGCAAAAGTCCATATCATCTCCGATAATATCCCGTATAACACCGAAGGTTTTCGAATTACTCTGAGTGGAACTAATGCGGCATCCGGGAAACTGCGAATAACAAGAATATTCGGGCAATGTGCCGATTCGGTAGGAGCTGCATATTTACAAACGATTGGCGGTCCTGTTTACGGAACGATTGATATGCGTGATAACTATGTTGTTGTGGGCAACAAAACGTCTTTGCCTACAGCCTCGGCAGCCTATCGCGGACATCTGATCTCCGTAAGAGGGGCAACCGGAGTTGAAGACAGTTTTTACGTTTGCGCAAAAGAAAGCAATGATGCTTATATATGGAAAAAAATTAATTTTACGCTTTAGTTCACCGGGAGTAATAGCAGTCTGACAAGCCCAAGTTTTCGGGTATAGGGGCGGCGTAAAGTAGATCGCCGATATAATGAGGGACTTGTGTAAATCAAGTCCCCTGATTGTTTAAGGCAGATATCGCTATGTTTGCAATTGTATATATAGATGTTAATGTTTCAGGAATGGCGGCGGAGTATGGTTGATTGGATTGCAAGGGCAATGGCGGAAGAGGCTAGAAGCATACCCAGAAACTCACTTGGTTTGGCGAATGTTGATACTGCGGTTAAAAACGCACTAAGACCTGCTAACGTAGCGCTTCCGTTTTATTTCATGAAGAATGCGGCCAATATGGTCAGGCAAAATATTAAATACGATATATACAGTTATTGTCAATACAACGGCAACGGTTCGGACATTGTTATCGACGATGACACGGTTATTGTTAACCAGCATTTTGGTACCAAATTTACTATTGAGTATATGATAACTTTTGAAATGCGCAGGTGGGGATCGTTAAGCTTTTGAATGACCATTGAAAAAACGGCCGGGACACCGAGCTTGCTTTTTAACTTTTTTGACGAGACCAATGCTTTGATATCGTCCAATGTGGCGGTAGCATTCGGAACATCGTATGTTAAAGAAAATATACCAATCCCGGATCATGCGGTTTATTTCAGGATTCTTGCTCAATCCAGCAATATTACGGCAGTGTACAGCAAATCGATCCTCACATACGGTGACATTCTAGGTGACTATTCCTTGGATTACTACAACAAAATCTTTTTTACTGAACAATACGCTCGGGTAAACCTGTTAAATACGTTTCCTGCCATATGGGAGGTTGGTACGACCATACCGAATGTGTCTCTTGATCAAGCATACTCTCCAAGCAATTTACGTGTGCGCTTAAAGCTTCCGCACGTACTCAAAGTGGAAGCTGGTAAATCGTTATATTGGAAAATCCCGGGGCATTATAAAATAGGGGTTGGACAATACGATGCTAACCGTCAATTTATTGCTAGCATGGGGCTCAATCCGACAACTGAATCGTCCATTGCTCTATCGCCAGCCACCACATTTGTTACCATCTTGCTGGCTTACACAAACGACGCGCCTATAGCACCAACCGACATTTCGATTGAAGAAATATATGTGGGGTATAGTCCAAGTATTGAAACATCTTTGTCCAGTCAAATAAACAACCTAGACAAAGTGCGTTCCCTTATTGGTAAAAATTGTGCTCTTACTTATACAGGGCATTCAGGAGCGCTTGGATATGCACCGGAAAATACATTGGAAGCTTTTGAACTGTCGCGATTATTTGGGATGACTGGAGCAGAAACTGATATTCTTATGACGGCGGACGGACATATTGTTCTTATGCACGATGAGACTATAGATCGAACAACTACGGGCACAGGTCGGGTAGCCGATTTAACGCTGGTCCAAATAAAGTCTTGCAATGTAAGTCAATCCCGATATTCCTATAATGTCAAAGTTCCAACGCTTGAGGAATTTATGGCGCTTTGCAGGTCGTGTGACGGTTTGATTCCGAGATTGGAAATTAAACCTTATCCTAGCAGCAACATACCTAACTTGGTTGCAGAAATGATTCGAATTGTCAAAAACTACAACATGATCGATTTTATAATGGTCACATCTTTCAGTGCTGACATTTTGCGTGAAGTGAGACGTCAAAACAAAGATCTTCTTCTTGGGCTTATACGCAGTAACGGATTAAACTACATGCAGCAAGACCTTGCTCTTTCCCGGGAATTGGGGAACTTTGCTATATGTTTGTACGATTATGAGCCCCCAGATATTACTGCGGTAACGACTCAGGAACAAGTAGACACCTATCATGCTAACGGTATTTATGTGTCGATAGGCATTTCGAATTTATTGGAGGAAGAAGCGTATTTTCCTAAAATAGGCGTGGACACGATTGTCACAAATGTCCTTCCTAACCGATTTCGAAATCCGGTTAAGTATTCGGCCGACATTCGCACTACAGATGGTGGTACAACGTGGGAATTCATAGGTGCTATTATTGGGACAAGTATATCGTTTGACAAGACGTTAGGAAGCAAGAAACTGGGAGTTGTTTTTCAATGAGATTTCCGCCTAACTGGTTTAACGTTCTTTATCCATCCATATATGTGACCAACTACAGCGGAGCCATACATCCGGGGAGCGAAAACCTTGTAGTGAATACATGGTGGAGGCCCGATAAAAAATGCATAGTTCTAACGTTTATTTACAATGGTACGTTGATAGATTATACAGAACTACCGAGTTTTGCTCAATTTCGCATCAATGTCATCTTTTAAGCCTAACTTGCTTTGATATAGGCAGATAGGAAAACAAGAAAAAGCACAAGCATAAGCTTGTGCTTTTCGACCGTCCCAGGAGAGATTCGAACTCCCGACCGACGGCTTAGAAGGCCGTTGCTCTATCCTGCTGAGCTACTGGGACACGATGTTGTAGGCTGGAGCGGGTGATGGGAATCGAACCCACGCCACCAGCTTGGGAAGCTGGAGTTCTACCATTGAACTACACCCGCATTTTTAGCGGCAGAAATAAATATAACACACGCCTGTATGAATTTCAAGACAAAAAAGCGGATTAATTTGGATGCGTGGACTTAACAAGGAATGCACCGACAACCACCATATTTGAACGTACAAAATCGGGAATAATAATGAAAGAAGAAAATACGCGTTATCAGGTTTTATTTTCCTCACACCACGTCGCAGCTGTTCCCGGGATGCACATTTCTGATACAATGAGAGAACGTGAAAATATGGGAAGGCGGTGGTAAGAGACGTGTCGTCCAATTCGGATAATGTGATATTGTTCCCGAAGACGATCGAGTATTACCAGAGCGAACTGACACGTTTGCTGGAGGGAGAATGCTATGCGGAAGCGGCCGGCATGCTCCGTTTTTTGCTTCAGTGCCAAAGCGACGATCCGGAGTACAAGGAGGAATGGCAGTCGCTGCTCGGGTGGCTGGTCGAGTCGTTTCCCGAATCGGTACGCGGACATGGAAGCAAGGGAACCGGCGTAACCGGTCCGTCCCCGGACGATGAGAACGAAGACGAAGTGGACGAAGCCGGTATGCTTAAACGGCATGTTCGGGCCAAAGCCGCCAATGACTCGAAATTCGCCGACAAGCTGCTGGACATGCTGGCGCCGCACGCAACGGCCGAGAAACAGATGATGGCGCTGGAGCAACTCGCCCATTTGGACCGGCGCATCGTAGGCGACAGGCTTAGACGCTGGCTGTCCGAAAGCCGTCTTCATCCGCTCGTTCAGTTTCGCGGTCTCCAGGTGCTGCGGACGATCGGTGAGACCGGAACGATCGAGATCCGCAAGCTGGGGCAGACGATGATGCTGACCATTGGCGATACACCGGTTCGTTACGAACAGTATCCGGACCATCTGAGAGCGATCGGCGAACGGGTCAAATCCGCAATGGAATCGAAGCAGCCCGGCTTGACGGAGCTGATTGAAGCGACATGGAAAGACTTTCTGGCTTTCGTTTATGGAACGGCCGTGTACGACGAGCTTCTCGCTTTGGATGAAACCGGCAAAAGCGTCTGGGCCGCAGCGCTTCACCATACGGTGGAGGAGATGCTTTTCGAGCGTGCAGACGAGCAAAAACTAGGGGAAATCTACGGGCTTCCGGAATCCGTTTCCAAATCGCTGAACAAGGCGCAGCAGGTCATCAAATTGTTCGCAACCGTATCCAGCCCTGCGGAATCGTAAAGGAAATGATCCTACGCTTGAAATGAAGCCTCCTTATGTTATAATATAGTGGTTAAATGGCCATTTTGAGAGCGCACGGGCCTTTGCAGCGGCTCCACGAGCGCGCGGGACCGGTAAATTTGTTGGAGGGGAAAGCATAAATGAAAGCAACTTGGGAAAAAATAGAGAAGAACAAAGTCGTTCTTAACGTCGAAGTAGATGCTGAGCAAGTAGCATCGGCGTTGGACCGCGCCTTTAAGAAAGTAGCGGCTAAGGCTAACATTCCAGGATTCCGTAAAGGCAAAGTGCCACGCCAAATTTTCGAAGCCAAGTTCGGCGTTGAAAGCTTGTATCAGGATGCAGTAGACATTCTTTTGCCGGAATCGTATGTAAAAGCTCTGGATGAAACCGAGATCAAGCCGGTAGATCGTCCGGATGTAGAGATCGAGCAGTTCGGCAAAGGACAAGCCTTCGTCTTTAAAGCGACCGTTACGGTTAAGCCTGAAGTTCAACTGGGCGAGTACAAAGGGCTTGAAGTTGTTCAGAAAGAATCCGCCGTTTCCGAAGAAGAAATCGCTGAAGAGCTGAAGCGTCTGCAGCAGCGTCATGCCGAGCTCGTTGTCCTTGAAGAAGGCACGGCTGAGAATGGCGACATCGCCGTTATCGACTTTGACGGTTCCGTCGACGGAGTTCCGTTCGAAGGCGGCAAAGCCGAGAAGCATTCGCTTGAACTCGGATCCGGCAGCTTCATTCCGGGCTTCGAAGAGCAAGTGGTAGGTATGGCCAAGGGCGAAGAAAAAGACGTTAACGTAACGTTCCCGGAAGAATACCATTCCGAAGAGCTGAAAGGCAAAGCGGCCGTATTCAAAGTCGTGCTGCACGACATCAAGCGTAAAAACCTGCCTGAGCTGGACGACGAGTTTGCCAAAGACGTTAGCGAATTCGACACGCTTGAAGAATTCAAGCAAGACATCCAGAAGCGTCTGCAGGAGCGCAAAGAACAGGCTAATGAGCAGGACCGCGAATCGGCGGTTGTCGAGAAAGCGGCTGCCAATGCCGAAGTGGAAATCCCTGACGCGATGATTACGTCTGAAGTTGACCGCATGTTCGAAGACTTCACGAACCGTCTCAAAATGCAAGGCATGGACATCGACATGTACCTGAAATTTACGGGGCAGGATCAAGCGACTGTTAAGCAGCAAATGCGCACGGATGCGGAGCGCCGCGTTCGCAACGATCTGGTGCTTGAGGCGATTGCCAAAGCCGAGAATATCAGTGCTACGGAAGAAGAAATCAACGGCGAGTTGGATCGTCTGGCTAGCCAGTACCAAAGATCCGTTGAGGAAATCCGCGTCATTTTGTCGGCGAACGGCAGCCTCGACTCGATCGAGCACGATCTGATCGTGAAGAAAACGGTCGATTTCCTCGTGGAGAACAGCAAGGCGGTTGCGGAAGTAGCCTAATCCGATAGCGACAATGCGACAAGGCACGTTTGTTCCTAACGTGCCTTTCGTTTACCCATCCGGACAGGATTTTACAGTTTTACGCAGCCGGGCATAAGTTTTAAAGCCGAATACATACATTGGTATTAACGCCAAAAATGACATGAGGCCGCAAACGTGATACAATGAATGCAGCTTACAAAAGAAATGAGGGAAACAATATGGGCCTGATTCCTATGGTGGTTGAGCAGGAAAGCCGGGGCGAGCGTTCGTACGACATCTACTCGCGCCTTCTGAAGGACCGCATCATTTTTTTGGGCAGTGCGATCGACGACGACGTGGCGAATCTGGTTATCGCCCAACTGTTGTTTTTGGCCGCCCAAGATTCCGAGAAAGACATCAGCCTCTATATCAACTCGCCTGGGGGCTCGGTTACAGCCGGCTTAGGCATTTATGATACGATGCAGTATATCCAGCCTGATGTTTCCACCATTTGCGTCGGCATGGCAGCCAGCATGGGTTCATTGCTGCTGACCGCAGGCGCGAAAGGCAAACGTTTTGCGCTTCCCAACAGCGAAGTGATGATTCACCAGCCGCTAGGCGGCGTTCGGGGACAGGCGGCCGATATTAAGATTCATGCCGACTGGATCTTGAAGACGAAGCACAAGCTGAATGAAATATACGTGCACCATACCGGCCAGCCGTACGACAAAATCGAGCGGGATACGGACCGGGACAACTTCATGAGTGCGGGGCAAGCCGTCGAGTACGGGCTCATCGACAAGGTGATAACTCATATTAATCAGCAATAGGAGGTGATCCTATGTTTAAATTCAATGACGAAAAAGGTCAGCTGAAATGTTCGTTTTGCGGCAAATCCCAAGACCAGGTTCGCAAACTTGTAGCCGGTCCTGGCGTATATATTTGCGACGAATGCATCGAGCTTTGCACCGAGATCGTTGAAGAAGAACTGGGCAGCGAAGAAGAACTGGAACTGAAGGACGTACCGAAGCCAAAAGACATCCGCTCGATTCTCGATCAATATGTCATTGGTCAGGAACAAGCGAAGAAGTCGCTTTCGGTTGCCGTTTACAACCATTACAAACGGATCAATTCGCAAAGCAAGCTGGAAGACGTCGAACTTCAGAAGAGCAATATCGTCCTGATCGGTCCGACGGGCAGCGGGAAAACGCTTCTGGCGCAGACGCTCGCCAAAATTTTGAACGTTCCGTTCGCTATAGCGGACGCAACTTCGCTTACGGAAGCCGGCTATGTCGGCGAAGACGTAGAGAACATCTTGCTGAAACTGATTCAAGCGGCCGACTACGACGTCGAGAAGGCCGAAAAAGGGATCATCTATATCGACGAGATCGATAAAGTGGCGCGCAAGTCCGAGAATCCTTCGATTACCCGCGACGTTTCGGGTGAAGGCGTTCAGCAGGCGCTCCTCAAAATATTGGAAGGAACGGTCGCATCGGTTCCTCCCCAAGGCGGACGCAAACATCCCCATCAAGAGTTCATCCAGATCGATACGACGAACATTCTGTTTATTTGCGGCGGAGCTTTCGACGGGATCGAACAGATCATCAAACGCCGGATCGGCAAAAAAGTGATCGGCTTCAGCAGCGAAGGTCACAAAACCGATCTGAAGCCGGGCGAATATTTGTCGCTCGTGCTGCCTGAGGATCTGCTGAAGTTCGGACTCATTCCTGAGTTCGTGGGCCGTCTGCCTGTGATCTCCACATTGGAGCCTCTGGACGAGTCCGCGCTCGTGCGGATTTTGACGGAACCCAAAAATGCGCTTGTCAAGCAGTACCAGAAGCTGCTCGAGATGGATAACGTTGCCCTCGAGTTTAATCCGGAAGCGCTCGACGCGATTGCTAAGGAAGCAATCAAGCGTAATACAGGAGCACGGGGACTGCGAGCGATCATCGAGGGAATTATGCTCGATGTGATGTTCGAGGTGCCTTCCCGCGACGACGTCATCAACTGTGTCGTTACGAAGGAAGTCGTCATGGACAAAATCTCGCCCGAGCTCAAAACGAAGGACGGCAAATCCGTTGCCGCCAAAAACAAAAAAGAAGAAAGCGCGTAAGCGCCTGTACCAATACGAACCGGCTTCCTCCAATCCGTTCGGAGTCCTTGATGTGGGCTCCGGACCGGAGCGGGGGATGTTTGGCATCATGGGGAGTGACGGCTATGTATCATCGTACCGAAACGAGGCCTGTCCGAGTCGGCGATCTGACGATCGGGGGAAGCAATGAAGTCATCATGCAGAGCATGTGTACGACCAAAACGGCGGACGTCAAAGCGACGGTAGCCGAAATACTCCGCCTGGAAGAGGCCGGCTGTCAAATTGTCCGGGTTACCGTCAACAATAAGGAAGCTGCCGATGCGATCAAAGAAATCAAAAAACAGATTCACATTCCGCTCGTTGCGGACATTCACTTCGACCATCGGTTAGCTCTGGCGGCTATCCAAAACGGCATCGACAAAGTGCGGATTAATCCCGGCAATATCGGCCGCCGAGAGAAGGTGGAGGAGGTCGTCAAGGCGTGCAAAGAACGCGGAATCCCGATCCGTATCGGCGTTAACGCGGGCTCGCTGGAGAAGCATCTGCTCGAAAAGTACGGGTATCCAACTCCCGATGCGATGGTGGAGAGCGCCCTTTTTCATATAGGAATACTGGAAGAACTTGATTTCCATGACATTATCGTATCTTTAAAAGCATCGGACGTGCCGATGGCCATCGCCGCTTATTCGAAGGCGGCGGAGAAGTTCAATTATCCGCTTCATCTCGGTATTACCGAGGCGGGGACCCTGTTCTCGGGCGCTGTCAAAAGCGCGGCGGGGATCGGAACGCTGCTGCATCTCGGACTCGGTTCGACCGTCCGGATCTCGTTAAGCGCAGACCCGGTGGAAGAGATCAAGGTAGCCCGTGATTTGTTGAAAACGTTCGGGCTTATTACGAATGCCGCGACGTTAATTTCATGTCCGACATGCGGCCGGCTGGACATCGATTTGTTCTCGGTAGCCAACGAAGTGGAGAGTTATATCGAGAAGCTGAAAGTTCCGATCAAAGTATCGGTGCTGGGCTGCGCCGTTAACGGCCCCGGCGAAGCGAAGGAAGCCGATATCGGAATCGCCGGAGCGCGCGGAGAAGGGATGTTGTTCCGGTACGGAGAGATGATCCGGAAAGTGCCGGAAGCCGAGCTTGTGAATGAACTGAAAAAAGAAATCGACCACATCGTGGCCGAATTCGAACGTACGGGGGAAATTCCGGGACGGCGTCATTGATCCGGTTCGGCTGCCTGATAACGATCAACTTGGACAAGCCGTAACGACAGGCTGAACTGTCGGGTGAAGTCTCCTTCATACCGATTGCTTGGTAATTTGCAGTCATGATGCAATTGACTTTAGTGGTCCACATAAAACACGAGCAGATAATCCAAAATGGCGGAGGCGATAGCCTCAGCTATTTTTTTTTGCCCTTCTGTCCGGGTCAGCATCGCACGGTCGGATTCGTTGCTGATGTAGCCCATCTCGATGATAACGGCCGGGGTTTGCGTCCGTTTGAGCAGATAGAAGGTTTTGCCTACGTAAGGCACCTCTTTCGTTCCGTAAAGCTCGTTAAGGCGGCCTGCGAGCAGATGAGCGGCTATGTAGCTGGGCTGGTTGAACTGATACAGCAAGCCGGGCCCCCGTGCGCTCGAATGCCGGGCCCAGTTCGTATGCAGGCTGACGGTCAGCTTGGGCTTCAACGCGTCGATGAGCAGCTTGCGCTGGGCCAGATCGCGAAGATGTCGGGAACGTGAGCCGAGCCAGTCGTTGTCGTCGCTAAGAGCGTAGTCGGTAGTCCGATTCAGGGCGACCTGCAGTCCGGAGGCGCGCAATTTTTCGTACAACTGCTTGGCTACGAGCAGGTTCAGATGTTTCTCCAGCAGATCGCCGTGAGAAGTGCCTCCATCGATTCCGCCGTGCCCGACGTCGATAAGCACATCCACCTCAGAGATCGATTGAGGGATGGCTTGTACCGCAGCGTGAACAGGTCCGGTGTGCAGAAGACATAATAAGACGGCCATCAGGGCGCAGACGAACGGGTAACGTTTGTTCATAGCCTTCCTTCCATTTCGTTGCAGTATGGTGATCAGCTTGGTCTGGTATGTGTAGGGTGACTCAAACAAATTATTCTCATTCGCCGATTAACGGATCGGGCAGAGGGGAATACTACCATGTATGCGATAAAAAACGAAGCTGCGGCAGTTGATGTCGGTTTTGGAGGGCTTACGAAGACAGCTTTTTCTCCGAAAAAGCTCAGCAACGCTTACGAAGACAGCTTTTTCTCCGAAAAAGCTTTTAGGAGGGGTAACCATGAGTTTAAGCATCATTCTGATGATCATCCAGGTGTTTTTCGCCATCGTGATCGGGCTGTATTTCTGGAACTTGCTGCGCAACCAGCAAACGAACCGGACCGCCGTCGACCGGGAATCCCGGAAAGAAATGGATAAGCTGCGCAAGCTTCGCTCCGTCTCGCTGACGAAGCCGCTTGCGGAGAAGACGCGCCCGACGGCACTCGGCGACATTATCGGTCAAAAGGAGGGGCTGCGCGCGCTTAAGGCGGCTCTGTGCGGTCCGAATCCGCAACACGTCCTCATATACGGTCCTCCCGGAGTAGGCAAAACGGCAGCGGCGCGGGTCATTCTCGAGGAAGCGAAAAAAAACGCCTCGTCCCCGTTCCGGTTTGACGCCAAGTTTGTGGAAATGGATGCGACTACGGCGAGGTTTGACGAGCGGGGCATCGCCGACCCGTTGATCGGATCGGTCCACGATCCGATTTATCAGGGCGCCGGAGCGATGGGCGTGGCGGGTATTCCGCAGCCGAAAGCGGGAGCCGTTACGAAAGCGCATGGCGGAATGTTGTTTATCGACGAGATCGGTGAATTGCATCCGATACAAATGAATAAATTATTAAAAGTGCTGGAAGACCGCAAAGTGTTTTTGGAAAGCGCGTATTACAATTCGGAGGATATGAACATTCCGAGCTACATCCATGACATTTTTCAAAACGGTCTGCCCGCCGACTTCCGGCTGGTCGGAGCGACGACGCGGACGCCTCAGGAAATTCCGCCGGCGATCCGGTCGCGCTGTATGGAAATCTTTTTCCGTCCGCTTCTGCCCGATGAGATCGGTCAAATCGCGCGCAACGCGGTATTGAAGATCGGACTGAAAGAGACGCCGTCCGCCATCGAAGTCGTGCAGAAATATGCGACCAATGGCCGCGAAGCCGTCAATATTATCCAACTGGCCGCAGGCATCGCGATGACCGAGCAGCGGAGCGAGCTGACGGCGGCGGATGTGGAATGGGTCGTGAACAGCAGCCAGCTGACGCCCCGTCCGGAGAAGAAGATTCCGCCTGAACCGCAAATCGGCTTCGTGAACGGTCTTGCCGTATACGGTCCGAATATGGGGACGCTGCTGGAAATCGAAGTGACGTCGCTGCCGGCCTCCAAGCCCAAAGGCGGTACGTTTACGATCACAGGGGTAGTCGACGAGGAAGAGATGGGCGGGGGTTCCAAGACGCTTCGCCGCAAAAGCATGGCGCGCGGCTCGATCGAGAACGTGCTGACCGTCCTCCGCCGATTGGGGATGCGTCCGGACGACTACGATCTGCATATCAATTTCCCGGGAGGCATCCCGATCGACGGTCCCTCGGCCGGCGTGTCGATGGCGACTGCGATCGCTTCCGCAATCCATCAGATCCCGGTTGACAACAAAATTGCGATGACCGGCGAAGTGAGCATTCACGGCAAAGTGAAGCCGGTAGGCGGTGTCGTCGCCAAGGTGGAGGCGGCTTTCCAGGCAGGCGCGACCAAGGTCATCATTCCGAAGGAAAACTGGCAGGAAATTTTCGCGGGCTTAAACGGGCTGCAGGTGCTTGCCGTCGATACGGTCGATGAAGTGCTTCAGCATGCGCTCGGCATTCGCAGCGAGGATGCTTCGTTCGGCGTGCCGAACGGGACGGACGTACTGATCGCTTCGCCGCTTCCGTACTTGCAGGCCAGACCCGAATCATAATTCAGGCGCGCTGCTATTCAGACGGCGTTGGACCTGCTATAGGGAATCGATGCCGCTCCGGGCGTCGCTTCCAAAAGTATCGCTTTGCCGTATCCCGGTTTCGCCAGAAGCTCGTGGGTGCGGCAAATTGGTGTTTTTATCTAGGTTTTGATAAAATGATGAACAAGTAATGAACACTGATGTGGAAAGAAAGCAATAAGCTTGTGAACACTCGCCCCTCGCGATCGTCCGGGGGAGCTCCATAAAGTTTCTGGAGGTGCAGAGCATTGGGACTGAACAAAGCGAAAGTGCGCCGCTTGCCCCTTCTACCGCTGCGTAGCCTAATTGTATATCCGAGCATGGTTCTGCCTCTGGACGTCGGCCGCGAAAAATCGGTTAAGGCGCTGGAGCAGGCGATGGTAGACGACGAAATGATACTCCTCTGTTCGCAGTCGGAGATTAACATTGAAGAACCGCAAAAGGACGACATTTACCAGATCGGGACGATCTCCAAAGTGCGGCAAATGCTCAAGCTGCCGAACGGGACGATCCGCGTGCTGGTGGAGGGCGTCGTCCGCGCCGAGATCGTGGAATACGTATCCAACACGGATTATTACGAAGTGACCGTGAAGGAGCTGCCGGAGCAGGAAACGACCGATCCCGAGATCGATGCGCTTATGAGAACGGTGCGTAACCAGTTCGAGCATTACATCAACCTGTCCAAAAAAGTAACGCCGGAGACGCTCGCCGCCATTTCCGACATTCACGAGCCCGGCCGGCTGGCCGACGTCATTACGAGTCACCTGCCCCTGAAAATTAAAGACAAGCAGGAAATTCTCGAAACGGTGGAAGTGCGGGAGCGGCTGGAAAAGCTGCTCAATTTTTTGAGCAACGAGCGCGAAGTGCTGGAGCTGGAACGGAAAATTAACCAGCGCGTCAAAAAGCAGATGGAAAAGACGCAAAAGGAATATTATTTGCGCGAACAGATGAAGGCGATCCAGAAGGAGCTCGGCGAGAAGGAAGGCCGCGCGGGGGAAGCCGAGGAACTGCGTTCCCAGCTTGAGGAAGCCGGAGTGCCGGAGAAGGTCCGGGAGAAAATCGACAAAGAGATCGACCGGCTGGAGAAAATGCCGGCGACCTCGGCGGAAGGGGCGGTTATCCGCAACTACGTCGATTGGCTTCTGGCCCTCCCGTGGTCCAAACGGACCGAGGACGACCTCGACATCAACAAAGCGGAGGACGTCCTGAACGAGGATCACTACGGTCTGGAGAAGCCGAAGGAGCGGGTGCTCGAATATTTGGCGGTCCAACAGCTCGTACAGAAGATGAAAGGACCGATCCTCTGTCTGGTCGGCCCTCCGGGTGTCGGCAAAACGTCGATCGCCCGTTCCATCGCGCGTTCGCTGAACCGCAACTTCATCCGGATCTCGCTCGGCGGCGTGCGCGACGAGGCGGAGATCCGCGGTCACCGCCGTACGTACGTAGGCGCGATGCCGGGCCGGATTATTCAAGGGCTTAAAAACGCCGGAAGCAACAATCCGGTCATGCTGCTCGACGAAATTGACAAGATGTCGATGGATTTCCGGGGCGATCCCGCTTCCGCCTTGCTGGAAGTGCTCGATCCCGAGCAAAACGGCACTTTTAGCGATCATTATATCGAGCTGCCTTTCGATTTATCGAACGTCATGTTCGTCACGACGGCCAACGCCGTCCACAATATTCCGCGACCGCTGCTCGACCGGATGGAGATGCTGTACATTCCGGGATATACCGAGCTGGAGAAGCTGCAGATCGGCATCCGGTATCTTTTGCCGAAGCAGATCAAAGATCACGGGCTGACCGAGGATCAGGTGAAGATCGGCGAAGAGACGCTGATGAAGGTGGTCCGCGAATATACGCGGGAAGCCGGCGTCCGTAACCTCGAGCAGCAGATCGCCACACTTTGCCGCAAATCGGCCAAGGAGATCGTATCCGGGGAGAAGACGGCGATCGAGATTACGCCGGACAACTTGAAGGACTATCTTGGACCGGCGAAATTCCGCGTGAATCTGGCGGATCAGAACGATCAGGTCGGGGCGGTCAACGGGCTCGCCTGGACGGAAGTGGGCGGCGATACGCTCGTCATCGAGGTGACGGTTATGCCGGGCAGCGGTAAGCTGACCTTAACCGGCAAGCTGGGCGACGTCATGAAGGAGTCGGCGCAGGCCGCCTTCAGCTATACGCGCTCCAAGGCCGAGCAGCTTTCGATTGCCCCTGATTTTCATGAGAAAAACGATATTCATATCCATATTCCCGAAGGCGCGATTCCGAAAGACGGCCCTTCGGCGGGCATCACGATGGCAACTGCGCTGATCTCGGCACTGACGAACATTCCGGTATCCAAATCGGTTGCGATGACCGGAGAGATCACGCTGCGCGGTCGTGTGTTGCCGATCGGAGGACTGAAGGAAAAGTCGTTGGCCGCCCATCGCGCCGGGGTCAAAAAAATATTGCTTCCGAAAGACAACGAGAAAGATTTGCAGGACATTCCGGAGACCGTCCGCAATGAGCTGACGTTCGTTCCGGTTCACCATATGGACCAGGTACTGGAGCACGCGCTCGTCAGACCGGTGTCGATCGGGTGACGGGAGAGGGGAAACAACGGTGAACGTAACACAAGCGGAATTCGTCATCAGCGCGGTCGGACCGGCGCAATACCCGGAGGACGGGTTGCCGGAGATCGCGCTGGCCGGGCGGTCCAACGTAGGGAAATCATCACTGATCAACAAGATGATCCAGCGCAAAAATTTGGCCAGAACGAGCTCGCAGCCCGGTAAAACGCAAACGCTCAACTTCTACAAAATCAACGCGGAGCTGTATTTCGTCGACCTCCCCGGGTACGGGTATGCCAAAGTATCCCGTACCCAGCGGGAGCAGTGGGGGAAATTTATCGAGCAGTATTTGCTCCAGCGGGACCGGCTGCGCCTGCTGCTGCTGCTCGTAGACGCCCGTCATCCACCTACCCGCGATGATGTGAGCATGTACGACTGGCTCACGCATTTCAGCATTCCGGTATGCGTAGTGGCGACCAAAGCGGACAAAATACCGCGGAGCCAGTGGCAGAAGCACGTGAAGCAGGTGAAAGAAACGCTGTTCATGCGCGGCAGCGACCCGCTCGTCTTGTTTTCGTCCGAGACCGGACTCGGCAAAGATGAGCTGTGGGCGATCATTTCGCAGCATACGGAAGTGGGACAGCCTGCTCCCAAAGCGGCACCTGAAGCGGACTGACATCAGTCCGCTTTGTTCGGGTCCGCAGGAGTCGCCGGCACATCATCCTCAGCCCGATCGGGGCTTTCCCGTAGGAGAACGGGTTAACTGCGATTCGGCGAGCAAACGCCCGTCAGAGGGGCTGAAGGACCGGGTGAAGACGGCTCGCTCAGCAATCCAAAGTTTCTACGGACTGCTGCGGGATTTCGAGAAGTTTGGGGAAAAAACCGAGAGATCGGTGCGACTGGCGGTAATTCTTCCGGTTCGCAGCCGATTTTTCTGAATTTTGCTTGTTTTCAGCGAAAAAAAAGCAGGAATAATGATTCACGATATAGTATAATAAATTAAGGTAAGAGCAAGAATCAGCGGATTTTCGAAATCAGAAAGCGCATCAGGTTCACGGGTTTAAAAAATAGAATCGAGGGATTTTTATGGCTCAGCGGTTAGCGACGGAATATGTCAAAACCTGCTTGACTTTATCGGAAGCCGAAATGATCCAGTTTATCAAGTTGTTTGACGTACAGGATGTTCAATTGGAAGTTCAGGTGCAAGTAACGGAGAACGGCAGTCAGGAGATCGTACTCAGAGACGATTCCGGCGAAGAAGTTAGTCTCACGTTCGAACGCCGTCAGGGCAAGTATGTGTGTGAAGGCTCATGCCGTGTCAGCAATCCGAAGCTGTCCAACCTGATTCGCAAGGCGGTGTCGCAGTTCAAGGGTGATGCGATCGTCAACCGGATTTACCCTGCCTTCACGATGAAATACGTCTACAAAAGAGGCTCAGTCGTACAAATATCCGAAATTGCATCCGGTAAACATAAGCTAGTCTACGAATACAAGGACACGGTAGGCCAACTGGAACGATTGTACCGCCAGCAAAATGTGGAACGTCAAATCTCCAGCGTATATTCCCAAATCGATCAATTGCTAGACGAACGGAACCGTTCAGACAGCGCATCCGGCCAGCGGAGCGTGGACGAACAATTGGCGCGGCTCGCGCACAAACTGTTCGAATTGGAAGCATAACCGAACCCTAACTTGGAAAGCAAAGAGCCGCAAGGCTCTTTTTTTGTTGATTGAGCAGAAAATATATCGTGGGATCAGTCCCAGATATCGGTAAAACGACAGCGTCAAAAGACGCCAGCAGGCGTTTATCCTTGCTTGCGGTGCGACAGCAACACGACTTGCGGCGAGCGGCTCAACCATACGCTCAGGCAACGTAGGTTCCTTCCGCGTTCGGGCGTGCATATGCTGAGGAGCTGCAAGACAAATGATTTTGCGGCAGCCGGACAAAAAATTCGAAACTCGGGCGTATCCTGTATCGTATAACAGTTTTAACGACGCTTATGAAGGGGGAACGGACATGAAGTGGCTGGATTTGCTTAAGGAAGGGGCTTCCCGTGCCGCAGACAAGGCTCAGCGAACGGTGGAAATCACACGGACGGCCGCCAATATAGCAGGCAAGCGAAAGCAGATCCGCAGCCTTCATGGCGGGATGGGCGCGGCGGTGTACGAGGCTTACAGAGAAGGCGACTTTACCGCAGCCGCTCCGGAGGTCGTCCGCATCTCGGCGCTGATCGAGTCGCTGGAGAGGGAGATCGGCGCACTGGAGCTGGAGCTGCAGCGGCTGAACAAGGAGAAGACATGCGCCTGCGGCAAGGTGGTGCCGTACGGAGCTAGATTTTGTCCGGATTGCGGCAAACGGTTCGAGACCGCCCCCGAGATGATCGAAGAAGCCGTGGAGGTGGAAGCGACCCTGCGCTGCGTCCGCTGCGACACGGAGCTTGATTTCGGCGACCGGTTTTGTTTGCGGTGCGGCTCCGATCAGACCGAGGACGCGCAGGTCCGGGACCCGAACCCCGATGCACAGCCGAAGCGATAAATGACGCCGGTGTACAAGGCATCGGAAATAGGTTCCAAAAACGGCTTTTCCGCAAGTGTATCGAGGCACCAACCGCTCTCGGCCAACATACTGTGACTACGGGAATAAAGCGGGGAGGAGCCCAACTTGTTCCTTAACAAAAAAAACTATTGCATTTCTGGGCAATAGATGTTATTTTTATTCTCGTTGAAAACAATATAGGAACCAGGATTCACTCAGGACATGTAATGTTTCGAGAGATTATTCCCTCGAGAAGTGAATGACGTAGGTCCTAGCGGATGAAATCCAACAATTTTATTCCTAGGAAGGGGGAACCGAAAGATGGAATACTCGACTTTCGGAAGACACGTTGCTGTTGATACTTGGGGAGCTGACTTTGGCAAGCTGAACAATGCTGAGTGGCTTCAAGCGCAAATGGTAGAAGCTGCTGAGGTGTGCGGCGCAACCGTTTTGTCGGTTCAGTCCAAGCAGTTCGAGCCTCAAGGGGCAACCGTGCTGGTTTTGCTTTCAGAGAGCCACATCTCGATCCACACGTATCCTGAGAAAGGATTCGCGGCCCTCGATTGTTATACGTGCGGGGAAACCGTCGATCCGCAGGCGGCTATCGACTATCTGGTTTCCGTACTGAAGCCTGAGCGCACTTATGCTAAGAAATTGATTCGCGGTCTCGGTGAGATGACAGTAGAATCCCCGGTCATGAATCAGGCAGCTTTGGTCAAATAACGGAACGGTCAGTACCAACATTTATTGAATAGAGAACAGACGATAACCATGGGAAACCATGGTTATTTGTTTTTTACCGGACTATTGCGCGGTTACTAGGTTCGTCATACGCCGGTGGATCACGCGCCGCGCCTCGGATGGTTAACGAAGGGGGAGACAACCAAAGCCAAGGGCAAACGGCGGATTCCGGGGATTTTTTTGAAGTTCGTCCCATACAATGGAACGGGAAGGATGGTGCGTATGGGACGAAGAGCCGGATGGAGAAAGTTTGGGGTATGGGTCGTACTGTTTGTGCTGATCGTATGGCCGGTATACCGGATATACGGGTATTTCACGCAGCATGAAGCCTCTTACGATGCTTCGCTGTTGTTGTACCAGGTATCCCAGTTTCAGGTGGAGCTGCTGAACAGCTCGTTGTCGGAGGCCGATAAGGCCGGCATGACGAACGAACTGGATTCGTTGCGGCTGACCGCTTTTTCGGCCGGTTATACGCACGAGCGGCTCGTGCTGGCGCTGGGGCAATCGAAGCTGACGAAACTCGCCTCGATCGAGCAGCTCGTTCAGTTCGTTACCCGCCTGCAGATCGGAGGAGACCGGGCACTGAAGCAGGAGGAGCGGGATACGTTCGGCAAAGCGTCGCTCCTTTTTAAGCAAATGTACGAAGTGTACGGGAAGCTGCTGACTAGCGGCGGCAGAACGGTATCGTCACAAAACGACAAGCTGGCGGGGCTCGACAAGGAATTGGAGGAGCTGCTCAGAAAACGTCTGCTGCGATAGGCGGACGACAGCCGTATACCGGAACGTTTTTCCGATAAGACTAGAGGAGAAAGAAGTAAAACGGTGTCATCATTTAGTCAAACTTTGCTCTTTTGCATTTGTCGAACTGTGATATAATGAAGAATGATTCTAATGTGCCGGAAAGGCAGGTGAATGCGATGCACATCATTGCGGTAGGTCTGAATTACCGGACGGCTCCCGTCGAGATCCGAGAACGGTTCGCTTTTGACGAACAATATCTTCCTATGGCCCTGCAGCAGTTGAAGGAAACGAAGAGCATACTGGAGTGCGTCATCGTAAGCACCTGCAACCGGACGGAAATCTATGCGGTCGTTGACCGTTTGTATATGTGCGGTCATTACGTGCGCAATTTTCTTGAGAAGTGGTTCCGCATTCCACGGGAGCGGATGAAGGATTATTTATATATTTACGAGGACAGGCAGGCAATCGAGCATCTGTTCCGGGTGACCAGCGGCCTCGATTCGATGGTGATCGGCGAGACCCAGATACTCGGGCAGGTGCGGGATGCGTTTCTGAAAGCCCAGGCGCAGAAAGCGACCGGAACGATGTTTAATACGCTGTTCAAGCAAGCCGTCACGATGGCCAAGCGGGCGCACTCCGAGACGTCGATCGGCGAGAATCCGGTTTCGGTCAGCTATGCGGCGGTTGAACTCGGCAAGCGGATATTCGGCGATTTTCAGGGGAAGACGGTGCTTCTCGTAGGCGCCGGCAAGATGAGCGAGCTGACGCTGAAGCATCTGACCGCCGGAGGCGCCGAGAAAGTCGTCGTCGTGAACCGGACTTACGAGAAAGCGGTCGAGCTCGCCTCCAAGACGAACGGGACGGCCCGGCCGATCGAGAAGCTGCCGGAGGAGCTTGCGAAGGCGGACGTCGTCATCAGCTCCACGGGCGCAGCCGGATTCGTTCTGACCCGGGAGACGGTGCGTATGGCGATGAGCGCCAGAAAATCCCGGCCGTTGTTTATGATCGACATTGCCGTTCCGCGGGATATTGAGCCGGGCATTTCGGAATTGTCCAACGTGTATTTGTACGACATAGACGATTTGGAGTTTATTGTGGAGACGAACCTGAACGAACGCCGCAAGGAAGCGCTGAAGATCGAGGCTATGGTCGAGAAGGAGATCGAAGCGTTCGAGCAGTGGTACAAGCTGCTCGGAGTGAGTCCGGTGATCCGGGCGCTTCAGGAAAAGTCGGTGGCCATTCACGAGGAGACGATGTCCAGCATGCTGAACAAGCTGCCGGGACTCGGCGAACGCGAGGTTGATGTAATCCGCAAGCTGACCAAAAGCATGCTGAACCAAATGATGCGCGACCCGATCATGCGCGTGAAAGAGCTGGCAGCCGAACGCCGCGGTGAGGAAGCGCTCGACATGTTCACCCATCTGTTCGCCCTGGAGCAGCGTCTGGCCGATGCCGCAAGCGCTGAAGAAGCCCGGAAGGCGGCAGTCAAAGCGGCAGCAGCTGAGCAGCAGAGCAAGGAAGCGATAGTCGGACCGGACGATCGCGACCGGAAGCAGCGGATTGCGATAGCAGCCGGCGAACTGCTTGCCCACTCGTAAGAGGGTCATCTGATGCCGGGAAGCACATGGTTTTACGACGCGATTTTGTATATATACGCCCTGAGCCTGCTGTTTTCTTTCTCCGATATGGCAACCAAAAACCGGAGTGCAAAGCGGATGGGAACAGGGCTGCTTGCTTTTGTATGGCTGCTGCAAACCGTATTTATCGCCTCCCGGATGTACGAGCACCAGTACGTGCCGGTGATGACGATGTTCGAGGCCTTATTTTTTTATTGCTGGGTGCTGGTCACCATATCCATAATGATGAACTTTTTTCTGAAGCGGCTGGATTTGCTCGTCTTTTTAGTTAATGTGGCCGCTTTTGCTATACTGGCGATTAACATATTCAGCGATCCTTCGGTCACGCCGATCAGTCAGCAATGGGAGGCGAGGGACGAGCTGGTATTTATCCATATTACGCTCGCGATCGCCAGTTACGCGGCATTCATGATCGCTGCGCTGCTCTCGGGTATGTATCTGTTCATGCACCGGCAGTTGAAAGGAAAGCGCTGGTCAGCGGTCATGACCCGGTTTCCGAGTCTGGACCGGATCGAAGGTTATACCTACCGGGCGGTGCTGATCGGAGTCCCGCTGCTGATCGCCTCGGTCGCGCTCGGAATCGCCAAGATCGTGCTCGACGGGGATACTCGTCTCTTGGCCGATGCGAAGGTGCTCAGCTCGTTGTTCAGCATTGCGGTGTATGCGTTTTATTTGCTCCAGCGGGTAACGGCCAACCAGACCGGGCCTATGCTGGCGTTTTGGAATCTCGCCGCTTTTACCGCAGCAGTGATTAACTTTCTCGTGTTTAATATGTATTCCGGGTTTCATCACTGGATATGGATGTGAAACGATATGCGAACGTTCTACCCGATCGTGGCCGATCTTGCGGGCAAGCGCTGCCTCGTCGTCGGAGGCGGACGGGTGGCGGAACGTAAAGTCGGCGGCCTGCTGGAAGCTTCAGCGGCCGTTGCCGTCGTTAGTCCG
Organism: Paenibacillus sp. MAH-35; assembly: GCF_058135425.1. NCBI lineage: Bacteria > Bacillati > Bacillota > Bacilli > Caryophanales > Paenibacillaceae > Paenibacillus > Paenibacillus sp. MAH-35. The sequence goes on from NZ_JBYUPU010000001.1 coordinate 347,034, forward strand.
CTAATTTCGGATACGATCGCAGCCTGGGAAGCCGAAGGACGGGTGACGGTCGTCCGCCGGGAGTATACAGAGGGCGATGCGGCGGGAGCTTCGCTTGTATTTGCCGCAACCGACAAAAGGGAAGTCAACGAGCGAGTGTATGCGGAGGCGGTTGCGCGGGCGCTTCCGGTGAATGTGGCGGACCGGCCGGACTTGTGCACGTTCGTCGTCCCGGCTGTGATTCGAAGCGGACCGCTTCTCGTGACCGTCTCGACGTCAGGGACGAGTCCGATGGCTTCCGCACGTATTCGGGACCGGATTGAGGAATCGCTTGGCGAGGGGCTCGACCGGTTTCTTGAATTTACGGCGGAATACCGGCTGTCCGTGCACAACAAGGTAAGCGACCCGGGCTTGCGGAGAAAGCTGCTGGCGGAGCTGTTCAGCGACGAAGCGCTGGATGCGGTCAAGGCGGGAGACTGGGAGTCGTTCCGCAGCCGGATGCTGGCCCAATTAAACGAAGCTTAACTACCCTTGCAGGGGAACAAGACAGGCTTCGAGCGGCAGCCATTCGCTCCGCTCGGGCTTTAGCGGAAAGGATGATCAGATGCGTACGGTAAAGGTAGGCACGCGCCAAAGCGCGCTCGCTTTAACCCAGACGGGTCAAGTTATCGAGCAACTGCAGCAAGCAAGCGACAAATACGGAATCGAATGCCGGTTTGAACTGAAAAAAATCGTGACCCGGGGCGATCAAATTTTGGACGTCACCTTGTCCAAAGTAGGCGGCAAAGGGTTGTTCGTCAAGGAAATCGAACAGGCGCTGCTGGACGGGGAGATCGACATGGCCGTTCATAGCATGAAGGACATGCCCTGGGAGCGCCAGCCGGGCCTTGCGATCGGCGCCACGCCGAAGCGCGTTGACCCGCGGGACTGTCTGGTCACGCGCGGCGGCATACCGCTGGCTGAGCTGCCTCAGGGAGCGCGCGTCGGCACAAGCAGCCTGCGCCGTTCCTCGCAGCTGCTGGCGTACCGGCCAGATCTGTCGGTCGAATGGATCCGCGGCAATATCGATTCGAGAATCCGCAAGCTGGAGACGGAAGGCTTCGACGCGGTCGTCCTGGCGGCGGCCGGGCTGCACCGGATGGGCTGGGAGGAGCGGATCTCCGATTATGTCTCTCCCGATATTTGTATTCCGGCGGTCGCGCAAGGCGCTTTAGGCATTGAATGCCGCTCGGACGATCCGTTCATACTCGACTTGCTAGGGCGAATCAATGACGGGCACAGCGAACTCGCCGTGAAGGCCGAACGCCAGCTGCTGGGACGGTTGAACGGCGGCTGTCAGATTCCGATCGGAGCGTATGCGGTAATTCGGCAAGAAGGCGGGTCCGGCTCTGCAGCAACGCTCGAGATGACGGCTGTCGTCGGTTCGCCGGACGGTCGTCTGCTGCTCAAGGAATGGGGACAAGGAACCGACCCGATAGCGCTCGGCAATGCGCTGGCGGACCGGCTGCTGGAGCAGGGAGCGGATCGGATCATAGCAGAGCTGAGGGGATGAGGGGACGTTGAAGCAGGAGCAGGGGAAAGTGTATCTCGTCGGGGCGGGCCCCGGCGATCCGAAGCTGATAACGGTGAGGGGACTGGAAGCGATCCGGCGGGCGGATGCCGTCGTATACGACCGGCTCGCCAACCCGAGGCTGCTTCAGCATATGAAACCGGGTGCGGACCCCATATTTGTTGGCAAGCTGCCGGATAAACATATGATCAAACAGGAAGAAATCAACCGGATGCTCGTCGATCTGGCGCTTCAGGGGAAGACGGTTACGAGGCTGAAGGGCGGCGATCCGAGCGTATTCGGGCGCGTCGGCGAAGAGGCGGAACTGCTAGCCGAGCACGGGATCGACTTTGAGATCGTGCCGGGTATTACTTCGGCGATTGCCGTGCCCGCTTATGCGGGCATCCCGGTGACGCATCGGGACTTTACTTCTTCCTTCTCTGTCGTAACGGGCCATGAATATCCGAACAAAACGTATTCCAGCGTCAATTGGGAAAATTTGGCCAACGCGTCGGGAACGATCGTTTTTCTGATGGGCGTCGCCAATATTGATACGATTTGTCAGCAATTGATGGTATACGGCCGCAATCCCGATACGCCGGCCGCGGTGATCCGCATGGGGACCTGGATGGAGCAGCGAACGGTCACAGGAACGCTGGATACGCTGCCCGGGCTCGTGAAAGAAGCCGGACTGACGTCCCCGGCGATTATTATCGTAGGCGATGTCGTCAAGCTGCGGGCCAAGCTGGCCTGGTTCGAGAAGCGGCCGCTGTTCGGCAAAAGGGTGCTCGTCACCCGGGCCAGAGAACAGGCGAGCGAGCTCGTCCGGCAAATCGAGGAGAAGGGCGGGGAAGCGATCGAATTTCCCGTCATCCGGATCAGGCGGCCGGAGGGCGAAGCGGCGGCAAGGACGCTGGACGAGGCGATCCGCAGGCTCGAGGATTACGATTGGGTGTTGTTCACGAGCGTGAATGGAGTCGATTATACGTTCGAGCGGATGGCCGAGCTGCGGATGGATGTCCGTACGATGCATCGTGCCAAAATCGCCGCCGTCGGCCCGAAAACGCAGGAAGCGCTGCTAAACCGGGGCCTTGTGGCCGATCTGGTGCCAAGCGGCAGCTTCCAGGCCGAGTCGATGCTGGAGCTGCTGCTCCAGTTCGTCAAACCCGGCGAGCACGTCTTCCTGCCCAAAAGCGATCTGTCCCGTCCGGTGCTGGCTGAGGGGCTTCGGCGCTTCGGAGCCCGGGTGACGGAAGCGAACGTATATGAAAACGTACTGTCGCTCGAAGGCGGAGACCTGGCTCTCGGGATGCTCCGGGCGGGAGCAATACATGCCGTCACCTTCACGAGCTCCTCCACCGTTACCAATGTTCTGGAGGCGCTTGGCAAGCTGGGGGAAGCCGACCCGGTCGGGCTGCTGAACCGGATCGAGCTGTATTCCATCGGACCGGTTACGGCCGAGACCGCAGCCAAAGCCGGACTGCATATCCACGCCACCGCAGAGCAATCGACCGTCGCTTCGCTGGTCGAGGCGATCGTTCACAAAGGCAGCCAGGGCGGCTCCCCCGCAGACGAAAACCGTCCCTGAACAACTTGGAAAGGAATGAACCTCCATGAGTTTTCCGATTACACGCAACCGCAGACTGCGCACGTCGGCGGCACTGCGCAGCATAGTAAGAGAGACGCGGCTGACCGCGCATGACCTCATCTATCCGATATTCGTAACCGAAGGGTCCGGCGTACGGGAAGAAATCGTCTCGATGCCGGGCGTCTACCATCTGTCGATCGATCTGCTTGAGGCGGAAATCCGCGAAGTGGCCGAACTCGGCATTCAAGCGGTGCTGCTGTTCGGCGTGCCGGATCATAAAGATGAAGTCGGCTCGGAAGCGTACGGCAACAATTCGATCGTGCAGCGGGCTACCCGCAAAATCAAAGAATGGCAGCCGGATCTGCTCGTCGTAGCGGATACTTGCTTGTGCCAGTTCACGAGCCACGGCCATTGCGGCATCGTTCGTCAAGACGAGAGCACGGGACGCGCCGACGTCGACAACGACGCTTCGCTCGCTTTGCTCGTGAAGACGGCCGTCTCCCAAGCACAGGCCGGAGCGGATATTATCGCCCCTTCCAACATGATGGACGGTTTCGTGCAGGCGATTCGTACTGGTCTTGACGAAGCGGGTTTCGAGCATGTGCCGATCATGTCTTACTCGGTCAAATACGCTTCGGCGTTTTACGGCCCGTTCCGCGATGCAGCCCACTCGGCCCCGCAGTTCGGCGACCGCAAGACGTATCAGATGGACCCGGCCAACGTCCGGGAAGCGCTGCGCGAGGCGGAGAGCGATGTTGTGGAAGGCGCGGACATGCTGATGGTGAAGCCGGCACTCGCGTATTTGGACGTGATCCGTCTGCTGAAGGAGCAGTTCGACTTGCCGGTCGTCGCCTACAACGTAAGCGCCGAATATTCGATGGTGAAAGCAGCCGCCAAGCAAGGCTGGCTCGACGAGAAAGCGATCGTGCTGGAAACGCTGCTCGGGATGAAGCGCGCGGGCGCGGACATCATCATCACCTATTTCGCCAAGGACGCTGCGCGCTGGCTGCAGGAGCGGTAAGAGCGCGTCATCCATGACGATGCCCGCTTTCCAGGCGTGGACCTTGAACAAGCCCGGAAGTTCCGATTGTGGAACTTTCGGGTTTTTGTTGGCGCTGACCCGACCGGCTGGTAGAAATAAGGGGTGCAAACCGCCTTTATTCGCCTCCGTCCACCTATTGGGCCGAAAATAGCGGATGCCAAAGACTCTTAATTCTTTTAGAGCTGGTGCGAATACACGTTCTGCGAAGCCGAACAGGAACACACGTTGCTTCTAAAAAAGCTGCCGCCTGCAAGGTTACTCGCCCTCGAAAGGCTTCGTTTAGAATCGTTTCTTTTAAAATAAATCTCACATGTTACGTCCACGGCTCGGGCTCGTCGCATGATTATCCGTTTCAACTTTGCGCCAAGGGGTAATGAGGAGTGTGACATATACCTTGTACTCAAGGAGGAAACGATGATGGATAACGAGAAGAAAATCGTAGGCGTATTCGACAACGAGCAAGAGGCAATCCGCGCGATCGAAGGATTGAAACGGCAAGGTTACTCGTCCGACGACATTTCGGTCATTTCCAAAAGTCGTGAGGAATTAAGAAGGGTGGAGGACGAGACGGGAAGCGCGGCTCCGGAAGGGGCCGCTACGGGGGCCGCCGCAGGCGGGATGCTGGGCGGTGTGACCGGGCTGCTCGCCGGGATCGGCGCTTTGGCGATACCGGGGATCGGGCCGATTTTGGCAGCGGGTCCCATCGTCGCTACGCTAACCGGAGCGGCCGTCGGAGCCGGAGCCGGGACGCTGGTCGGCGGCCTGATCGGACTCGGCTTCTCGGAGTCGGATGCGAAGCAGTACAACGAATACGTAGAGGGCGGCAAAATATTGGTGCTCGTCCGCTCCGACAAGGAGCGCGATCCTCATGTGTATGAGACGTTCCGCACGAACAACTCGCTGAACGCCTCGACTTACGAGCTCGACGCCGGCGCTGCAGCGGCGGGCGGGCGTGTGCGTCCATAACGGATAAGGGGATTACTCCACAAGTGTTCGTGTGACAGAGGAGCGTCGCCATTTGCAACCGAAAAGGACCTCAACTTCCACGGTAAAGTGGAGGCTGAGATCCTTTTTCTTTTGAATCCGTTTTACGCCGCTAGTTGCCGACGCTTTCGTACTTGCGGAGTCCGCGGTTAAACATAAGCAGCGATAACGCTAGACAGATGGCGGCGACTACCGGCGTCAACAGGCCGAGTGCGGGCCATTCTCCTTTCCCGAGCAGAAAGGAAGCCGGATAATAGCTGATAAAGGCGTACGGGACAAGGATGGAGATGAACAACTGGATGCCCGTCGTATAGATCGTCAGCGGGTATTTCGCAAAATCGCTCACCGTATGAATCATCATCGGAAACGAGTTGCGGGGGCCCTGCGTCCAAAACGATATGCTGTTTGAAGCAAGGTTGACGGCAATCCGGATCGTTACCCCAGAGAGAACGAATACGAGAAGCAGAACTAGCTGCCACCAGCTCCACTCCGCATCGATATGCCTTACAGACTGGATCAGAAAAAGCGAGCCGATGATCAGGTTGCCGATTCCGTTCATCCCGAAGGCGGACCCCATTACTTGAAGCACGGGAGGAAGCGGACGTACGAGAAACCGGTCCATCTCTCCACGGTTGACCATCCCGTTAATAAGCCAGATGCCGTTGAAAAAGAAGGAAGATACTCCTTCGGACATAAAGATGAGCGAATACAAAAATACGATTTCCCAAAACGTCCAGCCGGCGATTTCCGGTATTTGCGCGAACACGACCCAAATGAACACGATTCCCAGCAACTGAGTCAACATAGCGGCGCACATGGCGATCCAGAAGTCCGCCTGATACTCCAGTATCGCCTTTACGTGTTGAACCATCAGTCTGGAATAAATGTATACAGCACGAGTCCACCTCAAAGCAAGCTTCCCTCCTTATCCGCCATGTATGGTCACTTGTCGCACCGACCAGCGCCAAACGGCTTTTCCCGCCAGCCACAGCAGTACCGCCCACAGGAGCTGAATGCCGATTTGCCGGATAGATTCGGCCAGATCGTAGCGCCCCATATAGATGGAAGCGGGAATATATACGATTCCCTGAAAGGGCAGCCACAGGGCGATAGTCTGAAGCCAGCCGGGAAACATCGACAGCGGAACGAGCGCTCCCGAGAACAAGTTGGTAACCGCCGCTCTCGCCCAAGCGACGCCAAGCATGCTGGACGTATAAAAACAGACTAGCCCGGCCAAATACACGATGCCGAACTTGATCAGTACGGAGAGAGTCAGACTCAGCAGGAACAAGACGGAAGTTCCCAGATCCGGCGGGAGGCCGGCTCCCGCAAACAAGATGGCCCAGGCGGCGGCCACAATGGCGCACACACCGCCTTCGACGATGCTTGTGCCGACCGTTTCGGATAAGCGCGCTTTTTGAAAGTCGAGCGGCTTAAGCAGATCCATCGCCACGCTCCCGTCCATGACCCTTCGCGAGATCGCCGTCTCCGAGTACCAGGTGAGCAGCATGTTCGTTATGAAGACGACGAGCAGATACGTTTTCATCTGCTCCCAAGTCATGCCGTTCAACTCGTCCCGGTCTCCGAAAATCGCTTTCCATACATAAAACAGGGCGGTCACAAATACGATACCCGAGACGGTATTAACGAAAAAGTTAAACCGCTGCGACAAGGAAGCTTGCATCGACGTTTTCAGAAGTGAGATATATTTTCGGGTGGAGGCCATTAACGGACCTCCTCTGCGAGCCGTTCCTTCAGATGAAGGTCGCCGTCATACAGACGTCGGATAATTTGATCGATCGAAGGCTCGTCGATCCGGAAGTCGGCAATATCGGCCGCTCTCATAACGGCTGAAGCGACTTCGCCGGCGGAGTATCGGAAACGATCGAATTTGACCGACAGCCTGACGGCATCACTATGTTCGATCGTAACTCCCTCCAGCCCGCCGAGAATCGAATCCGGTTGCGGCGCAGGCTCGCGAAGCTGGAAATGGATCGTTCTTTCCTTGGCGAAGGCGTCCGTAATCGTATCCATTGGGCCGTTGTATACGAGGGTCCCTTTATCGATAATGATCAAACGCCGGCATATGTCCTTGATATCTTCCAGATCGTGGGTCGTAAGCAGAATCGTGGAGCGTTGTTCGCTGTTGATTTGTTTAATGAACTCACGAATGCGCGTTTTGACGGCAATATCAAGCCCGATCGTCGGCTCGTCCAGAAATACGATAGGGGGATTGTGAAGCAAGGCGGCGGCGAGATCGGCCCGCATCCGCTGACCGAGCGAAATTTTGCGGGCAGGGAGATCGATAAAATCTTGCAGTCCGAGCAAATCGTAAAACTTGTCGAGGTTTTTTTTGTAGGTATCGGCGGGAATTTCATAAATGTCTTTCAGCAGCGAAAAGGATTCCCGGACCGGCAAGTCCCACCACAGCTGAGTTCGCTGACCGAATACGACCCCGATTTGCTTCGAATTGCGGATACGCTGCTGGTGGGGGACGATACCTTGAATGCGGACGGTGCCTGAGGAGGGGACGAGGATGCCTGAGAGCATTTTGATCGTGGTCGATTTGCCCGCCCCGTTCGGACCGACATAAGCGACGGATTCGCCTTGCTCGATGTTGAAGCTGATTCCGTTCACCGCATGTTTGTCCCGGTAGTTCTGAGTGAACAGATGTTTGATCGATCCTTTAAGACCCGGATCTTTGATGGCCTGACGAAATGTTTTGGACAGCAGCTCCGCTTCGATGGCTAACATTGTGGAAACACCACTTTCCGGCAATTTCTAGCCATTATAAGTCGGTGAGGAAAATGTTGTCAATTGATTTTTCTAGTATACGGAACTCGCGGTATCGTAAACAGAGAGCCCGCTAAGGGCTGTTATAACATGCAAAAAGGGCTCCACCGACGAATCCGGTTGAGCCCTTCTATGACGTTTCCCCGATCAAATATCGTTCCCCCCAAAAAAACGGTTTATTTTTTACGGACTGGCCGAAACGATCCATCCGCAAACGGTGATTATCGCCACGGTGCCGAAAAACAAATAACTGAACGTACGTATGGGCCTCGGCAGCATACTCGGCCTGCTCGTTAGGGCCTCCTCTCCAGCGTTGCGCTGTTCTTGCTCTTGGTTCAAAAGGTTCTCCTCCTCTCTGGAAAACGTTTTCATATACTTACACTTATATTAACGCATTTGAATCAGAAAAGTTTCATTCTGAACTGAATTATTTCGACAATTCCTTCTCATTGTCATCATTTTGTCGGATTATGCGGGACTGCTCGGTTGTTACGCCGTTTGAAATCGGGCATAATGAGAGGTGGAAACGGGAGTTGTTATGATCTCCCAGTAGCGCGGACAAGGACAAAGGAGAATCGGACATGGCTTATAACGATACGTTCATCCGGGCATGCCGTAAGCAGCCCGTCGACCGACTACCCGTCTGGTATATGAGGCAGGCGGGAAGATACGACCCGGACTACCGAAAAATAAAAGAAAACTATTCGCTGCTCGAAATATGCAAGCAGCCCGAGCTGGCGGCGGAAGTGACGATGATGCCGATCCACAAGCTGGGCGTCGACGCCGCGATCCTGTATTCGGACATTATGAACCCGGTCGCTTCGATCGGGATCGATTTTGATATTGTGGCGAATGTGGGCCCGGTAATCGACAACCCGATCCGCAGCGCCGAGGACGTACAAAAGCTTCGTCCGATCGATGTGGAGGGCGATTTGTCCCACGTGATCGAGACGATCCGGATTCTCGACCGGCAGCTTGAAGTGCCGCTTATTACATTCGCCGGCGCACCGTTTACGATCGCCAGTTATTTGATCGAAGGCAGACCTTCGAAGAGCTATATCCGCACGAAAGAAATGATGTACGGGGCTCCGGACGTCTGGTTCCAGCTGATGGACAAGCTGGGCGATATGGTCATCACCTATTTGCGCGCGCATATCGCTAACGGCGCCAAGGCGGTTCAGCTGTTCGACAGCTGGGTCGGGTCGCTGGCGCCGCGCGATTTCCGCACGTTCGTGCTGCCGACGATCGAGCGTATCTTCAAAGGTCTGGAAGATTTGCCTCAGCCGAAAATTTATTTTCCGGGCGTGAGCTCCGGCGAGCTGCTGTCCGATCTGCACAACGTGCAGGCCGATTGTATAGGATTGGACTGGCGGGTGCCGATCAGCGAAGGAAGACGCCGTCTGGCGGGCAAATTCGCCGTTCAGGGCAATCTCGATCCATACTTGCTGACCGCGCCGATGGATGTCATCGAGCGGCACGCCAAAGAAATTATCGACGATGGGCTGGAGAGCCCGGGCTACGTATTCAATCTGGGTCACGGTTTGTTCCCCGAGGCTTCGCTGGACAAGCTGAAGCAGTTGACCGACTATATACATCGTTATTCGGAAGAAGCTATCGTGCGGCTTGCGGAAACGAAGGGAGCGAAATAAATGTCGAAACGCAAAGTCGGCGTCCTCGTCATGTCGTACGGAACGCCGGAAAGCATGGATCAGATCGAAGCGTACTATACGCATATCCGCCGGGGCTCGCCGCCTTCTCCCGAGCAGCTGAAGGCGCTCACGGACCGCTATGAAGCGATCGTGGGCGGTTTTTTTCCGCTGAGGGAAAATACGAACCGCCAAGTGGAGGCGCTCGAGCAGACGCTGAACCGGGACAGGGCGGATATCGAATATAAATGTTATCAAGGACTGAAGCATGCGTCCCCCTTTATCGAGGACGGCGTGAAGCAGATGGCCGAAGACGGCATCCGCGAAGCGGTCGGGATCGTACTCGCTCCCCATTACTCGGTTATGAGCGTCGGAGGGTATATCAAGAGAGCGCAGGAGACGGCGGAGCCGCTCGGCGTGCAGATGAAGTTTGTCAAGAGCTATCATCTGCATCCGAAGCTGATTCAAGCTTTGTCCGAGCGGGTAACGGCGGCGCTGGAGTCGATGGAAGGCGTCGCCAAGGAAAACGTGCGGGTTATCTTCTCCGCCCACAGCTTGCCGGAGAAAATTTTGGAGATGCGCGATCCGTATCCGGATCAGCTGCTCGCTTCCTCCAAAGCCGTAGCCGACCTGGCCGGCATAACCAATTGGCAGTTCGCCTGGCAAAGCGCCGGACAAACGGCGACCCCATGGCTCGGCCCGGATATTATGGACGTGCTGGAGACGATTCATCGGGAGGAGCAAGTGGAGAACGTCCTCCTCTGTCCGATTGGCTTCGTATCCGATCATCTGGAAGTGCTGTACGATATCGACATCGAATGTCAAAGCTTGGCGAAGCGGCTTGGCATGCGTCTGGCGCGGACAACATCGCTGAATACGGACCCTCTGTACATGGAGACGCTGCGAGACTCGATCAACGAACAGCTGCATCACAACTAATACACGTTTCCCGCTCTCGAGAGGCGGCTTAAGCTCACGGTCCGGTGAGACGGGCCGCCTCTTCCGGGCGTATAAACGTTGCCAGCCAGAAAGGAATGGTGCCTAGTGGGAGACAGAGCAAACAATCGCAAACAGGTCGTCGTCATCGGCGGAGGCATTAGCGGATTGAGCGCGGCCTATTATGTGCAAAAAGCGCTGGCGGATGCGGGCACGGATGCCGATATAACGATTGTTGAAAAAACGGGCGCATTCGGAGGCAAAATCCGCACGCTGCATCGCGACGGCTTCGTGATCGAGCAGGGGCCGGACTCGTTCCTGGCGCGCAAGCTGCCGATCATCGAGCTGACCAGAGACCTCGGGCTTGAAGGCGAGCTGACGGGAACGAATCCGAAAGCGAACAAAACGTATATCGTACACAAAGGAAAACTGCATCGGATGCCGAAAGGTTTATCGTTAGGCGTTCCCACCGAGCTCGAACCGTTTCTTGAAACCGACCTCTTGTCGCTGCAAGGCAAAGCGAGAGCGTTGATGGATTTTGTGCTGCCGAAGCGCGAGGAGACGACGGACGAATCGATTGGCGGCTTTTTTGAGCGAAGGTTCGGCGGCGAGCTGCTGCGGAATTTGGCGGAGCCCATCCTGGCGGGCATTTATGCGGGAGATACGTACAAGCTTAGCCTCCAGGCGACGTTTCCCCAGTTCCAGCAGTTGGAACGTGAGCATGGAAGCCTGATGAAGGCAACGATGGCTGCTAAGCTGAATCCGCCCGTCCCTTCGCCCGTATCCGAGGTTATTCCTGCCGAGCATCGTTCCAGCGTGTTCCTGACATACCGGAAAGGGCTTGTCACGCTGCTGGACGGTCTGAGGGGCGCCTTGGAAGGCGTCCGCAATGTCCAAGCTGCGGTAACGGGGCTGAGCCGTCAGGAAGGCCGCTACAAGCTAACACTGGATGGTGGCGAAGCGCTTGACGCGGACGTCGTGATCGCCGCGCTGCCGTCGCACGGGCTGGCTCCCTTATTTGGCGGGTTCCCGCAATCGGACTGGCTCGGCGCCATGGACAACGTATCGGTGGCCAACGTCGTTCTCGCCTTTGATAAAGACAGGCTGGATCATCCGCTGGACGGCTCGGGCTTCGTCATTCCGCGTACGGAAGGCAGATTCATTACCGCCTGTACGTGGACGTCGTCCAAATGGCTTCACACGGCGCCGGAAGGCAAGGCGCTGATCCGCTGTTATGTAGGCCGTTCGGGGGAGCAGGACTGGATGGAGCTGACCGACGAGGAGATCGTGACGCGGGTGCGCCGCGATATATTCGAGCTGATGGGCGTAAAGGCGGAGCCTCTGTTCGTGGAAGTGACGAGGCTGCTCCGGTCAATGCCGCAATATGCGGTCGGGCATCCGGATCGAATCGCCGGATTAAGAGACAGGCTGGCATCCGATTATCCGGGAGCGTTCGTTACGGGGGCTGCGTTCGAAGGAGTCGGCATTCCGGACTGTATCCGCCAAGCGAAGGATGCGGCTTATGCGGCGGCGTCTTATTTGGGGACGGACGGTTAAGGAAGTAGGGGCGACGCGGGCCGGGACAATCGGCCTGGAGCAAGGAGACAATAGATCAGGGAGCGTGTTAGGGATGACGGACCACAAAGTCGGACGGAACGACCGGAAATCGGCTGCCGCGTTCGAGGAAGCGAAACAATATATACCGGGCGGGGTTAACAGTCCGGTACGGGCGTTTAAATCGGTCGGACTGACGCCTGCATTTATGGAACGGGGAAGCGGAGCGCGGGTAACCGATATCGACGGCAACGAGTTTATCGATTACGTAGGCTCGTGGGGACCGCTGATTATGGGCCATGCCCATCCCGAAGTGGTCGAAGCGATCAAGCGTACCGCGGAGAAGGGGACGAGCTTCGGAGCCCCGACCGAGCTGGAGACGATGATGGCGAAGCTCGTATGCGAGCGGGTGCCGTCCATCGAGATCGTCCGTATGGTCAATTCCGGAACCGAAGCGACGATGAGTGCGCTGAGGCTGGCTCGCGGCTACACGGGACGCAACAAAATTTTGAAATTCGAGGGCTGCTACCACGGACATGCCGATTCGCTGCTGATCAAAGCGGGCTCGGGCGTTGCCACGCTCGGCTTGCCCGATAGCCCGGGCGTCCCGGAAGGAGTGGCCGCGAACACGATTACGGTTCCCTATAACGATCTGGAATCGGTAAAGCTGGCTTTCGAGAAGTTCGGCGAAGAGATCGCCGCCATTATCGTCGAACCGGTGGCGGGCAATATGGGCGTAGTTCCGCCGGTGCCCGGCTTTTTGCAAGGGCTGCGCGACGTGACCCGTCAATATGGCAGCTTGCTTATTTTCGACGAAGTGATGACCGGATTCCGCGTCGGCTTTAACTGCGCCCAAGGCGTATTCGGGATTACTCCGGACCTGACCTGCCTGGGCAAAGTAATCGGCGGCGGGCTGCCGGTAGGCGCATACGGCGGACGCCGCGACATTATGGAGCGGATGGCTCCGAGCGGCCCGATCTACCAGGCCGGGACTTTGTCGGGCAACCCGCTTGCCATGGCGGCCGGCTATACGACGCTGAAGCTGTTGGAGCAACCCGGCGTATACGAGGAGCTGGAGCGCAAATCGGCACGGCTGGAGCAAGGGTTTTTGAACAATGCCATGGAGCTTGGCGTTCCGTCGACGATCAACCGGATCGGCTCGATGGTATGCCCGTTCTTCACCGATACGAAGGTCATCAACTACGAGACGGCGAAGACGTCCGACTTGTCCCGGTTCAACCGGTACTTCGGCCTTATGCTGGATCATGGCGTCAGCGTAGCTCCTTCGCAGTTTGAGGGCATGTTCGTATCCGCCGTCCATACCGACGAAGAGATCGAGGCGACGATCAGCGCGCACTACCAGTCGCTTCAGAAGCTGTAAAATAGAAAGATACGGAAACGAAAACCCTCCGGCGCCGCGTCTGCGGATCGGAGGGTTCTTTTATCGGTTGAAAGTATGTAGGTTATTTGGCTGTGCCGGTGCCGGTCTGCGTGCCGGTTGCAGGCGTCGAAGCAGCCGTGCCGGAAGAGCTTGCAGCTGGAACGGAAGCATTCGCGTTCGCCGCGGTACCGCTTCCGCTTGGAGCAGTTCCTGACGAAGTGGAGCCGGTAGTTGGAGCGGCCGGCTGAGACTTGGCGCCTTCGGCCGCCGGCGGTGCCGGAGGTGTCGAAGTGCCGTTCGTGTTCGGAACGGTCGTTGCAGGCGCGCCTCCCGTACCCGGCGTACCTGTCCCTGACGTGGAGCCTCCGCCGGTAGTGGTACCGCTTGCACCGGTACTGCCGGAGGAGGCGCCGGCAGGCACTTTCCCGTCGCCTGTACCCGGCGGAACCTTCGTAATATCGGGCGGTTCGCCGGTCGCCGTACTTCCTGTACCTCCCGATGCAGGGAGACTGTTGCCTCCGGGATTTGCAGTACCCGGATTTGCGGCCCCTGGATTTGCAGTACCCGGATTCGTAGTACCCGGGTTCGTCACCGGCGTATTCGTTGTGCCGGTTCCGGTGCCGCCGGGAGTAGTTCCGCCCGTCGGCGGCTCCTGCTTGCCGGCATTGGGCTTGGCAGGAGGTTTGGACGTATCCGGTTTGGAGGCCGGTGTATCCGGCTTCGGATTTTCCGGCTTGGTTGTTGCAGGCGGTGCAGAATCTGTTTTTGGCGGTTCTTGCGTCTTTGCAGGTTCCTGTTGTTTGGTTTGTTGCTGCTGCTGTTTTTGGCGCTCCAGGTCCTTCAAGTAATCAGGATGGTCGAACGCGCCGCCAGCATTAATCTTCAGCAGTCCGTCCCATACCCGGTCCACCTTGTAAGAATCGGGATCGTCGTATACAAGCAACCCGGACGGCAGACGGCGTTCGCCGTAACGGCTCGAAGGCTTCGTCAGCAGCTCGCCCTTGACGACGAGCTCGGAGGAAGCCCCCCCGTCCATCATGCCTGCATTGACGGCTCCTTCTTTCAGCAGCAAATCCTGAACTTCTTTTAGGGTAGCGCCGACGCTGTGCGTCTGTCGGCCGTCGATGACGACGAAAATAAGCGTGCCGTCTTCCTTTTGGCCGATCGCGGTACGGGGAGCGCGGCCCCAGCCGCCGTCGCCGTTCGTAATCTGCGGATTGCCGTTGGCGATCAGACGCGGCGCCAGGAACGATACAGCCTCTTTTACGCCCATCTCCTTCAACTGAAGGAGGCTGTACTTCCCGACTACGAGCGTACCTTCCTTCGTAAAACCAACGATATGCTGCGGCGTTTCAGGCTCTACGTCCGTATAAACGGAATCGAACCCGGACATAATGAGGCCGATCGGCGCAAAGCCGTTACCTAATCCGTCGGGGTCGATGAAGCCGCCGCCGTTAATGCCGGCTACCGCGCCCGTGCGGGTAACCATCGAGCTGATCCGTTCGCCTTCGCCCACCGTATGCGGAGTAACGATGCGGACCGAAGTCGGGTCGTAGACGTAAATCATTTTGCCCTTCCAAAACTTGTCGGAGATATCGATCGGTTCGCTGATCAGCTCTTCGACGGAACGCGCCTTGCGGGCAGGGTCGTGCTTGATCAGCTGCAGATCCTGTTTCTCCAGCGCAGACGTTTCGGTGAATTGATGGGACATTTTCACCATATAATCCCGCTTCTCGGCGCCGACGAAGATCCACGCCCAATCGCGATGCTGGGTCGAGATGACGGTTTGCGCCAAAAATTCCCTTATCAGAAGTCCGGGGGACGTCAAATACAAGAAACTGGACGTGCCGAATATAAGTAGAGTGAACAATAATAGCGATTTCTTCAGCCAGCTCCATCCTACGAGCTGTCTTTTTGTTTGTGAGATCAGTTGGATAGCCGTACTCACAGCGGTCCTCCCTTAATAGTCGTTTGGCTGCGATTTTATGGCGCAACCTGTTGTCGGATCAATACCCTTAATCATAGCATACTCGTATTTGGTTTTGGATGAAGACTTTGATAAAATAATAGGAAAAAGCGGTGGAAACAGGTGATACTGGACATGAAGAGGTACTATGTGTTTGATTTTCCTTTGGAGTTATACGGAATCGGGCTGGTATTCGCCGCTGCGCTTCTGCTGATTGTATATGCGGCCTATAAGAGGGCCCGGCGCGAATCATAGACGGCCGGACGGATATAGTAGAGACACTCCTTTAGTATGAAGTTTCATGATAACGCTTACACACCGCAAATTACCAATTAACTGGATGCTATTGTCATCATAATTTCAACTCTCTCCCTTGTCAACGGTCTCTTTTTGCTGTCTGGGCGTATGAATTTCAATAAAAGTGTCATGCTCTCCTTCTTTCGTCCATATCATTTAAAGAACGCTTCTCATATAGGCTCAGTCAAGCATTCAGGCACGTGGAGGACGTTATGAAGGGAGGAGTTACGGTGAGCGAACGGCAATCCGGTTTGCGCTTCGATATTTATGAACGCGTTCATCTGCCGGACGAAGTACCTGCCATCCATGAACTGGATGAGGTCGAATTGACTCCGCAAATCCAAGTCGCGGTAGAAGGCGATCAGGCTGTTGTAAGAGGATGCTTGCTCTTGACCGGTTCCTACTCGGGACAAGCGGGAGCGGAGACCCGGAACGGGGTGGCGCTTGAGCATACGATCCCGGTGGAGATTACGCTTCCGGTCAGCCGGATTCGGAGTGTGGAGGACATTTCCGTCTCGATCGATAATTTCGACGTCGACTTGTTAGCTCCGAACAGTCTGAACGTAACGGGCGTACTGTCGTTAAACGGAATCGAGATGGTGTCCGGCGATGCGGATACGTGGAGAGAGGAGGAAGAGGTTGTATTTATCCACGAAAATGAAAGGACGGACGAGTCGTCCGAGTACGGCGAGCTGGAGCTGCCGTCCAAAGTCGACAGCCCGCCTGTCTCGCATGCGATTCCCGATATACCCGCGGCTCCCGTATTTGCGGCGGCGCCTCCGCCGAATACCGGGGAAGCGGAGCAGCCCGAAAGCCCGGCCGCCGAAGCGACGGTCCGCCGCGATCAGCTGCCGGATGATACGTACGACGATTACGAGGCGCTTGAGCAGTATGACGACGCATCGGCATCGGCACCGGCACCTTCGGACGAAGAGGAAGAAGCGGTGGAAGCATCGGCTCCGGAAGATAAGGAGTTGAAGATCGCGTTTGGCAGCAAAAAAGGCGAAGCCGGCCCGTCGATCGATCTGAAGTCGTATGCCGGCAAAAGCGACGATTACCGGAGGACCGGAGCTCCGCCCGCTCAGGAGCAGGCCGCGGCGCCGAGCGCGACAAGCTCGCTGTTCCGCAGCGGCCGAAGCTTCCGCAGCGAGCCGGAGCCGATCCCGGAACCAGTGCCGGAAGCGGGCGCAGCCGATGTGCTTGAGTGGAAAAATCTGTTCCTGACCGCCAGCGAGGAGCAGCAGTTCCGCAAGGTGCGGCTCTGTATCGTACATAAAGACGACACGGTGGAGTCGATCGCCAAAAAGTACGATCGCAAGCCGCAGGAAATCCGGTTGTACAACAGCTTGAGCGATCAGGAAGTGACGGAAGGCCAGGTGATTTATATCCCCTGACGAGGGGCAACCGGCAATAGCAAATAAAGCGTCCCACGGTCCGCTTGGCGGCACCGGAGGGACGCTTTATTATAGGCAAGCGCACGTGCGCGGCGGGAAACGGATCGACCTTGCGCAAGCAAGGCCGGAGTTCATCGGATCACTTCGTATGCATGCCAATCCCAATGCTAATGCCAATTGCCGGAGCGCGATAATGATCAAGCGACCGCACCCCGGAGGCTCAATACACGTTAAGCAGAAAACCGAGATAAATCATAAACAAGGCGAACAAAATAAAGACGTCGAGTCCGGTCGGCAGCAGCAACGTCCGCACGAACTGAACGCAAATAAGCGGGAAAATAACCCCTTTTACGGAATAACGGATTTTCCACCACCATTTATCCATCGATGCTTCACCCCGATTCCCTCATTCTTGCGCATACAAGCGAACGATCTGGTCCGATACAGAAAAAGCCGCCGGCCCAAAGACCTCTCCCGGTGCAAGTAAGACCGCTGTTGGGAGGCAGGCTTTTCTTGCGAGCAGAAAGTGTCCGGCAGTGCCGAAACCCCAATCTTTCTTCGCTCCTAAAATATGTCGGTTCGCCCGAATTGCTCCTTATTCCAGTGTATGAACCCTCGTCCGTTGGTTATGCTGATGCTATACCGTTATATTTCGCCGGAACGGATGCCGGAGTTAGGGGAGAGGGTACAGGCGGAATCCCGGAAGCGGAGGAGAGGGCTGTGGTTTCGGAGATCCGGTTGATGGAACAGGCGGTCTGGATTACGCTGCTGATCGTCCTGATCGTTTACGTGGTCAAGCAGATGATGAAGCGGGACTAAAGCGAAGACTTGCGCGGAAGTGCATTGACTCGGAGCCGCAAAATGATTAATATATAGGGTATAAATCTCCGGAACTTGCTTGGCAATGCCACAGATGACGGAGTCACTTTCGATGCATAGTCAAACGACATTGAAAGGGAGTAATTCACTTTCAAGTTATAGTCAAACGACATTGAAAGGGAGTAAATCACTTTCAAGTTATAGTCAACGACATTGAAAGGGAGTAGTAGACAGCCAACCCTTCAGAGAGCGGTCTGTAATTCGCTGAGAGGAGCCGCAGGATGTAACTGTCGAAGTCGCCCTGGAGTCGCCGGATATCCGGCCGGCCGCAGCCGTTATCCTGCTCGAGTGTCGCGCCCTGCACGTTGCTTTTATCGTAAACGGATAAATGGTCAACAGCCGTGAGGGTGCGGAATAAAGGTGGTACCACGGAAGCGATGCCTTTCGTCCTTTGCGGCGGAAGGCTTTTTTGTATGCTTTTGATGACTTGCGGACAAACGGGAGGTTTTGAATGATGACGGATATACAGGAAACGAAAACAGCGCCGTCGGTATCGATGCCGACTACGTACGATCCGAAAGCGGCGGAATCGAAATGGTATGACTACTGGTTGAAATCTGGAATTTTCGAAGCGGGGAAGCGGCCGGACGCACAGCCGTATACGATCGTTATCCCGCCTCCTAACGTAACGGGCATGCTCCATATCGGCCACGCGCTCGATTGCACGCTGCAGGATATTATGATTCGCCTGAAGCGGATGCAGGGCTACGATGCGTTATGGCTGCCGGGCACCGACCATGCCGGCATTTCCACGCAGACCAAGGTGGAGCAGAAGCTGCGCGGCGAAGGCGTCTCCCGTCACGATCTGGGCCGGGAAGCGTTCCTGGAGAAAGTATGGGAGTGGAAAGAGCTTTACGCGAATACGATTCACGAGCAGTGGGCGAAGGTCGGCTTCTCGCTCGATTATTCCCGCGAGCGCTTTACGCTGGACGAAGGGTTGTCCCGGGCGGTACGCGAAGTGTTCGTCAAGCTGTACGAAAAAGGGCTGATCTACCGCGGCAACCGGATTATTAACTGGGACCCTGCGGCGCGCACCGCCTTGTCGGACATCGAGGTCGAGCATAAGGAAGTGCAGGGCGCGCTGTACCATCTCCAATATCCGCTTAAGGACGGCAGCGGCCATATCACGGTCGCTACGACGCGTCCCGAAACGATGCTGGGCGATACGGCGGTTGCGGTTCATCCGGACGACGAGCGCTACAAGGACATGATCGGCAAAATGCTCGTTCTGCCGGTGATTGGTCGTGAAATTCCGGTCGTAGCCGACGAATATGTCGATAAGGAGTTCGGCAGCGGGGCCGTTAAAATAACGCCGGCCCACGATCCGAACGACTTCGAGGTCGGCCAGCGCCACAGCCTGCCGCAAATTCTCGTAATGGACGAATCGGGCGTCATGAACGGCGAAGCCGGTCCGTACAAGGGGATGGATCGTTTCGAATGCCGCAAGAAGCTCGTTCAAGATTTGAAAGACCAGGGCGTGCTGGCCAAGATCGAGGAGCACGTCCACCAGGTCGGCCACAGCGAGCGCACCGGCGCGGTCGTTGAACCGTACTTGTCGACCCAATGGTTCGTCAGCATGAAGCCGCTCGCCGATAAGGCGATCGAAGTGCAGAAGTCCGGCCAAGGCGTCAACTTCGTACCCGAGCGGTTCGAAAGAACGTATCTGCAATGGATGGAAAACGTCCGCGACTGGTGCATCTCCCGCCAGCTGTGGTGGGGACACCGGATTCCGGCTTGGTACTGCGACGACTGCGGCGGCATTACGGTTGCCCGCGAAGACGCTTCGGCTTGCTCGCATTGCGGCGGATCGCACATCAAGCAGGACGAGGACGTGCTCGATACGTGGTTCAGCTCGGCGCTCTGGCCGTTCTCGACGCTCGGCTGGCCGGATCAGACGGCGGACCTGAACAAATTTTTCCCGACCTCGCTGCTCGTTACGGGCTACGACATTATCCCGTTCTGGGTATCGCGGATGATCTTCAGCTCCCTGGAGTTCACCGGACAGAATCCGTTCAAGGACGTGCTCATTCACGGTCTCGTCCGCGACTCCGAAGGCCGGAAGATGTCCAAGTCGCTCGGCAACGGCGTCGATCCGCTGGAGGTTATCGAGAAATACGGCGCGGATGCGATGAGGTACATGCTGTCCACGAGCAGCACGCCGGGGCAGGACTTGCGCTTCCATTGGGAGCGTGTGGAGCAGGCCCGCAACTTCGCCAACAAAATATGGAACGCTTCGCGCTTCGCGCTTATGAACCTCGAAGGCTTCACGCTGGCGGATATGGATCTGAGCGGCGAGCTGCGCACCGCTGACCGGTGGATTCTGCACCGCCTGAACGAGACGGCGAGAGAAGTAACCCGACTGATGGACCAGTACGAGTTCGGCGAGACGGGCCGGATGCTGTACAACTTCATCTGGGACGATCTGTGCGACTGGTACATCGAGTTCGCCAAGCTGTCGCTGTACGGCGAAGATGCCGCCGCGAAGAAGACGACGCAATCGGTGCTTGCTTATGTGCTGGACCGGACGCAGCGGCTCATCCATCCGTTCATGCCGTTCATCAGTGAGGAAATCTGGCAGCATCTGCCGCACGAAGGCGATACGATCGTATTGGCCGAATGGCCGGTATACGACGCCAAGTGGGAAGCGCCGGACGCCGTAGCGGAGATGAACCTGCTCATGGACATCATCCGTGCGGTACGGAATATTCGGGCCGAAGTCAATGTGCCGATGGGCAAAAAGGTCGAGCTGGTCGTCCGGGCCGCGAATGCCGAGGCGCTCTCGATTTTGCAGCGCAACGAAGCTTACGTCAGCCGGTTCTGCAACACCTCGAGCCTTGCGATGGGCGCCGATCTGCCGCATCCGGAGAAGGCGATGACCGCCGTCGTGACCGGGGCGGAGCTGTTCCTGCCGCTGGCCGGCCTGATCGACATCTCCCAGGAAGTGGCGCGGCTCGAAAAAGAAATCCAGACGTTGACCGCCGAAGTGGAACGGGTCGACAAAAAGCTTGCCAACGAAGGCTTCGTAGCGAAAGCGCCGGCCAAAGTGATCGAGGAAGAAAAAGCGAAGCGGAGCGATTACGCCGACAAGCGGGAGAAAGTGTTGGCCCGTCTGGCTGAGCTAAAAGGGTAACGTACGCGAACAGGAAACCGAAGAAGGTGCGGGCAGCCGCATCGATTGGCTTATAGTGCAAGTTCAAAAAGTCCGGTTTTCAGCACCGAGAAGATGGGATGAAGCCAGGAAATGAGGAGCGGAGCGTAGTGGGAGCTACGTGAGCACCGGAAGTTCTGGCTGAATTCCATATTCGATGTCGATTAAGCTTACGGATCGGCTTCGTGATCAAAAGTGGACTTTTTGAACTACCTCTTAATAGTGCGAGTTCAAAAAGTCCGGTTTTCAGCACCGAGAAGATGGGATGAAGCTAGGAAATGAGGAGCGGAGCGTAGTGGGAGCTACGTGAGCACCGGAAGTTCTGGCTGAATTCCATATTCGATGTCGATTAAGCTTTCGGATCGGCTTCGTGATCAAAAGTGGACTTTTTGAACTACCTCTTATACGGAACGGTCTGCGGATGCGATCAGGCGTCTAGCAGGCCGTTTTCCCGGAAATGGACCGATAACCATCAATTTCGCTGTACAATTTCATATAGTAAAGGGATGAGACGTATGAATGGCTCGACGGATAACTTGGCGGCATCGTTTCTTACGGCGGACGAAGCGGTCGACTGGATCACGGGGCGGATGAAGTTCGGCATTCGTCCGGGGATGAAACGGATGGAGCTCCTGATGGAGAAGCTCGGCCATCCGCACAGACGGCTGAAATTCATTCATGTCGCCGGCACGAACGGCAAAGGCTCAACCTGCGCCTATCTGACCAATACGCTTCACCGCTGCGGCTACGATGTGGGCACGTTCACTTCTCCGTATATCGAGCGTTACCAGAACCGCATCCAGTATAACGGCCGGGACATCGACGACGAGTCGCTGGTTGCGCTGACGAACGAAGTGAAGCCGATCTTCGATGAAATCGCCGAGTCCGAGTGGGGCGCTCCTACGATGTTCGAGCTGTCGACTGCGATCGCGATTTTGTATTTCGCCAAAGTGGCGTACCCGGATTTCGTCGTATGGGAGACAGGACTTGGCGGCAGGCTCGATTCGACCAATGTCGTCACCCCGATCGTCTCGGTTATTACGAACGTCGGCCACGATCATATGGAAATTCTCGGCGACAGTTTAACGAAGGTGGCGGAAGAGAAGGCCGGGATTATCAAGCCGGGCGTACCGGTCGTCAGTGCGGTCGAGCAGCCCGAAGCCGTAGAAGTGATCCGCAGAACGGCGGCTGAACGCAAGACTACGCTGTACTTGCTGGGTGAGGCGTTCCGGTACGAGACGGTGCAGGCGGAGCTGGATTTGCAAACGATCTCTTTTACCGGACCTTTCCGCAACCTGGATCGTGTGGACATTACGCTGAACGGCGCGCATCAGCAGAAAAATGCCGCTGTGGCCCTCATGACGCTGGAGGTGCTGCGGCAGTATTACGCGGTCGTCCAGGACGATGAGCCGTTGTACGAGGGGATACGGTCGGCCCAGTGGCCCGGACGGCTCGAGATGGTTTCCCGTTCTCCGCGGATGCTGCTCGACGGGGCTCATAATCCGGAAGGAGCGGCAACGCTCGCGGAAGCGCTCCGCTCCGTCTACCGGTACGAGAAGCTGCATATGATGATCGCCATGATGCCGACGAAGCAGCATGAAGAAGTGCTGCGTCATTTGCTCCCGCTCGCCGATTCGCTGATCGTAACCGAGCCTGACTTTTTCAAAAAAGCGGAGGCCGGAGTTTTGGCGGATCTGGCAAGAAGCACGCTGGCGGAGCAAAACAACAAATCGATTGAGATCACGGTGGAACCGGACTGGAAACAAGCGCTGAAGCTGCTGAAGGACCGGACCGGTTCCGAGGAACTGGCCGTCGTAACCGGAACGCTGTATTTGATCTCCGATGTGCGATCCTGGATGCTGTACGGCAAAGATTCTGACAAAGGCTGGTGAGCGCGGGCGTGAATACGACGGAGCACGTGCATTTTATCGGTATTGGCGGCTATGGAATGAGCGCGATTGCCAAGGTGATGCTCGAGATGGGCTACCGGGTGACGGGATCGGATCTGGCCAGCCAGGAGCTGACCGAGAAGCTGGCGGCCAAAGGGGCCCGGGTGTATATCGGACATGAAGCGAGTCATGTGCAGGGGGCGGACGTCGTCGTGTATTCGACCGCCTTGTCGAAGGACAATGTGGAGATCGCCGCCGCGCAGCAACTGAACATCCCGATCCTGCACCGTTCGCAGATGCTGGCTAGACTGATGGAATCGCGCAAAGGCGTCGCCGTTGCCGGGGCGCACGGGAAAACGACGACGACTTCGATGGTCTCGCTCGTTATGGAAGAGTGCGGGCTGGACCCGACCTACATTATCGGCGGCGAGATTATGAACGTAGGCAGCAACGCCAAGGCGGGCAGCGGCGAATTCGTCGTGGCGGAAGCGGACGAGAGCGACGGCTCGTTCCTGCAATACCGGCCCAGCTATGCGGTCGTGACGAATATCGAAGCGGATCACCTGGAAAATTACGATGGAGATTTCGGGAAGCTGAAGAAAGCGTACTCGCAGTTTTTGAGCCAGGTGGCCGGCGGCGGGAAAGCGGTCGTCTGCTTCGACGATCCGGATGTGCAGGAAGTGCTGACAACCGTTTCGGTCGGCACCATTACATTCGGGCTGGAAGTTGGCGCCGATTACCGGGCCGTCGATATCGAGCTCGGCGACCGCCGCGTGACGTTCCAGGTGGAGCATGCGGGAGAGCGGCTCGGGACGCTGGAACTGTCGGTGCCGGGGAAGCATAATGTATACAACGCGCTCGCCGCTTACATCGTCTGCCACGAGGCGGCCGTCCCGTTCGCCGATTTCGCCCGGGCGATCAAGTTGTTCCGGGGGGCGAAGCGGAGGTTTCAGGTGCTCGGCGAATCGGACGGCATTCTCGTCATCGACGACTATGCCCACCATCCTACGGAGATTCAAGCTACGATCAGCGCGGCGAAAGCGACAGGCAAGCGGATCATTGCCGTATTCCAGCCCCAGCGGTATACGCGCACGTATTTTCTGTTCGACCAGTTCAGCCGTTCGTTCGGCGAAGCGGACGAAGTGATTATCGCCGACATCTATTCGCCGGCCGGAGAGAAGCAGATCGAAGGCATCAGCTCGGAGAAGCTCGTCGAACTGATCCGGAGCAACAGCAACGAGAACGTCCGCCATATATCGTCGGTCCGCGAAGTGACGGACTTCCTGATTCGATTCGTGAAGAGCGGAGACCTCGTCCTGACGATGGGGGCGGGCGATATATGGAAAGCTTCGCACGCGCTCGCGAGCCGATTGGCGGAGCGGAACACCGGCAAGTAGGCTTGCCCGGGAGAACGATTCGCGACGCTCCCCTCTACCATAAGCCCCGCGCATCCACGATCCCAGCCCGGATGCGCGCGGGCTTATTCGGGTTTGGAGAAAAGGATTGCGGCCTTTATCCGGTTGTGACATAATTTTCCTGACATCTTATGTTACCGATAACTCTTGCGGAGATCCGCTGGGTTACGATGGCACAATACGGAGCGCAGGACATTAAACCGGAAGAAGGGAAAACGATATGGGAGAAATGGTGCTGGTATCAGGAGGCCGGAGCGGAGCGATCGTGATGACAGCCAAGGATGCGGATGAGAGAACGGCAGCTGCGGCACGGGTTTTGGCGGAATACGTCAGGAAGTCGACCGGAGCGGAACTGGCCGTGTATATCGGGGGGAATGTCCCTGTTCATGACCATGACACTGAGGGCGTCATTCCTATCCGCATTGGGATCATGGGAGAGGAGGGCGGGCCGCTGGAGCCGCTGCTTCGAGACTTGGATGAGGATGGCTTCGTTATCCGTACGGCCAACGGAGAGATCGACATAGCCGGTCCTTCGTCGTGGGGGACGATGTACGGGGTGTATGAGTTTCTGGAGCGATACGTCGGCGTCCGCTGGTTATTGCCGGGCGAATTCGGCGAGGACGTGCCGGTATGCTCCGACTTGAGCGTGCCGGAAGAAACGGTACGCGAGCAGCCTGCGTTTCTTTCCCGTGATCTGAACGATTTTCCCGCCGCCGCCGATTGGATGCGGTTCAACCGGCTTCGCCGCCGGATGAATCCGTTCCATAATTTGTGCAACCTGCTGCCTCCTTCCCGATACAAGGATACACGTCCGGAGTTTTATAAGGCCGGAGCGCTGCTCGACCGGGACACGGACTGGCAGCCTGCATTTACGATAAGCGGGACGACCGAGGAAGCGATCCGCAACATTTGCAGCTTCTTCGAGGCCAATCCGGACGAAGCCTGTTACTCCATCGGCGTTAACGACAACGGGGGATTCGTCGAGGACGACCCGGATCATCCGGACTATCCGAACCGGCTTAATTCGATCGGGCATACGGATATGTCAGACATCTACTTCCGCTGGGTCAAGCAGGTGGCGGAGGGCATTCTGGAGAAATACCCGGATAAATATATCGGTTTGTACGCCTATGCGGACGTATACGATCCGCCTACGGGGATCAAGCTTCCCGCTAATGTCGTCGTTTATATTACGGACGACCGGATGTCATGGAGAGATCCGGAGATGGGAGAGGCGGGCAGGCGGCTGACCGAAACCTGGAATAAGGTGACGCCATCGCTCGGCTTTTACGAATATATGTACGGATCTCCATATATGGTCCCGCGGACGTATCTCCAGCATATAGCCGGCACTTACCGCTATGCGCTTCAGCACGGGGTGATCGCCCATTTCGTTGAGATATTCGCGAATTTCGGCGGCGAAGGGGCGAAGCCGTGGGTAGTGGCCAAGCTGCAGTGGAATCCGGAGCGCGATGTCGAGGAACTGCTCGAGGAGTGGTATGAGCGGGCGGTCGGCAAGAAGGCTGCCGTTCATCTTTCCGCCTATTACAAGTTGTGGGAACGGTTTTGGGAAGAAAGAGCGATGAAGTCGGATTGGTACGAGCGTTGGAAGGGAGCCAAGCTGCGTACGAACTATATGGCTTTTTACGAGCCGTCCTATCTCGCGATCGTGACCCCGCAAGATATAGCCGACAGCAGACGGCTGCTGGAGGCGGCTGTTGCCGATGCCGAAACGGAGCTGCAGAGGAAGCGGGCAGCGTTTCTGCTGGATACGTTCGCCTACTACGAGGCGTCTGCGCTCAGCTATCCGAAGGGCCGGGTTCCGGCGGCGATCGATGAGAAGACGGCGCTGGAGCTGCTGACGGCTGTTGCCGATGGCGCTGCAGGGAGAGACCGGCGCCTTGCGCTGATCGGCCGGTTTGCCCAAAATCCGCTGCAGCAACTGACGGTGGACCCGTTCACGTGGAAGCTGGAATGGTCGGGGGTTAACCCGGCCCAGTTGTACGCCCTGCTGGATGGGTGCAAAACCAGCGAAACTTCAGCCGTTATTCGTCAAGTCCGGGAGCTCGAGAAGGAATCCTTGTCGCCCAGCGTGAAACCGCTAATGAACCTGATCCGCTCTCTGCTGTCGGAGGAGGGGAACGGATCGGCGGCAGAGGGAGAATGGATTCTAAAAACATCCGACAGTACGTCGCCCACCGGCTTAGTCCGCTCGCCCGACGTGACTCCTGTCCTTTCTCCGACAGGAAGAGGCGTTGTTCTGAGCGGGATCGGCACGGCATGGATGGCGGAGGAGCTGCCGTTCGCACCGGGGACGTATGGAGTGGCGGTCCATTATAAGGCGCGAGCCGACGCGGCTCTGACGGCTATGATACAGCTTCAGTTCAAGCTGTACGATGCCGAGGACCGGCCTGTCGCTTTCCTCCGTTCGGAGGATCGCGTCTTCGTGAGGTCGACGGCCGGAGAGTGGGCGACGCTTCATTTCATCGCCGACATTCCCGCACAGGCCAACGGCGTTCCGGTGAGCCGGGTCGAGATCCTTACTTATCTGAAAGAATTTGCCGTAAGCGACAGGATCGAGCTGGAGCGGGGCGGCACGTTCCTTCTGGGCACGTAGAAGCCGGATCAGAAAATAGCGAATAATCGCCCCTTGTCCCGCATACAGTGGAGTACAAGCGTTTCACGGACAAGGGGTGATTCTGGGATGAACAAGGCAAGAATTACGTACCGGTTTGACGAAACTGGACGGGAAACGGTCCGCAAAGAGCCGAATCCGGTCATACCTTTATCGAAGGACGAGTTCACGGTAGTCGAGGAAGAGCGGCATGTGCCGAATCCGGGCAGCCGTGAGGCGTACGATTGGGAGCAGGAAACGATCGTGCGTCCGGCGAGGCGCGCGCCGGTCGATGTGCAGCCGCTGAATCAGTTTACGACTGATTTCGGGGCGTGGAGCAGTCCCTTCGATGCGGAGACGGAGCGGGTGGAGCGGACGATTCGCGAATCCGGAAGAACAGAACCGCCGATTCCGCCCAAGCCCTCCCTGCGGGAGGAGCGTTATCCGATCGAGCGCGAGGAGCGTTACGACGGCGAGAGCGGATATTACGGGCCCGAGGCGGAGCAGCCGGAGCTCGAGTATCCGAGGCGGGAGCGGGCGGTGCCGCGTCCGGTTATGACCCGGGCTCGGTATGAGCGGCATAACCGGACGCCGTGGCTGAAAATCGTCGCCTCCGTTACCGGTGCGGTCGCGGTCGGCGTGGCGATGGGGTTTTTCGTGCTCTCCATGTTTGGCGGAGACGATCTGAAGCTGGACGGCAACAACGGTACGAACGCAACCGCTAACGGCTCTACGGTGCCGGCACAAACGAAACCGCCCGACGCGGGTGGCGGAGCGAAGGACGGGGCGGCGCCTGCATCGTCCGCCTCCGCGGCAGCCGTTCCGGCGAATGTCGCTGCGCAGTCCTATACGTTTTTGCAAAACGGCGTGTTCTCGAATCAGCAGGGGGCGGATACGGCGGCGGCCGAGTGGAAGAAGAAGGGACTCGCCGCGTACGTGCATCCGTCCGATAAATATTACGTCTACGTCGGGATTACGCAAACTCGGGGCGACGCCGACGCGCTTTCGGCGCTTTTGAAGGAGCACGATCCGAAGGCGGAGCTGTATCCGAAGGCGATCTCGATTCCTGCGGTCAGCAAGGTCAAATGGGCGGGTGAGCAGGCGCAGGTCGGGCAGGCGGAGCAGTTTTTCGCGCAAGGCCAAAAGCTCGTGCAGTCGATTCTCGGGTTCTCCTCGGGCAGGCTGAAGGAAAAGTCGCAATCCCCGATTGACGATGCGACGATGCAGACGATCTCTACGGCGCATCAGGCGTGGATCGGAGCGAGCGGCCCGTTCGGCGCGGGGCTAGGCGCGGAGGAGAAAGCGGTGCTGCAAAAAATGACGACAGCCATGAATACCGCCGTCAATTCCATGCAGGAATATAAGAAAAATCCGTCCTCGGCTTATTTATGGCAGGCGCAATCGTCGCTTATGCAGGCGCTGATCCTGGAAAATGAGCTGCTTGCGGCGATTAAGGTATAACCAATGAAACGGACCTGTGGGTTAGTCCACGGGTCCGTTTCTTTGGTTGTGGCCGCTTTTCATTTCGGAGCGGATACGTAGCGATCCATGAGCGCGGCCATTTCGGCCCGCGTCATTTTTTTGTCGGGAGCGAACGTTTTGTCGGTTACTCCGGTTATGATTCCTTGCTGCTTCATCCGGTAGATCGGTCCGGACGCCCAGTGCTTCAGCGGAACGTCGGTAAAGTCGGCCGGGCCGGTCCAGGGCGGGGTTTTGCCAGCTTCGGCCGTCATCCGCTCCAGCAAGGCCGTCACTTCGCCCCGGGTGATCGGCTGGTCCGGACGGATCGTGCCGTCTTCATACCCGTTCATATAACCGAGCCGTACGGCGTTTTGGAACGTCTCGTACGCCCAGTGCGACTTCGGCAAATCTTTGAAAGATTGCGGCTGCCCCGGAGACGGCGTCCGGGAAGCCGGTTTAGGCGCAGCCGTTGTTTCGCTTTGTACGGCTGATCCATTCGCCCGCGTCGGTGGAGTTTCCGCCAGTGGCGAAGCTTGCCCTTGCGACGCAGATTCCGGCTGTACGGGCGGTGAAGACGGAGCTTGCGCCGCCTCCGTCTGATCTGTCGGCAAAGAAGTCTCTGCCTTCTTCTGTTCCTTCGGAGTTGTTGTGTCCGGATAGCCTGTGTCCGGCGTGTCCGCCGCTTGGAGCCGGTCCGCGAACTTGAACAGCCTGTCGCTTAAGGCGAGCCATTCCGCCCGCGTCACCGCGCGGTCGGGCTCGTACCGGTTAAAGATTCCTTCCACCAGTCCTTTATTCTTCAAGCGAAGGACGGCTTCCCTTGCCCAATGGTCGGCCAAATCCGGAAACAGGTCCGGCAGCGGCAGGTAAGCAGCGATTCCTTTGGCGATTCCATCCGCGAGCTTTTGCCTGACTGACGAATCGGACAAACGGGCGGCATCGCCCGAATGACTCAAAAATGCCGTTTCCACCAAAATGCTCGGAACTTGCCCCATTCGAATCACATAGGCGGCGCTCGGGACGATGCCTTTATCGGCAAAGCCCGTTTCCGAGATGATGTTTTTCAGGACGAGATTGGCGAGCTTTTTGCTCTCCGGTGAAAGCTTGGCCATCGCCTCGCTTGCCGGATAGCTCTCCTGAGGGTAATCGCTGTCATAGTACAAGACGAGCGAACCGCTGACGTTCGGGTTTGGATGTGAATTGGCATGTACCGAGACGAACAGCGAAGGCTGGGCCGCATTCGTTTGTTCGACTCGCTGGGCTAAACTTAAGTATTCGTCTGCGGTCCGGGTCATTACGACCTCGTATCCTCGCTGGATCAACTGCTCTTTCAGCTTTTGGGCGACGTCGAGGTTGACGCTTTTTTCATACAACCCGTTGACCCCTACGGCTCCGGGGTCTTGTCCGCCGTGTCCGGCGTCTACTACGACCGTCTTGGCGGAGAATGCCTGCGCGGGTACGGCAAGAAGAGCAATTGCCGCCAGCAGCAGCGATAGAAGTCCGGTTCTCATGCGTGCAAGTCCCTCCCGGGTTCTATTTTACATGGAATCGAAGCTCCAAGTATGCAGGAAAAGTTAACCAGCGGGCGGTCAAAGGCGGTCCGGCGGCGGATTTGCGCCTCGTTGTCAACGGCCTGAATTCCATCGTATAATGGGACCGTGCAAAAGATTAGGATGCCGCAAGCATCGCGAGAGGGCGAATCCGGATGAAAAAAAACGGTTTTACGCTATTTCTGTTTCTGCTGCTCGGGTTGCTGGCCGCCGCGATCGTCACCCAACTGCTGGAGCCGGTATCGTGGCTTTCGTTCCTGACCAAGTCGGCGCAATTGAGATGGGAGCCGAAGGCCGACCTGAACGTGGTGCAATACGATCTGTTCATTCAGGTTAAGCTGAATGTGATCAGTATAATTGGAATCGCTGCGGCGATATGGATCTACCGGAAGCTGTAGCAACGGGCCGGAATCGGAAGGAGAGAGCGTATTGGACAAGCAGTCTGTATTAATTTTGGCGTCAGGTTCGCCGAGAAGGCAGGAGCTGATCGGCACGATCGGCTTGCCTTACCGGATCGACGCGGCGGATGTGGACGAATCGATGCCGGAGGGAACGGCTCCCGATGCGCTGGTGGAGCAGTTGTCGCTGCGCAAAGCGCAGGCGGTGAGCGGACGGGTCCCGGACGGGGAAGACGGCATCGTCATCGGTTCGGATACGGTGGTCGTTCTGGACGGCCGCATTCTGGGCAAACCGAAGGACGAGCAGGACGCCGCCGATATGCTGGGAACGATCGCCGGCAGAACGCATCAGGTGTACACCGGTATTACTTGCGTCGAGGTGCGTACCGGACGAGTGATCACGCGGCACGAAGTGTCCCATGTCACGATGAAGCCGATGGACGAGGAACGTATCCGGCGTTATGTTGCTACCGGAGAGCCGGCGGACAAAGCCGGGGCGTATGCGGTTCAAGGAATCGGAGCGCTGCTCGTCGCGAAGATCGAGGGCGATTATTTTAACGTGGTCGGCATGTCGGTCCGGCTGCTTGGCGAAATGCTGGAGGAGTTGGGCGTGCGGGTGCTTTAGGCCGCGCGCTTTTTGATTGTCGCCAGAAAGTTTAGGTTCTTGACGGGGGCGAAGCGAGGATGCGTTCGGCAGGCCAACTTCTGATTGCAGATGCGTCGTACCGGTCCGGCATGCGGCTTCAGGAATTCACGGAAGCACGCTGGCGAAATCCACCCCGCCGCATCCGGTTTCACCCCGGCATGATCCTGGCGCAAGCGGATCGATCCGAAAGGGGCATCGGACTCTTACTTCGTTGCAGACTCCGGGCAGCGGGTGACACACATATCAGCCGCCAATGCTGGTATTGTCGATTCATGGTACAGGCTCTATCACCGCTATGGAATATTTGTTCACATCATAGGTGGAAGCCTATTGACAAAAGTGACAATTGGAACGATAATGTTAAATAATTATTAAGTTTTATTTGGACCGGGAACCATTTTACAATTAAATAGGATGCACGGGTGGAGACGTCGAGAAATCCCGATAGCCTATGACTTGTTTGTTTAAACATGTGCAGCGGGATGGAAGGACTTGGATCGTATCTAGTTTTCTTATTGATTAAGAAAATAAAGGACCCATTTCCCGGACCCTAAACTTGCCGCTGACGCGAAAAACGAGCGTAAGGAAGGGTGCAGAGCATGATAGACGAAAGCGTTTGGCAGATTTCACATCTTGATTTGACAATTAGGATGGTACTGGCCGCCGTTTTAGGCGGATTCATCGGCTTGGAGCGGGAATGGAGCAATCATGCTGCGGGATTCAGAACTCATATCCTTGTTTGTCTCGGTTCGGCGTCCATCATGCTGCTGTCCATCTACGGATTTTCCCAGTTCGTGGCGGAGCCTAACGTACGGACCGACCCGGCCCGGCTCGCGGCTCAAGTTATAAGCGGGATCGGTTTTCTCGGCGCAGGAGCGATCATCCGCAACGGGTCGAGCATATCGGGGCTGACGACAGCCGCCTCGGTATGGGTGGTAGCCGCGATCGGCCTGTCGGTCGGCGCCGGTTTCTACTACGCGGCCGTACTTGCGACATTTATCGTCTTGGTCAGCTTGTTTCTGTTGAACAAATGGGAGAAGCATCTTTTGCGCCACCGGCGCAATCAGGAAGTGATGATCAAAATTTTCGACCGTCCGGGCAGCCTCGGGCGAGTGGCTACGAAGTTCGGCGAGCAAGGCATTCAGATTAAAAATCTGGTCATGCAATCCACCAGTCCCGAGTCGTTCGATGCGGCCATGGACGCGACGATGGAGCTCCGGTTTAATCTGAGGACAGTCAGCACCGACAAACTGCTGCGGGCGATCGACGAAATCTTGTCGCTTCCCGATGTCATCGCGCTGGAGACGAATTCGATGCCTACCGGCAAACCGACCTCGATATCCAAAGGCAAGTCCGCCTCTGGCTGAGGCGAATGGCCTGCCGGCCGTACCTTGAACCCCGCTCCCGAGCGGGGTTCAAGTCGTTCCTGGCCCGCGTAACCACACAAGAAACGACGAATCCGGCAACTGTCGGCGAGCCTGCCTCAGCTGCTGTTTTTATTTCCGCTTCATTTCTAAGACACGTTCCTAGTTCCTGCATTACTTATTACTTGTGCAGGATTTGTCGTCATTTGACCGGTTTCCAGAACGATTCCGGCTTCCGAACAGGAATTTGTTCCTCTCGCCCGGGCTTAAGCGACGGCAGTGCAGTTTTTTTGAGGCGGCGGACCAATCCGGCGATTTTTTTTCGAACCATTTCGTGTAAAATAGAAGAGGTGTTATAATGGATGGATATCGAATCGATCCATTTTTTGTCGAAAGAGGGGAAATGATGGAATCCTCCGCATACACGTTACGGAATGTACCCCAAGAGGAGCGGCCCAGGGAAAGAATGCTTCAAGCGGGAGCGCAGGCGCTTAGCAACGCCGAGCTGCTCGCGATTTTGCTGAGAACTGGCACGATCAACGAGTCGGCGGTTTCGCTGGCCCAGCGGCTGCTTAACGAAGCTGGCGGCCTCAGGCAGCTTGTCGAGATGAGTACGGCTCAATTGACGAAGCTGAAAGGAATCGGTTCCGCAAAGGCGCTGCAAATTCAAGCCGGTATCGAGCTCGGCAGAAGAATTGCCCGCACGGTCCAGCCCGAAACCGTGACCATCCGGTCCCCTCAGGACGTTTCCCTCCTACTGACGGAAGAACTCCGCTATTTACAAAAAGAGCATTTCGTCTGCTTGTTCTTGAATACGAAAAATCATGTGATCGGACAGGAAACGCTGTCGATCGGCAGCCTGAACGCTTCGATCGTGCACCCCCGCGAAGTATTTCTCGCTGCAATCAAACGAAGCAGCGCTTCTATCATATGCGTGCATAATCATCCGAGCGGCGATCCGACGCCGAGTCCGGAAGATATCGAGATTACGCGCAGACTGGTCGAAGCGGGCGCGGTGATCGGCATCGACGTGCTCGACCATGTAATTATCGGAGACCGCTCAAGCATTAGTTTGAAGGAACTAGGGTTGATGTAATATAATGATATGACGGACAAGCAGTCCGTCCGTAGGATGAAAGGAGACAAGCAATTTATGTTCGGTAGCTTCACGAAAGATTTGGGCATTGATCTTGGAACAGCCAATACGCTTGTATATGTTCAAGGTAAAGGAATTGTGGTCAGAGAGCCGTCTGTGGTCGCTCTGCGTACTGATACAA
Organism: Paenibacillus sp. MAH-35; assembly: GCF_058135425.1. Classification (NCBI taxonomy): domain Bacteria; kingdom Bacillati; phylum Bacillota; class Bacilli; order Caryophanales; family Paenibacillaceae; genus Paenibacillus; species Paenibacillus sp. MAH-35. The sequence goes on from NZ_JBYUPU010000001.1 coordinate 380,784, forward strand.
AAACGATCGAAGCGGTCGGAGACGCCGCCAAAAAAATGATCGGGCGCACGCCGGGCAACATCCGCGCGGTCCGTCCGATGAAAGACGGAGTCATCGCCGATTTCGAGACGACATCGACGATGATTAATTATTTTCTGAAGCAGGCCCAGAAGCAGCGGGTGTTGTTTCCGCGCAAGCCCAACGTCATGGTGTGCGTTCCTTCCGGCATTACGGCGGTAGAGAAACGCGCAGTGGAAGATGCGACGAAGCAGGCGGGAGCCCGCGAAGCGTATACGATCGAGGAGCCGTTTGCGGCGGCGATCGGCGCGGATTTGCCGGTGTGGGAGCCGACCGGCAGCATGGTGGTCGATATCGGCGGGGGAACGACAGAGATTGCCGTCATTTCGCTCGGCGGCATCGTTACGTACAAATCGGTCCGGGTCGCCGGAGACGAGATGGATGAGGCGATCATGCAATACATCAAGAGAACATATAATCTGATGATCGGCGAACGTACATCCGAGCAGCTCAAGATGGATATCGGCTCCGCGATGCCGATGGACAAGCCGCAGACGATCGAGATCCGCGGGCGCGACCTGGTCAGCGGCTTGCCGAAGACGCTGCCGGTATCGTCGGACGAGATTACGGAGGCGCTGGCCGATACGGTCAACAACATCGTCGACGGAGTGAAAGCGACGCTGGAGAAGTGTCCGCCCGAGCTGGCTGCGGATATTATGGACCGGGGCATCGTGCTTACAGGCGGCGGCGCGCTGCTGCGCAACCTGGACAAGCTGCTCGCCAGAGAGACCGGCATGCCGGTGCTCGTAGCGGAGAATCCGCTGGATTGCGTCGCGATCGGAACCGGCCGCGCGCTCGACAACATTCATCTCTTCAAATCAAAAACAGGTACCGCTCCAAGGGGAGTTCGTTAAGCTTGCTGATATAACGCTGCAGGAGCCTAGGCGACTGCATGCGCGGCGGAGAGGAGCTCGCGGCAAGCCTGGGGACAGACCGCTGGAAGGTGTTTGCTTTGTTCAAATGGCTGGGGAATAAAAGACTTATTATTTTGATGTCGGGCGTAATCTTTTTCGTCGCCCTGATCGGATTTTCGTTCGGCGGCCGGGGGCATATGTCCTGGCCGGAAGGATTTGTGAAGGATACCGTCACTTGGGTCCAGGGATGGATCAACAAGCCTGCTCGCGCCGTAGCGGGCTTGTTTGAAGATATACGCCGGATGTCCGTGCTGTACGAGGAGAACCGTCAACTGAAGCTGACGATTACGCAGTACGCCAAGGACACGGCGCGTCTGAACGATCTGGAAGCCCAGAACAAGCGGCTGATGGACGCGCTCGGATTTACCGAACGGCAGCAGCAATCGACCCAGTACAAATACCGGATCGCCGAAGTATTCGCTTCAAGCCCGGACCCGTTTAATAACACGATCGTCATTAATCTCGGCGAAAAGGACGGCATCAAGGCGAATATGGCGGTGATGTCCGTCGACGGTCTGATCGGCCGCGTTGTTACCGTTTCTCCGTTTTATTCCAACGTCCAGCTGCTGACCGATCTTGATACGAGCAGCTCCAAGGCGATCGCGGTAACGATTAAGGGCAAGGAAAACGAATCTTACGGCATTCTGGAAGGTTACGACCGGGAAAAAGGTCTGCTCGTCATGAACAAAATTCCAAAGGTAGATACACTGGAAGTGGGCGATACAGTCGTCACATCCGGAATCGGACAGTTGTTCCCGAGAGGCATCCAGATCGGCGAGGTCGTCTCGCGCGACGAAGGTGAATTCGGCATCACCCATACGGCGCTTATCAAGCCGTTCACTTCGTTCAACCATTTGCGCGAAGTGTTCGTCATCGAAGTGCCGGAGCTATGAGGTGAATGATGCAGCGCTACGTGATCTCGATATTTCTGTTCGTTCTTTTCTTGCTGGAAGGCACGATTTTGGAATGGATCATTCCTCCCGTATGGCAGTCCCAGGTGCTGGTCGTTCCGCATATCGTCTTAGTCGGGGTGCTGTTCGCCGCCCTGTACAAAAACCGGTATCAGGCGCTCGCCTACGGACTCGCTTTCGGATTTTTGCAAGATTTCATCTATTACGGTCATGCTCTGGGCGTTCATTCGTTCAGCATGGGGCTCGTCGGATACGTGGCGGGATTGACCTTCCGTCTTCCTTATCAAGGCCTCTTCACGAGTCTGATCGTCGTCTTGCTGGGTTCGTTCGCCTACGATTCGATCGTATACGGCATATACCGGTTTTTTCTGGGCGTCGTCCGGATGGATTTTCAATGGACGTTTCTGCACCAGATGCTGCCAAGCATGCTGTTTAACGCGCTGATTGCGCTGCTGCTGTACGTTCCGGTTCGCAAATGGCTGGAGAAGGCGGCCGAGAGAAAACGGGAATCGGAAGAAAAATGACAGTGCCGGATGCTGCCTGGCGCGAAAGGCATTCTGTCAGACGAATGGCCGATAGGGGGTGAACGCGTGCCGATGACGGAAACGAAACATCGCGTTACGATTAAAGGTGTCAAGGAAGGGCTTGTCTTCGTGATCGACGATTCGTGCCCGTTCGCCGAAGTGATGCAGGAACTGGAGCATAAGCTGGACAAGACGAACCGCACCGTACTAACCGGTCCGGCCGTTCAAGTAAGCGTCAAGCTGGGGAAACGCTCCGCAACGGAAGAAGAAAAAGAATCGATCAGGGAGCTGCTTGTCCGCAAAGGAAACTTGCAGGTTCAGCATATGGATTCCGACCTCCCGGGGCCGGAGCAGCAGGAGCCGCCGCCGGACCGCGTTACGATTCTGAAAGGAATTATCCGTTCGGGACAAACGGTGCGCCACGAGGGCCACGTGCTGTATCTCGGCGACGTTAACCCTGGCGGCACGCTGCTGTGCACCGGAGACATCTTCGTGCTCGGAGCGCTGCGCGGCATGGCGCACGCGGGAATCGACGGGGGCGACAGAGCCGTTATTGCGGCATCCTACATGCGCCCGACACAGCTGCGGATCGCCGACGTCATCAGCCGCCCTCCGGACGAATGGGGGTTCGATGACGCGACGATGGAGTTCGCTTTCATCCGGGACGGGAAGATGCAAATCGATAAAATAAATCAGCTTCACCGGTTACGGCCGGACCATCCGTTCGGTGGCAAGTAAAGGAGATGATTGACGCATGGGAGAGGCAATCGTCATTACTTCAGGCAAGGGTGGAGTCGGCAAGACGACGACATCGGCCAATGTAGGGACCGCTCTTGCTTTGCTGGGCAAAAAAGTATGTATGGTCGACACCGATATCGGACTGCGTAATCTCGACGTCGTGATGGGGCTGGAGAACCGGATCATTTACGATATCGTCGACGTTACGGAGGGCCGGTGCCGGCTGCCGCAAGCATTGATCAAGGATAAGCGGTTCGAGGAGCTGTATATGCTGCCGGCCGCCCAGACGAAAGACAAACACGCCGTCTCCCCGGAGGCGGTGCGCGACATCATCGTCGAGCTGAAAAAAGAATTCGAGTTCGTTATTATCGACTGTCCGGCCGGAATCGAGCAAGGGTTCAAAAATGCCGTCGCCGGAGCGGACAAAGCGATCGTGGTGACGACGCCGGAGCTGGCGGCCGTCCGCGATGCGGACCGGATCATCGGCCTGCTCGAGCAGGAGCGGGTGCACGGGCCGAAGCTGATCATTAACCGCGTCAAGGCGAATATGATGAAAAAGGGCGAGATGCTCGATATCGACGAGATCTGCTCGGTGCTGTCGATCGACTTGCTCGGTATCGTACCCGACGATGAAGCCGTCATCAAGTCGGCGAACAGCGGCGAACCTACGGTCATGAATCCGAAGTCGCGGGCTGCTATCGCTTACCGCAACATCGCCCGGCGCATCCTGGGCGACACCGTGCCGTTAATGCCGCTTGAGGAGAAGACGGGCGTATTCGGGAAAATGAAGAAGTTTCTTGGAATGGGATGAGTAAAGCTTGCTGGACAAATTGAAGCGAACCGACTGGTCTATCGTTATATTGATGGTATTGTTCATGATCATCAGCACGCTTGTCGTTCATAGCGCCACCGCTAACGATCCGCTGTTCCAAGGGACGGACGTCAAAAATGTCATCAATTACTGCATCGGCTTCGTCGTGCTGTTTTGCGTGATGCTGTTCGACTATCGGCTGCTCGTCAAGACCGCTTGGTACACGTATGGCATCGGCGTCCTGCTGCTGGTTGCCGTTTACTTTTTCGGAGTAGAGAAAAACTCGGCCAAAAGCTGGTTTGAACTTCCGTTCGGCGGTTTCAACTTTCAGCCGGCCGAGTTAATGAAGCTTCTTGCCATTATTGCGGTAGCGGCGTTTCTTGCCAGGCGGGAAGGGGAACCGCTGCGCTTTTGGCGGGAAATCGTTCCGATCGGTCTGATCGTCATGGTGCCGACGGCGCTGATCGTGATACAGCCGGATCTCGGCAACGCGATTATATTCATCGTCGTCCTGATCGTCATGTACTGGATCGGAAATATCAAATATACGCATTTTCTGATCGGAGCCGGGCTCATTGCAGGCTTTATCGCACTCTTTTTCTATTTGTTCCAGCTGTACTACGATCCGGTCGTCCAATATTTAAAAGATAACGACATGGGACAATGGGTTCACCGGATTAACCGGATTCACACGTTCGTCGATCCGGATTCGGCGAGTGCGGACGCCAAGTACCAGGTGCATAACTCGATGAGGGCGATCGGCTCCGGCGGCTTGACCGGCGAATCGTATTTGCAGGGGGATTCGATCCAGAAGGGCTTTATTCCGCTTCCGTATTCCGATTCGATTTTCGTCGTCATCGGGGAGGAGTTCGGCTTCGTCGGATCGTCCGTGCTGCTGTTGTTATACTTTTTGCTGATTTACCGGATGATTTATATTTCGATCCAAAGCCAGAACCGGGCCGGTTCCTATATCATCATCGGGATCGTCTCGATGTACGTCTTCCAGGTGTTCGAAAATATCGGGATGATGATCGGAATCATGCCGCTCACAGGCATTACGCTTCCGTTTATCAGCTACGGAGGCTCTTCCATCCTGATCAACATGATGGCCGTAGGCATCGTCGTAAGCGTCCATGCGCATCCCGAGCCCAAGTCGCTTTACTGAATGAATCCGACGATGATACGTTCCACACGACCTGAATGCCGAAACGTTCCGCAGCCTGTCCGCAGCGGGGCGTTTTTCGTTCAGGCGGCCTGTCCCAAGTGCGCCTCCCCTAGTCATAGCCGTTCATTCCGGCTCATAGGATGTAGGGAAGAAGCCTGTCTGTTTCCTTAAAGGGGAGCGGAGCAGCGAGGGGGAACCTCTATGGAAGTCAAGTCGAACGTCCGGCAGCGGCGAATGGACCGTATGAAGCAAATAGTCGCATCCGAGCAGGGGATGCGTTCGGGCAATGACAAAACCGTGTTTCACGGGGATGCCTATGACGGGCAAAGGGAGCGCAGCGGACACGACTCTTCGCAGTACCGGCCCGCAAACCTGAACGGCAGCGGCCGGGAGGACTTGCCTTCGGCCCGCGACGACCGGATGGACGACCCGGAGTTCGTATGGAAGCGCCGCGAGCAGGAACGGTGGACGGCGATGGGGCGGGCGGAACAGCCGGGATGGACGGATACGCCGGACAACGGCGGGATGACACCGCCGAGCGTACGGCAAATTTGGGTCAAGCTCGGCCTCAGCGCCGTCGTATTCGCAGGCGTATGGGGGCTGTTCCAGCTCGACCATCCGACGGCGCAGCGGGGGCAGGCGTGGGTGCGGACCGCTCTAACCGTCGATTACGACTTCACCGCGGTGGCGGCCTGGTATGAGCGGTCGTTCGGGGGCGTGCCCGCCTGGCTCCCGGCCATCCGGGAGAAAGAAGCACCGGAAGCACAAAAAGCGAGTACATCCTCGCTTGGACGGATCTACGTTCCCGTTACCGGCAAAATCGTCAGCCGCAGCGGCGACGGAGATCTCGGCATTACGCTGCGGACCGAGCCGCTGGCGGCGGTTATCGCGATCGATACCGGCCGGGTCGTCTCTGTCAGCAGCGGGACGGACAAGGGGACGGTAGTGGTCGTTCAGCATGCGGACGGCCTGCAGTCCACGTATGCGTGGCTGCAAAGCACGACGCTGCAAAAAAACGATTGGGTGAACGGCGGAGAGACGATCGGAAGCGTAACTACAGATGCCGCTGGCGGAGCGGGCAAGCTGTACGTTGTCGTCAAAAAGGACAACCAATACGTCAATCCGACAGAAGTGATCCCTTTTGATTAAACTGCGGGGGATTACGTTCCGCCTGCATCCGCTGTTTTTGCTGTTGATGCTCGCCGCAGTCGCGACAGGCTACTTCGCGGAGCTGCTCACGCTTTTTGTGATTGTGCTGATTCATGAGCTCGGTCATGTCGCTGCAGCGAGAAGCTTCGGCTGGAAAGTAATCCGCGTGCAGCTGCTGCCGTTCGGCGGCGTAGCCGAGACGGAGGACGGGGGCCGTTCCAGCGCGCTTCAGGAGACGGTCGTCGCTTTGGCCGGGCCGCTGCAGAACGGCTGGATGGCGCTGCTTGCACTCGCTATGGGAGGACTCGGCTGGTGGGAAGCGGAGTGGAGCGACTATTTTCTAAAAGCGAACCTGATGATCGGCGCATTCAACCTGCTTCCCGTCCTGCCGCTCGACGGCGGCAAAGTGATGCAGGCGCTCGTCAGCCGCTGGCTACCGTATTACCGGACGCTCGTACTGGTCAGTCTGGTCAGCCTGCTGCTCTCCCTCCTGCTGGCCGCCGCGGCGTTGCTCGGGTTCCGATCGAGCGGAATCCATCTCAATCTGCTTATGATCTCGATCTTCCTTGCCTACTCCAATTGGTACGGCTACAGGAACGCTCCTTTTCAGTTTATGCGGTTTCTGATGAACCGGGAGCCGGTTACGGATCGTCTAATCGACAAGGGCACTCTTGCCCAGCCGATCGTCATCTACAGACACCGGACCGTTGCCGAGATCGTTCGTTTATTTATGCGCGACAAATATCATCTCGTCTACATTATGAGCGAACAAGGCCGCATTCAAGCAGTCCTCCCCGAACAGAAGCTGCTGTACGTTTATTTTCAGTTAAATCGACCTGGAAGTGCCGTTAGCGACATTTTCGTGTTAGAATAGAAAGGCTATACGAGGTTGTTCAAAAAGCCCACTTTTGATCACGAAGCAGATCAGGAAGCCTGCTCGACATCGAATATTGATTTCAGCCGGAATTTCCGGTGCTCACGTAGCTGCCACTACGCTCCGCTCCTCATTTCCTAGCTTCATCCAATCTTCTCGGTGCTGATAACCGGACTTTTTGAACTCGCACTATAAGGTGAGGTGGTGAGGTTTCATTGAAGCAAATCATCGTGCATTGCCGTGACGGCTCGACTCAGGTCGCTCTGCTGGAAGACCGGGTGCTTACAGAGTTTTACACGGAGGGACCTGCCGAGAAACAGCTGGTAGGCAGTGTATATATGGGGAAAGTAGTCAACGTCCTGCCTGGCATGCAGGCCGCCTTTGTGGATATTGGGCTGGAGAAAAACGCTTTTTTGTACATCGATGATATTTTACCGGCCCACATGGATAAAATTCCGTCCGTCAAGCCGCCGATCTCCGATCTGATCCGGCCCGGGCAGCATATACTCGTTCAGGTGGCCAAGGAACCTCTGGGAACGAAAGGGGCGCGCATTACGACCCATTTCTCGCTTCCCGGACGGTGGATCGTGTATATGCCGGCCGCCGATTACGTGGGAGTATCCCGTAAGATCGGTTCCGAGCAGGAACGCTCGCGTCTCAAGGAAATCGCCGAACGAATGCGCCGGCCGGGGGAAGGCATCATTATCCGCACGGTTGCGGCTGACGAGACCCAGGCCGCGCTGGAGCGGGACTTGAACGTGATGCGTTCCGAATGGGAAGACATCGTCCGCCGTTCCGAAAAGTCCGCGGCTCCTGCTCTGCTGTACAAGGAGCCGGGCGTTCTTGAGCGTGTCGTGCGGGACGCCTTTACCGACCGGGTGGACGAGCTCGTAATCGACGATCCGGTGAGGGGCGAGATTCTCGTCCGCCGCGTACGCGAAATATCCGGCGAGCTGGCAAATCGGATCCGCATCTACAGAGGGCTCGAGCCTGTGCAGGTGGCGTACCGGGTTCGCGAGCAGCTCGAGCGGGCGATGAAGCGTAAAGTGTGGCTGCGCAGCGGCGGCTATCTCGTAATTGACCGGACCGAAGCGCTTACGGTGATCGATGTCAACACCGGCAAATATACCGGGACCGACGATCCGGAGGCTACCGTGTTCACGACGAATGCGGAAGCGGCGGAGGAGATCGCACGGCTGCTGAGGCTGCGCGATATCGGCGGCATCGTTCTGGTCGACTTTATAGACATGTCGTCGGACAAGCATCGGACGGATATTGCCGCGCTGCTGGAACAATCGTTTAGCCGGGATCGCACGAAGACGTTCGCCGTCGGCTGGACGAAGCTCGGGCTTATGGAAATTACGCGCAAGAAAGCAAGGGAAAGTCTCGACGATTCGATGATGACCGTATGCCATACATGCGGCGGGTCGGGCAAAGTGGCCGTGGAACGAAAAACGTATCCGCGCAAAAAATAACTTTGAATGACCAAAGCGCAAGCCGGCGATGAGGCCGTATTTCCGGGAGCAGACCGCGAGAAAGCTCTTGCTTCATGCGGATTGCTGTGGTAGAATACTTAGGTATGTGCGCATGAGCACATGCTGTAACCGCTCGAGTCGGGTCATAAGTGCGACTTCGCCGGCATTGTGCCGCGGAGCCGTCACCTGGGACAAGGCGAGTCTGAGACATGAGGAGGTGCGCAAAGCATGTATGCAATTATTGAAACTGGCGGCAAGCAATACAAAGTTCAAGCAGGCGACGCAATCTACGTAGAGAAGTTGACAGCTAACGCAGGTGATGTCGTAACGTTTGACCGCGTATTGGTTGTATCGAAAGAAGACGGTTTGGTAGCAGGCACTCCGCTCGTATCCGGAGCAACGGTTTCCGGTAAAGTGGAGAAGCACGGCAAAGGCGAGAAAATCATCGTTTTCAAATACAAAGCGAAGAAAAACTATCGCCGCAAGCAAGGTCATCGTCAGCCGTACACTAAAGTGATTATCGACAGCATCCAAGCGTAAGGTGTCTCGATATGATCCGGGTGAACATCAAGCGAGGCCGCGAGAGCGGGACGATTGAAGCTTTTACGGTATCCGGACACGCGTTTTACGGCAAGCCGGGGCACGATATCGTATGTGCCGGGGTATCTGCCGTAACGGTCGGTACGGTGAACGCCGTCGAGAAATTGACGGGAGTCGCCCTTCCGAACGACATGCGCGAAGGTTATCTGAACGTCCGTATTCCGCAAGGAACGGATGTGGAAACGACAAAGCAAATTCAGCTGCTTCTCGAATCGATGCTGGCGATGCTGGAGACGATCGAGGACGCGTACGGCAAATATATCGCTTTGCAGCAGTCTTGACTAACGAAAGAAGGAGGTAGACTACGATGTTAAAACTGAACCTGCAGTTGTTCGCATCCAAAAAAGGAGTAGGTTCCACGAAGAACGGTCGCGACAGCATTGCGAAGCGCCTTGGCGTTAAGCGTGCAGACGGCCAATCGGTGACAGCGGGAAGCATTCTCGTTCGTCAGCGCGGAACGAAAATCCATCCGGGTGAGAACGTAGGCCGCGGTACGGATGATACGCTTTTCGCGAAAGTGGAAGGCGTTGTGAAGTTCGAGCGTTTGGGCCGTGACCGCAAAAAAGTGAGCGTCTACCCGGTAGAAGCCGCTCCAGTAGCAGCCGCTTCCGAAATGTAAGTTTCTGATCGATCCGATCAGCGTTTAACCTCCGGTCTTGCAGGACCGGGGGTTTTTATTTTGAACCTGTCATGCTATACTGTGGAAGAAGTTGAAGCAAACGGGGAATCAAGATGAATTCAAATGCGCAGCGATACGAATTGGACCAGCCGGCCATCCGTTCCGGAAGTAAGGATGAGCTGTTCGCGGAGACGCTTAATCATTTCCGCCACGATTGGATGAACGACATTCAAGTGCTCTACGGCTACTTGAAGTTAAAAAAATATGATAAAATGCACGATTACATGGAAACGATAAGAGAAAAGCTGATCGGAGAAAGCTGCATCTCCAAGCTGGGAGATCCGGCTTTGGTCGTTTATTTGCAGTGTTACCGGGCACGGTGCCGGTCGATCCGGCTCGACGTGGAGCTGGGACCGGATGTGCAGCTCTCCCAGCTTTCGGTCGATTCGGGGACGGTTTCGGATGCGATTATTGCCGTGATCGAAGCATTTACGAGACAGGGCGTCGCTCCGGCGGACGGCGATGTGAACCGGCTGCGCTTAAAGCTGTCGGTTCAGTCCGAGTTCCTAGTAATCGGTTTCGACTACGACGGCGGCTATCGGCGCGAAGAGTTGCTTCATGAACTGCGCGAGGCGGTCGGGGCAGGCCGATCCAAGCTTAGAATCGCAAGTGGAGCTGTGTACGACAACGAGAAGGCGGTATTTGACATTCATGTGCCACTAATTCAAATTTAGAGCTTTTCATCCCATGGATAAGCTCTAAAATTGTACTAGGCGTATAGGACGAGGTGTAGGATGTTTTTAGATAAAGCAAAAATTTTCGTAAAAGGCGGCAACGGCGGGGACGGTATCATTTCGTTCCGGAGGGAGCTGTACGTGCCGGAAGGCGGGCCGGCCGGCGGTGACGGAGGCAAAGGCGGAGACGTTGTATTTCGCGTCGACGAGGGACTGCGAACGCTGATCGATTTCCGTTATCAGAAGCATTTCAAGGCGCCGCGCGGCGAAAAAGGCAAGACGAAGGGAATGCACGGGGCGAACGCGGACGATATGATCGTGCGGGTGCCGCCGGGCACGATTGTGATCGATGACGACACGCACGAGATTATTGCCGATTTGACCCGGCACGACCAGGAGGTCGTCGTCGGCAAGGGCGGCCGCGGCGGCCGCGGCAACATGCGTTTTTCGACGCCGAGCAATCCGGCCCCTTATCTGTCCGAGAACGGCGAGGAAGGCCAGGAGCGCTGGGTCATCCTGGAGCTGAAGGTGATGGCGGACGTCGGGCTTGTCGGTTTCCCGAGCGTAGGGAAATCGACGCTGCTGTCGGTCGTATCGGCCGCTCAGCCGAAGATCGGCGCCTACCATTTCACGACGATTACGCCGAACCTTGGCGTCGTTGATGTAGGGGAAGGCCGCAGCTTCGTTATGGCGGATTTGCCGGGGCTGATCGAAGGCGCGCATCAAGGCGTAGGGCTCGGTCACGAGTTTTTGCGCCATGTGGAGCGGACGCGGCTGATCATCCATGTCCTCGACATGGCGGCTACCGAGGAACGCGATCCGTACGACGACTGGCTCAAGATTAACGAAGAGCTGCGCCTCTACAACGAGAAGCTGTCGCAGCGGGTGCAGATCATCGCGGCCAACAAGATGGATATGCCGGGGGCGGACGAGCAGTTGAAGCTGTTCCGCGAGAAGCTGGAGCGAGACGGACATGGGGAGATGGAAATTTTCCCGATCTCGGCTGTAGCCCAGCAGGGCGTGCGGGAGCTTCTGTACCGGGCGGCCGATCTGCTGGAGCAAATTCCAGAAACGCCGCTTGTCGAAGAAGTGGTGGATGTCGAGGAGCGTAAAATATACCGCTTCGAGAAGGAAGAAGACGAGAACGAGTTTACGATCCGCCGGGAAAACGATACGTTCGTTGTCGAGTGTGTCGCGGTGGAGAAGATGCTCAAGCGGATCAACATGAACTCGTATGATGCGCTTATGCGGTTTGGCGTGACGATGCGCAAGTCGGGAATTGAAGCGGCGTTGCGCAAAAAAGGAGCCCAGGACGGACATATGGTCCGGATCGGCGACTTTGAATTTGAATTTGTCGAGCAGGAATGACAATCGCAAAGTTGTACCATACACTGCCGGGGCGAAGCTTCGGCAGTTTTTTATATTTGGAGAGAAAGCGACAGATGCCAACCAGGCTGTAGACGCTTATAATGGGAGAAGCTGGGCGAATGCAATAAACGAACTTGAAAATGAACTGACTTGAATATGCCTGTTGGTGCAGGATGAGCAGCGGACACTTTGAAGCTGCGTGACGTAAAGGGGGTTGCTTATTATGAAGCTGAACGAAATGGCGAATCTGCTTACCATTGCCCGGACGTCCGGAAATATGGAGATGGAAATCAGCGGATTTGCGATGAACTCGAAGCAGGTTCGTCCCGGCGATTTGTTTATTTGCATTCCGGGGATACCGGGCTTGCAGGAGGACCGCCACCCGTATGCGGAGGAAGCGGTTCGTGCAGGGGCGGCCGCGCTGATCGTCGAACGCGAGGTCGGGCTGGCCGTGCCGACGATTCAGGTGCCGGACGCCCGTTATGCGATGGCTGTGATGACGGCGCATTTCTATGGATATCCAAGTTCGGAGTTGAAGGTAATCGGCGTAACCGGGACGAATGGCAAAACGACCACCAGCCATATGATCGAAGCGGTATTGGCTTATGCCGGCTACCGCACCGGATTGATGGGCAATATCGGAACGAAGATCGGAGAGATGCAGCACGAAACGGATATCAACACCCCGGAGTCCTACAAGCTGCAAGCGAATCTGAGGAAAATGGCGGACCATCAGACCGACTATTGCGTCATGGAGGCGACTTCCCAGGGGCTCGATATGGGGCGTGTCATCGGCTGTGAGTTCAGAACGGCGGTTTTTACCAACTTGACGCTGGATCATCTCGACTATCACGGCACGATGGAACGGTACAGGGAGGCCAAGGGGCTGCTGTTCTCCAGAATGGGCAACGCCTTCTCCCCGGATGCGTCCAAGCGCAAGTATGCCGTCCTTAACATCGACGATCCGGCCTCCGATTATTTCCGAAAGCAAACGACCGCTCAGGTCGTGACATACGGGATACACAGTGACGCCGACGTGACCGCCTCGAATGTCCGGTTAACGGCGAGGGGAACCGAGTTTGAACTGCGTTCGTACACCGGCACGATTCAGGTACAGCTCCAGATGGTCGGGAAGTTTAATGTGTACAACGCGCTTGCTACCGCCGCCAGCTGTCTCGTCGAAGGCGTCCCGCTCGAGGTGATTGGTGAAGGGCTGGCCCGAATCCAAGGGGTGGCCGGACGGATGGAGGTTGTCGACGAAGGTCAACCGTTTCTCGTACTGGCTGATTATGCCCATACGCCGGATTCTTTGGACAACTGTTTGTCTACGGTCCGGGAGTTTGCAGAGCGGCGCGTGATCACGGTGTTCGGCTGCGGGGGAGACCGGGACCGGTCGAAACGTCCGCTGATGGGAGGGCTGGCTGCCCGCTATAGCGATTATATCATCGTGACTTCGGATAACCCGCGGAAGGAAAAGCCGTCGGCGATTATGCAGGACATCGAGCAGGGGCTGAAGGCAGCGGGGATCGACGCCTCCCGCTACGAGCTGATCGAGGATAGGAAGCAGGCGATCGGAAGAGCGGTCGAGCTGGCGGGTCCGGGCGATATCGTACTGATAGCGGGCAAGGGCCATGAGACGTATCAAATTTTTAAGGACGGCACGGTTCATTTCGACGATCGGGAAGAAGCGAGACTGGCCATTCGCAGGAAAAAAGACGAGACTCCAAGGTGAGGCGGTGGAGAGGCGAGTTTGGCTGGCGGCTGGCTTGTTGGCGGGAATGTGCCTGAACTCGGGGCTCTTACCGTAACACCGTAACGCATGCGTTACGTAAGGCGGCGGGTCTCCTCCATACCCGCACGGCCTTCACTCTTCCGCCACGGCCCGGACCGCTGCCGTCAATAGCGAGGGTCCGTAAGCGGCACCCAGTCGACTCGCGGATAGCCGGTTGCCGTATCCCTGTTGGCCGTGCCGACCCAGGCGTGGTCCCGGGGGCCTTCGCGGAAATAATGCTCGAGGGCGGCGCGGAAGATGTAGGGGATGTCGCGGTCCAACACTCTAGCGACCGGAATCCAGTGGAGCTCTCCCTCGTCGGTATCGACGAAGTCGGTCCGCTTCGCGATTCCGCTGTATATAAACTGCTGCCGCAGCTCCCCCTGGTTGTTGCGGAGCAATACATAACGGAGCGTTAACTGCTCGATATCGGTTTCGGCAAAGCCGGTTTCCTCGGCGATTTCGCGCAGACATGCGTCGCGCGGACGGCTGAGCTCCTCCGGCTCGAGGTGTCCGCCTACCGCGGCCCACATGCCGGGGTTCAGCGTCCGGCTCATAGAGCGTTTCATCATAAGCAGTTTGTCTTCGTGAAAAAGCATCGCTGCGGCCATCATCCGACATTTCATAAAGTATCCTCCCGTTCGTAAGCGATCACTCGCTGCAATCATGTTATCCATCTTAGCACGGCGGCCCGGAAGCGGCAACTTCGCGCCAACGCCGGGCGGAGCTGGATAAAGCGCTCTCTTCCGGATTGTTTGAAAACGGTCGTTTATATTTCATTTCACCTATTGCCGTGATCCGGCGTTTTCGGTATAATGTCCACTATATACAAACAACAGTCTTTACAGAGAGGACGAATCGCCTGTGGAACACGACACTAGCGCGAACGGCTCCAGCGAAGACGACACCGAACGTTACTATTTGGTACGGGAAGACATTTTGCCCGAAGCGGTCGTCAAAACGATCCAAGCAAAGGAACTGCTGGCCAAAGGGCAGGCGAAGACGGTTCACGAAGCGGTCGAGCAGGTCGGCATCAGCCGGAGCGCCTTTTATAAGTATAAGGACGGCATTCATCCGCTGAACAAGCTGGAGAGGGAACGGCTCGTGACGCTGTCCATGGATTTGGAGCACCGGTCGGGGATCTTATCGAAGGTTCTCGCGGTTATCGCCGGCTTGGAGGGCAACGTGCTGACCATTCACCAGACGATTCCGCTGCAGGGCATGGCGAACGTGGTGCTGTCGGTCGACACGTCCCAGATGGGCGGACCTAACGCCGCCCGGTTAATGGATGTGCTGCGTCACCAGGACGGTGTCCGGAAAGCGACTCTGATCGGTCAAGGCTCATAAAGATACAATGCGAACTCAGGAGGAGAGAACAGGATGGAACCAATTCAAGTAGGTCTGCTCGGGATGGGCACGGTAGGAACCGGCGTGCTGCGCATCGTCGAGGGGCATCAGGAAGATTTGCAAAAACAGGTAGGTTCGGAGATCCGCATCGCCAAAGTGCTCGTGCAGGATAAGTCCAAGTCTCGCCGGTATGCGCTCGAATCGGACCGCCTCACGGAAGATGCCTGGGAAATCGTAAACGATCCGTCGATTCAGATCGTCGTCGAAGTGATGGGCGGCATCGAGCTGGCGAAAACCTATATACTCGCGGCGCTGGAGAAGGGGAAGCATGTCGTTACCGCGAATAAAGATTTGATGGCGCTGCACGGAGCGGAGATTCTCGCCAAGGCAGCCGAGAAAAACTGCGACGTCTTCTACGAAGCGAGCGTAGCGGGCGGCATTCCGATTATCCGGACGCTGATCGATGGCTTCTCGTCCGACCGGATTACGAAGATCATGGGGATCGTCAACGGGACGACAAACTATATTTTGACCAAAATGAGTCAGGAAGGCGCGTCCTACGAGGACGTGCTGAAGGAAGCGCAGGAGCTGGGATACGCGGAATCCGATCCGACCTCCGACGTGGAAGGATATGATGCGGCACGCAAGATGGCGATTCTCGGAACGCTCGGCTTCCATACAAGCCTCAGCTTCCCGGACGTCAGCGTCAAAGGCATCTCGCAAATTTCGAAGGAAGATATCCAATACGGCAAAAGCCTCGGCTATGAGGTCAAGCTGCTTGGCATTGCTGAGCGCCAGGACGATCTGATCAGCGTTAGCGTCGAGCCGACGATGGTGAAGAAGACGCACCCGCTTGCTGCGGTGAACGGAGTGTTCAATGCCGTGTACGTCTATGGCGAGGCAGTCGGAGAGACGATGTTTTACGGCCCTGGCGCGGGCGAGATGCCGACGGCAACTTCCGTTGTGGCCGACCTCGTCGCGGTTGTCAAAAACTTGAAGCTGGGCGTGAACGGGCGCAGAATTTTTACTCCGTATAAGGAGAAAAAGCTGAAGACGCCGGAGCAGATCGCTTCGAAATATTTCGTCAGGCTGCACGTGGACGACAAAGCCGGCGTTCTTGCCAAGATCACGCAAGTGTTCGCCAATTGCGAGGTCAGCCTTGAATCGGTCGTTCAGCAGCCGAATCATTCGATCGCCGATGCCGAGATCGTCATCGTGACGCACGACGCGTCGCTGGCCAGCATGAACCGTGTGCTTGCGGAGTTCGAATCGCTTGAAGTGATCCAGAAGATCAAAAGCGTGTACCGGGTCGAAGGATAATTTTTAGCAGAACTACTATATTAGAAGCATTCATACACATACAAAGGAGCCGTTCGCAAAATGAGATACATGGGATTGCTGCAAACGTACAAAGAGTATTTGCCGGTGACGGACAACACGCCGATGCTTACGCTGCACGAAGGCAATACGCCGCTGGTACGCGCCGAGAAGCTGTCGGACGAATTGAACCTCGACATTTATTTTAAATATGAAGGGTTGAATCCGACCGGTTCGTTCAAAGACCGCGGTATGGTGATGGCGGTAGCCAAAGCGATGGAGGAAGGCAGCCGCACGATCATGTGCGCCTCGACGGGCAATACGTCTGCGGCAGCAGCCGCTTATGCGGCACGCGGCAATCTCAATTGCATCGTGCTGATCCCGAACAACAACATTGCGCTCGGCAAGCTGGCGCAAGCGATCATCTACGGAGCGAAAGTCATCGCGATTGAAGGCAACTTCGACCGTGCGCTGGAGATTGTCCGCGAGATTACGGCCAAGCACCCGATCACTCTCGTGAACTCGGTCAACCCGTACCGCCTGGAAGGGCAGAAGACGGCGGCCTTCGAAGTATGCGACCAGCTCGGTCAGGCTCCGGACTACTTGGCGATTCCGGTCGGCAACGCAGGCAACATCTCCGCGTATTGGAAAGGCTTCAAGGAGTACAACGCCAAAGGCAAATCGTCGTCGCTGCCGGTGATGATCGGCTTCGAGGCGGAAGGCGCCATGGCGATCGTGAAGGGCGAACCGATCCTGAATCCGGAGACGGTCGCTACCGCCATCCGGATCGGCAATCCGGCGAGTTGGGATCTTGCCGTGAACGCGGCCAAGGAATCCGGCGGACAGATCAACTACGTTACGGACGACGAAATCCTGCATGCGTACCGGACGATTGCGTCCAAGGAAGGTATCTTCGCCGAGCCGGCATCCGCCGCTTCGATCGCGGGTGTCATGAAGCTGCACAAGGAAGGTTACTTCAAAGGCGGCGAGAAAGTCGTCTGCGTCTTGACCGGCCACGGCCTGAAAGACCCGAATATCGCGATCAAAAGCGTGGGCGGCGATCTGCTCGTCGTTCAAGATACCGAAGAAGCGGTTATGGATGCGATCCGCAAGCTGGAGGGCGCTGGCGCATGAGTTTGCCGGGGAACGGAAACGGACCGGCCGCGGGAGACGGCCGGCCGAAGGTGTACGTGAAAGTGCCGGCGAGCACCGCCAATCTCGGACCGGGCTTCGATGCGCTCGGTATGGCGCTTAATTTGTACGCCTGGATCGAAATGGGCATAGCGGACCGGACCGAAATCCGCCTGTACGGAGATCAGATGGAAGGCGTGCCGACGGATAAGTCCAATCTCGTCTACAAAGTCGCGCAGCAAGTATTCGAGAAAGCCGGAGTAAGTCATCCCGAGCTCGATATTGCGATGTATAGCGATATTCCGCTGACGCGCGGACTCGGCAGCAGCGCTTCGGCGATTGTCGGGGCGCTTGTAGCGGCCAACGCGCTGATCGGTTCCGCTCTGTCCGACTACGAGCTGTTCCAGATGGCGTCGGCACTCGAGAAACATCCGGACAATGTCGGAGCCTCGCTGTTCGGCGGCTTGACGGTGGCGTTCTGGGACGGGACGCGGGCGGAGCATATCCGCGTCGTTCCGGAGGACCGTCTGGAAGTGCTGGTGGCGATTCCCCGCTTCCAGCTGGCCACGGAGAAAGCGCGCAACGTCCTTCCGGCCGAAGTGCCGATGAAGGACGCCGTATTTAATATCGGCCACGCTTCGCTGCTGGTGGCCGCCTTTTGCACCGGACGTTACGACCAGATCCGCCATGCGATGAAGGATGCGCTGCACCAGCCGTACCGCGCTCCGCTCGTGCCCGGTATGAGCGACATCCTGGAGCAGGCGGAGGAGCACGGAGCTCTCGGTATCGCCTTAAGCGGCGCGGGACCGACCTTGCTGGCGCTGCTAGACAGAGAGAGCGGCCGCGGGGCAGAGCTGGAGCGGTTTCTGACCGATACGCTGAAGCAGCACGGCATCGAAGCCGATACGATGCGGCTGAAGCCTTGTGCCGAAGGCGCGACGGTTCTGACCCATTTCGATCCTCATGTCACGCTGATCGACAACATCAAAGGCGAAGTTCGCGCCTAAGCGAGATAGACCGAATGGAGCAATTTATATAGATGTTGATGCGAATTCGTGTTACTGTAGTAAAGTGGCGATAGTTCACCGTGTAGACCACGAATGAAACCATAAGACCCGGCAGCCGACAGGTTAAAAGCCGGTTAGAAGGAGATATTCCCCGTGAAACGGATCGCTTTTCTCGGGCCGGAAGGGACGGTGTCCCAAGAGTCCGCCCGATATTTTTTTGCCGAAGGGGCGCATGAGTTCGTTCCTTACGCGCTGATGTCGGACGTGTTCACGGCTACCGCCGCAGGCACGGCCGATTATGGTGTCATCCCGATCGAGAATACCATCGAAGGATCGGTTAAGCATCACATCGATCTGTTGGTCGAATCAGGCGGCAATTTGCCGATACAGGCGGAATGGATCTATCCGTCTATTCAAAATTTGATCGGCCATTTCGACCTCACCTCGGGAACCGATCCGTTTGCGAATATTCGCAAAGTCATCTCCAAGGACGTCGCGATCGCGCAGTGCCACGACTTTCTGCGCAGCCGGCTGCCTCATGCGGAATTCGAATACGTCAGCAGCACGGCCGAAGGCGTACGGATCGTCAAGGAGTCGCTGGACCCGTCCTATGCGGCGATCGGAACGAGGATGTCGGCGGAGCTGTACGGGCTCGATCTGCTGGCCGAGAACATCACCGACCATGACAACAACTACACCCGATTCATTCTGATCGGGAAAGACAAGCCGGTGCTGAAGCCTGCCGACTGCGCCAAGACGACCATCCTGGTCACTTTGCCGGAGGATTACCCGGGTGCGCTGCATCAGGTGTTGTCCGCTTTCGCATGGCGCCGGATTAACTTGTCCAAGATCGAATCGAGACCGACGAAGAAGAAGCTTGGGAACTACTATTTTTATATGGATATCGAGATGTCGCTGGATACGGTACTGCTTCCATCGGCTTTGCAGGAGATCGAGGCGATCGGCAGTCAAGTGCGGATCTTGGGTTCTTATCCAAGCTACTCCTATATGGCGGGGCTGTAGACGTTTATTTGCCGTCAATGGCAGGCGCAGATTTGCATAGGAGTGAATAGTCTGTCGGGAACGTATCCCGGCGGGCTATTTTTTTAACGATTCAGAATGTTTAAAGTTCGCTACAGCGCTAAAGCGAACCGAGACATTCTGAACCAAGGAAAGCTACCTCTTTACGCAGGGGCATGCATCGTGGCAAAGACTTCGTTTAGAAGCTTTTTTTATTTTCCCGGAATGATGTCAAATGCCTACCTCTTGCATAGACTGTATTGTTATTCAAGACAACGGGAGGTTTCAGTCCGGTGAAAATCCATCTGGTGAAAAAGGGAGAAACGCTCTTTAACATCGCCAAAAAGTACGGTATCGAGCTGCAAAAGCTGATTTCTTTCAACAGTCAAATTGCCGATCCCGATCAAATCGACGTAGGCATGAAAGTGAAAATTCCGTCCACTCCAGTACCGGTGCCGCCTCCGGTCGGCCATGTGCTGCACAAGCATATCGTGGTACAGGGAGACTCGTTGTGGAAACTGTCGAAGGCGTGGGACGTGCCGCTGAAGGCGGTCATTGATGCGAATCCGCATTTGAAAAATCCGAATGTGCTGATGACGGGGGAAATTGTATACATCCCGAACCTGGCGACGGGAACGGCCCCCGATCATACGGAAGGAATGAGCAAAGCGGAGCTGACCGCACCGATCGCTGCACCCGAGACGATGGAAGCGATGCCGGAGATGCCGGAGATGTCTGTGATGCCGGCTGTCGAGGAGCCGATCGAATGGCCGGGCATGGCCGACGTAACCGAAGCGGAGCCTATGCAGCAGCCGGTTTACGAGGCGCAGGAACCTGTCCAGTTCCCGTTCATGCAATATGAGATGCCGGCGACGGAAGCGATGACTCCGCAAGCTCAGCCGGCTCCCATGGCGATGCAGCCTCACGTTCCTGCTCCGGTTGCGACGTGGAACTACGAAAGCTTTATGCAAGTTCATCACAAACCCCATCATCATGAGGCGGCCGTACCGTATATGCCTATGATGCCGATGGCCCCTGCGGCGCAGATGCCGGTCATGGGCACAGCCGATAAGTATCCGGGCATTCCGGATCAGGCGGCTCCTTGTCCTCCTGCTATGGAATGGCCGGAGGCCGCCGTTCAATCACAGCAGGCGATGCCGTTTCCTCAGATGACCGGAGGTCCTTGCGGATGCCAGGGTGGCGGCCATCATCATGCTGGGGTTCCGTACGGCATGCACTTCGGGATGCCATACGGTATGCCTTATGCAATGCCGGGCGTTATGCCGGGCATGTTCAGCCCGCAGCAAACGATGTCGCCGCACGCATCGTGGATGAAGAAGGATGACTGCGGCTGCGACGACCGGATGGGAGATATCGGCCTTGACTCGATTGCCCGGGAGCAAGAAGTCCGCACGGACCAAGCGGTTTCGTCCGGCACCTTCTCCAAAGCGTCCGTCAGCACCAAAACTAGAGCTCCGAAGCGGAAAAGCCCGGCAAAACGTGAGAAAAGACAAAATCAGCCGTGGATTCGGAGATAACGGTCTGCCGGATACCGCCTCAAGTATAACAGCAGTCCCCTTTGGGAAAACTAGAAAAAAAATCTAGTACCAGAGGGGATTGCCATGAACTTGTCAAGCTTGTACAAACAACTGAAAAAGCGTCTTCGCCAAAAAAGACGATGGTTGTCGCTTGGCTTTTTCATTGTTGCGGCAGCCGTAGGCTTGTTAACCTTATTCGGTTCCCGTTCCCCGGACATTGCGGGAGACGCCGCTTTGACGGCGGAAACGCTCGCTGCCGTTCGCGGCGGACAGGCTCCGCAGGCGTACGTGTCGGAGGAACAGCGCCAGACTTTGGAGCAAATCCGGACCGAAGGCGGAACAAGGGACGTATTTGTGCGCAGAAGTTATGTGTGCGGAGAAGAGCACGGGTTGACCGGACGAATGGGAACCGAGGAGATTATGAGTTTCCATCAGGAGCACCCGACGTGGAAAGTCGAGCTGGACGGCAACGGAAGCGTGACATTTACGGAACAGATCGACGATTTGTCGCCGGCCTGCAAGCAGAACGCCTATTTCGGAGTGGACAAAACCGGCAACTTGTCCTTGTTCGAAGGACCGCCGGATAACGAGAAAGTGATCCGCACCTTCTTCCAGCTTAACACCGGATACCTGGAGAGCAGTTTGCCCCACAACTCGCTGGAAGAGCTGAAGAAGGGCATTCCCGTGATCGATATGGCGGAGTACAACAGCGTTCTCTCCACATTCAGCGAGTTTGCCGTCGAAGCTGCGGAAAACGTGATGATCCCGGCGCAGTAGAAGTCCGGCTTGAGACGTTAGCCGGCTCTGGTCGGCTATGGCCGTCAGTGCCTATAGGTAGTGATAAGGTGGACATTGTAAATTTTGATCGCCCCGCATCTCTTTTCGCCGAACATCGCCACTTTTGCGGGCGATGTTTTTTTGTTGAAAGATCACTTGAGAAAGTTTAAGTTTTTCGCCGGGGTCGAGTGGGAGAAGGGGGCATCCCTTGGCGAATCAGCAAGTTCACAAGTTGTTGATTGCGAGTGGATGGCGTCTGGACCTTCTGCCCTGCTTCAAGGGGGGAAGGGAATGAACGGGGTAAAAGCGGTTTGGAGCTGCTAAAATCGGCAAAAACGGTGCAGTTGCCATCAGTGCGTTGAAATAAGAGGGGCGAACCGCCTTTATCCGCTCTCGTTTTGCGAAAAGGTCGATAATAGGAGGTGCGAAAGTTCGTTTTGGGTTTAGAACCCACTCGCATACGTTTTAGGGAAGGCGAACAACCTGTTCGCACAAGCAAGATGTTTTTGTGCCGCAACTAGAGTCGAGCGGTTCCCCTCAAACCTTATCAACAAGCAGTTGGAGTGAAAGTAACCCATTCCATCCTTCACAGGGGCTTGAATAATAAAATGGGCTTTACAGGCGGTTTTTTGGTCCGAAGGGCAGGAGGATGGAAGGCATTTCTGCGCAGCCGCGGGAAATTTAGCAAACGGACCTCATTTCGGCGCATTTCGTGAAAAGCTCCTGTGCGTATGCAGCAATCTGCTTCATCTTCCGTTGTACTCAGGGGATTGCTGCTGCTGAGCAGGAATCTGGTCTGAGAGCAGCAGGCGCTCGCTCCCTCCTCTCCAAGGCATACGCGACAAAATCCGTTTTTGCACTTGTACAAAAGTCGCGCCCTCAGCCGCTGTCCAACCCCGGCCCACTTTGTTATAATGGTAAATTGAATACATATGTTCGCTTATCGGCAGAGGGAGAGGGACTTTTGTGCGCGTATTGGGCATAGACCCGGGAATTGCGATCGTCGGCTTCGGCTTTATCGATAAGCAGGGACACAAGCTGACTCCGGTCCAGTTCGGCAGCATCCAGACGGAGGCGAATACCGATTCCGCCGTGCGGCTGCAGGAAATTTACGAAGCGACGGTCCATTTGATCGACAAATACAAGCCGGATGCGGTGGCGATCGAGAAGCTGTTCTTCAACAAAAACGTCACGACCGCCCTGACGGTCGGTCAGGCGCGGGGCGTGCTGATGCTGGCGGCTGTGCAGAAAGGAATTCCGATTGCAGAGTACACCCCGCTTCAGGTGAAGCAGGCGATTGTCGGATACGGCAAAGCGGAAAAAAAGCAGGTACAGGAAATGGTCCGCATGTTTTTGAAGCTGGCGTCCGTACCCAAGCCGGATGATGTGGCCGACGCGTTGGCGATTGCCATCTGTCACGCGCATTCCGCCGGCCTGCAGCAAAAATTGAACGGAGTTGGGAAGTCATGATCGATTTTTTGCGCGGAAAAGTGGCGCACCGGGAAACGGATTACGTCGTGATCGACGTTCAGGGGGTTGGCTACCACGTGTTTTGTCCGAACCCGTTCGTATTTCCGGATAAACCGGAAGACGTTACGGTATTCACCCACCACCATGTGCGCGAGGATGCGATCCTGCTGTTCGGCTTCGCATCCCGGGACGAACAGTCGCTGTTCCGGCGGCTGATCGACGTCACCGGAATCGGACCGAAGGTGGCGCTTGGCATCTTGTCTGGCGGACGTCCGGAGGCGGTCGTGGCCGCGATCCAGCAGGAGAATGTGACGTTTCTGATGAAGCTGCCGGGGATCGGCAAGAAAACGGCGCAGCGGATCATTCTGGACTTGAAGGATAAGCTCGGCGCGGTAACGTCCCGCTTCGACGGAGCGGTGCTTGCCGAGGCGCTGCATCAGGCCGGAACGGATTCTTCCGGGGGCGGAGCCTGGGCGGAGGCGAAGGAAGCGCTGCTCGCGCTCGGATATACGGAAGCCGAAGCGGATCGCGCCTGGCAGACCGTGAAGGCAAAGGCCAAAGAGAGCGACCCGGCAGACATGCTTATCAAGCTGGCTCTTCAAGCGCTTTATGCCGGCTGATGCCGGCCGCGGGGCTACAACGAATGACAAGGAGGGCGACGGCAAATGGAGGATCGGATCATTTCGGCCCATTTGATGATGGAAGATGAGACTGTTGAGCTCAGTCTCCGTCCTCGCTATTTGGCGGAATATATCGGACAGTCGCAAGTGAAGGAAAACTTGAAAATTTACATCGAAGCGGCCAAAATGCGCAAGGAAGCGCTGGATCACGTGCTGCTGTACGGACCTCCGGGTCTCGGCAAGACGACGCTGTCGAACATAATCGCCAACGAGCTTGGCGTGAACATCCGGACGACCTCCGGTCCGGCTATCGAACGTCCGGGCGATCTCGCGGCGATCTTGACCAACCTCCAGGAAGGCGACGTCTTGTTCATCGATGAAATCCACCGGCTGCACCGCACCGTTGAAGAGGTGCTGTATCCGGCGATGGAGGACTTCGCGCTTGATATTATTATCGGCAAAGGCCCGAGCGCGCGTTCGGTCAGGCTCGATCTGCCGGCTTTCACGCTGGTCGGGGCCACGACGAGGGCGGGACTGCTGTCCGCGCCGCTCCGGGATCGGTTCGGCGTTGTCAGCCGGCTCGAATATTACACGGTGGACGAGCTTAGTTATATCGTCAGCCGGGCCGCGGACATTTTGCAGGTCAGCATCGTCGGAGAGGCGGCGGACGAGATCGGCAAACGTTCGCGCGGCACGCCGCGGATCGCCAACCGGCTGTTGAAGCGGGTGCGGGATTATGCCCAGGTGCGGGGCGACGGAATTATTACGACCGAGATCGCCCGTGCGGCGCTTAAGCTGATCCAGGTCGACGATCTGGGGCTCGACGAGATCGACCATAAGATGCTGCGTGCGATTATGACCAGCTTCCGCGGCGGGCCGGTCGGACTCGATACGATCGCCGCTACGATCGGCGAAGAGAGCCAGACGATCGAGGATGTGTACGAACCTTATTTGCTTCAAATCGGATTTTTGCAGCGCACGCCGCGGGGGAGGACGGTTACCGCCGCCGCCTACCGGCATCTCGGTCTTCCGGTTCCTTCCGAAGGCGGCAGCAGCTAGATGTGCTATTCAAAGGAGAGATGGAACCGATGACGAGACGAGTTCGGCCCCGGAGATGGGCGGCCGCATGGCTGGCGGCGATCGTGGCGGCTGTAATCAGCGTGCCCGCGGCCTTTACCGAAAGTTACGCCGCCGTGCCTAAGCTGGAGCAAATCCGGGTCGCATTGTTTCTGTCCAGCGGTACTACTTATAACGTTACCGTACCTGCCGTGACGCTGTCTTCCCCGAACGGGCTCGATATCGGCCGGCGAACCGCTTCCGGGTTCACGCAATGGTCGGCAGTAGCACCTGGCGCGCAAGCCCGTTTCAGCGTGGACGGCTACCAGGTGTTCCTGCTGGAAACCGCCGATCAGGTGACCGCGAAGCTGCTTCAGCAGGCGCTCGGGGCCACCCAGGACAAACCTTACGTCTACCAATCGGTCAAGCTCGGCAAGACCGTCTATCAAGTATACGCAGGCATGTATGGCTCCAAGGAAGAGGCGAATGCGGCAAAGCAGCGGATCGCGGTTAACGCTTCTGCGGCTGCACTGCTCAAGGGGGCGGCGACGACCGTAACCGGTCCGCTTCATTGGAATGCCGGCGATTACGCGTCGGAAGCGGAAGCGGCGGGACAAGCCACGGCCATGCGTCAGCAGGGGCTCGACGCATGGCCCGTTATATTGGAGACGGCGGGCGCTTCGTCTTACGCCGTATGGATCGGGGAAGCGGCCGATGCCGAGCATTTGAACACAGTCAAAGCGCAGGCCGCGAAAATATCGCCGAACCTCGCGTTGAAGCCGGTCGATCCGGCAGCTCCTTATTTGCTCAAAAGGGACGAATGGACAGGGACCGCTGCGATTCCGCATTATTCGTTTAATCCCGATGCGCATCAAGTGTGGGTGGCTCCGAAGGACGGAACTGCGGCCATCGCCGAAAAAAACGGTCGGCAGTATCGGGGGGCTCTGGAACTGAGCCGGCATAACGGCAAGCTCGCAGTCGTGAACGAACTGCCGTTCGAGCAGTATCTCGTATCCGTCGTCGGAGGGGAATTGGGCGAATCGTGGCCGGCCGAGGCTCTGAAGGCGCAAGCCGTCTCCGCGCGCACGTTCGCGCTGAGCCTTGGGACGAAGTATCAGATCGCGCACGTCTCCGACTCCTCCAACGATCAGGTTTATTACGGCGTACAGCAGGAAGGGCCGAACGGGACGGCTGCGGTTGCGGCGACGGCCGGAGAAGTAATCGTATCGAACGGAGAGCTGATCATGCCGTATTTCTATTCGAACGGCGGAGGATTGACCGGCGACCCGGTCGAGGTGTGGGGACAGCCGATTCCGTACATCAAGTCGGTACAGAGCCCCGACGAGGCTGCGGAGAAAAACAAGCTGTTATGGCACCGCGTGTCGCTGCCGGGCGGCAAGATCGGTTATATCCGCGAAGATCTGGTCAAGGAATCGGGGGAGCGGAACGGCGCAGGCTTGCCTGTCGTAACGGTTCAGAGTGCGGACGTAAATGTGCGTCCGGCCCCGTATGTCGACGATGTCCGAAATGGCCCGATTGCAAAGGTCTCAACAGGGGCCAAGCTCGTATCTCTTGGCAAAGCGCCGGAATCGAACGCGTACAGCTGGATTCGCGGCCCGTATACGGCGGACGAGCTGTTGAAACAGTTGAATGGGGTAATAACGAAGCCGGTCGCCGGCAAGCTGGAGACGCTCGAGGTAAGCAAGCGCGGCCCGTCGGGCCGCGTCACGGAGCTGAAGGCCAACGGCCAGCCGATTCCGGTCGCCAAACCGGATCAGTACCGGAGCGCGCTGTTCAGTGCACCGAGCACCCGGTTTGATATTGAGGAGACGGGACGGTATACTGTATCTGGAGCCGGCGGAACGACCCGCACGGTGCAAGGATCGGCCGGAACGCTGTATGCGCTTGGCGCAAACGGAGCTTCTGCTCCGCTGAACGGACCGAACCGGATTGTGCTCGGAGCGGAAGGCAGTGTCCGCGTCGCCACGAAGGATACGATGTTCCGTCTGACCGGAACCGGTTACGGGCACGGCCTCGGCATGTCCCAATGGGGAGCTCTCTCGCTTGCGGAGAGCGGACACGATTACAAAAGCATACTCATGCACTATTACGATGGGATTACTATAACTAAGGAATGACGGATATGGATGTCAGTACGTTTGATTTTGAATTACCCGAATCTTTGATCGCCCAGACGCCGCTTTTGAACCGGACCGGGTCCCGGTTGCTTACGCTCGACAAGTCGAGCGGAGCGATCGGGCACCATACGTTCGAACAACTGATCGACTTTCTGCAAGCCGGCGATACGCTCGTGTTGAACGATACACGGGTCATTCCTGCCCGGCTTTTTGGCGTCAAAGCCGATACGGGAGCACATGTGGAGCTGCTGCTCCTCAAGGAAC
This sequence comes from Paenibacillus sp. MAH-35, assembly GCF_058135425.1. Taxonomy (NCBI): domain Bacteria; kingdom Bacillati; phylum Bacillota; class Bacilli; order Caryophanales; family Paenibacillaceae; genus Paenibacillus; species Paenibacillus sp. MAH-35. Next base: position 408,179 of record NZ_JBYUPU010000001.1, read on the forward strand.
TGGGTGAAGACCGGTGGGAAGCGCTTGCCCGTCCGGGCAAACGGCTGAAACGGGGAGCCGTCGTGGTGTTCGGCGAGAACGGTGAACAGGACCGGGAGAACGAAACGGCGATGACGGAGCCGCTGCTGCGCGCTGTCGTCGAGGAGGAGGGCGAGATGGGAGCCCGGATCGTCCGGTTCGAGTACAACGGGATATTCCGTGAACTGCTGGACCGTCTCGGCTCGATGCCGCTTCCTCCTTATATTAAAGAGAAGCTGGACGACCGGGAACGGTATCAGACCGTGTACGCCCGGAATCCCGGTTCGGCGGCTGCGCCGACGGCCGGACTGCATTTCACCCCCGCTTATCTGGAGGCGATCGCGAACAAAGGCGTGCGGATCGCCACGGTCACGCTTCATGTGGGTCTCGGCACGTTCCGCCCGGTCTCGGCCGATACGGTGGAAGCGCATCAGATGCATGAAGAATATTATTCGGTGTCGGCGGAGACGGCCGCGGCGCTGAACGAAGCGAAAGCGGCAGGACGCCGGATCGTGGCGGTAGGCACGACATCGGCCCGTACGCTGGAGACGGTGGCGAACCGGTTCGGCGATTCGCAGATCGAGAGCTGTGACGGCTGGTCGGGCATCTTTATTTACCCGGGTTATTCGTTTAAGCTTGTGGATGCGCTGCTGACGAACTTTCATTTGCCCAAATCGACGCTCGTCATGCTGGTCAGCGCTTTGGCCGGAACCGATCGGGTGCTGGCGGCGTATGGCGAAGCGGTCGAACGCGAATACCGGTTTTTCAGCTTCGGTGATGCGATGTTTATTTATTGAACGGCCGATGGAGCCGGATAGACAAGATCAGACAAGGAAGGAACGACTTATGGCAGCAGTACGTTACGAACCTATCAAAACATGCAAACAATCCGGCGCCAGGCTTGGCCGGTTGCATACGCCCCACGGCATCATCGATACGCCGACCTTCATGCCGGTAGGCACGCAGGCAACGGTGAAGACGATGAGCCCCGAAGAATTAAAGATGATGGACGCTCATATTATATTGAGCAATACGTATCATCTGTTTCTGCGTCCCGGCCACGAGATCGTGCGCGAGGCGGGCGGGCTTCACAAGTTCATGAACTGGGACAGGCCGATCTTGACGGACAGCGGCGGCTTCCAGGTGTTCAGCCTGAGCGAGCTCCGCAAAATTACCGAAGAAGGCGTACATTTCCGCAACCATCTCAACGGAGACAAGCTGTTCATCTCCCCCGAGATCGCCATGGACATTCAAAATGCGCTTGGGCCTGATATTATGATGGCATTCGACGAGTGTCCCCCTTATCCGGCCGACTATCAGTATGTCAAATTATCGACGGAGCGGACAAGCCGGTGGGCGGAGCGCTGCCTGAAGGCGCATGCCCGTCCTCACGATCAGGCGTTGTTCGCGATCGTTCAAGGCGGCATGTTTGCCGATTTGCGCAAAGAAAGCGCGGTTCAGTTGACTTCCATGGATTTCCCGGGGTATGCTATTGGAGGACTAAGTGTCGGAGAATCCAAGGAACTGATGTACGAGATGCTGGATCACACGGTTCCGCTTCTGCCGACGCACAAACCGAGGTATTTGATGGGGGTAGGATCGCCGGACGCGTTGCTGGAAGGTTCGATCCGCGGAGTGGACATGTTCGATTGCGTGCTGCCGACCCGGATTGCGCGCAACGGTACGGTTATGACGAGCGAGGGTCGGCTGGTCGTCAAAGGAGCCAAGTTCGCTAGAGACTTCGGACCGCTCGATCCGAATTGCAGCTGTTACACTTGTAAGAATTACTCCCGCGCATATTTGCGCCACCTGCTAAAGGCTGACGAGACGTTTGGCATTCGGTTGACGACGTATCACAATCTGCATTTCTTGCTGGATTTGATGCGAAACGTTAGACAAGCTATCGCGGAAGACCGGCTGCTCGATTACCGGGACGAGTTTTTCGACCGGTACGGGATGAAGGATAACTCCCGCGGATTTTAAAAAGGAGGGACTAGACTCATGTGGAATTATGCAGACGCAGCTGGGGCAGCGGCCTCACCTAACTTGCTCACGACGATTGTTCCGTTCGTACTGATGTTCGCCGTCTTGTATTTCTTGCTGATCCGCCCGCAGCAGAAGCGCCAGAAAACCCGCAACATGATGCTGAACCAGCTGAAAAAAGGGGACAAGGTTACGACGATCGGCGGCATGCACGGTACGATCATGGAGATCACGGACGATATCGTCGTCCTTCGCGTCAACGATGCGACCAAGCTGACGTTCGACCGTTCGGCGATTAACGCAGTCAGCGCATCCGCACCGGCGGCTGCTGAGAAACCGGCTGAGAAACCTGCCGAGAAAGCTTAATATGTATCTGAATGGACAGAGGAGACCCGAGACGGTCTCTTTTTTTTGGATATTTTCTGAAATCGAGCCAGCAGGCCGTTTTTCGAGGACGCTCGGCTCTCTGCCCGGCATATGGCGCACGCAATCTCCGGATTTGTGGACTGTCGGATAATTTTTTTGGATGATTTGTCTTCCGGGCTGCGGACGTTCCAGTATAATCAAGATGCGGCGCCACGATGATCGGCGATATGCCGCTATCCCCATCCCGACCAGGGCGGGAGAGGATGTTAGGTATGAACCGGGAGAGGAGAAAGACAAACGTGGATTGGCAAGCGGATTGGATCTGGCTGGACGAGATAGAGCGTCCTGTTAATACGCACGTATGTTTTCGCAAAACGTTCACGCTCGGCGCCGAAGCGGTCGGCAAAGCGCGGTTGCGAATAAGCGCCGATTCGTACTACCGGGTATGGATCAACGGAAAGGAAGCCGGCGAAGGACCGGTTCGTTCGACGCCCCGGCATTGGTATTACGACGATTACGATGTCAGCGGTTATGTCCGGACCGGGGATAACGTGATCGCTGTGGATGTATGGCATTACGGCCATTCGAATTATCAGTACATCGAGAATCGGGCGGGCTTGATCGCAAGACTCGATCTCGGGGAAGACGGCCAGGCCGGAAGCTTCGCCACGGATAATAGCTGGAAGGCGAAGCAGCATGACGGATTCGAGAGCCATACGGTGAAACGCAATGTCAATATCGGCTGGCTGGAGCTGTTCGATGCCCGGAAGTGGAACGACGTCTGGCTGACGTCCGCATATGACGATTCGGACTGGGGCAGTGCGGTCCGCGTGGCGGAAGGCGGCGGCGGAGTCTGGGGCGAGCTGCACACGGCTTCGATCGAGCCGATGGCCAAATCGCGCATTTATCCCAGCCAATTGACTTCCATAGCGGAAGTCCGTCCGCTGCGGCAAGTCGTATCGGTGAATATGCGCGACAACTTTTATCCCGGCAACCGGGACGCCAATGCCAAAATATTCAGCGGTTACTTGGCAACGCTTCTCGAGACGGATGAACGCGTGACAGGTAAGCTCACTTTCGCGCATTCGCCGTGGAACGGCGTCCAAGGCCGATATAAAATAAACAGCCGCTGGTACAAGCAAGGGGAGGAGATCGTGCTGGAGCCGGGACGGCACTTGTTCTTGCTTGAAATATGCGGCGTTCATAACGATTTGTTCTCGCATATGGAATGGGACTTTCCGTCGCCGATTCGTTTCATCTCCCCGTTTGAGCCTCAGGGCGACGAGCGAAGGGCGGAGGGGGCGGCTGAAGGAGACGGCAGCTCACCGTTCGTCACTTGGGGGCCTTTCGAGACAATTGAGCCTGTGGCTGACGGCTACCATCCGGTCTACGGGGGCGTCGAAAAGGAGACCGGGCTGAACCGGTCTCACCCGGCGTTTGCCGCACTCGGCGAAGCGGCCGAACCGGCCGATCTGCTCGCTTACCGGTCCTCGTGCAAGGAGGTGGAGCCGTCACGGATCATCGTGAACCATATGATCTATTCCTTGATGCTTCGCAAGCAAACCGTCGCAACCCGGGCGGTGCAGCGGAAAGACGAACGGATGCTGTACGGGCATCCCCGCCCTTCCGTGCTGGCTCCTCCGGCGGACGGAGCGGACCTGGAGCTGATCGTCGACTTCGGCAAGCTGTACGTCGGGCAGATCGAGTTCGATCTGGATGCGGAGGAAGGCACCGTGATCGATGTATACGGCTTTGAGACGATGGTGGACGGCAAGGTGCGGTATACGGGCGGATTGAATAACGCTTTCCGGTATACAGCACGGGGAGGCCGGCAGTCCTATCGAAGCGTAACCCGGATGGGGTTCCGCTATTTAATCGTAGCGATTCGCGGCCAGACGACGCCGGTTTCCTTCCACTCGATCTCCGTGCTTCAATCCGGATACCCGGTAACCGATCAGGCCGTATTCCGCTGCTCGGACCCGCTGCTGAACGACATCTGGGAAATTAGCCGGCATACGTCGGAAGTATGCACAGAGGATATGTTCGTCGACTGCCCGACGTACGAGCGGGTATTCTGGGTCGGCGACTGCCGGGTCAGCTCGCTTGTCAACTACTATTTATTCGGCTCCTACGAACTGGCGGAGCATTGCCTGACGATGGTTCCGCGCTCGCGCGAACAGAGCGGTCTGCTGCTCTCCTGCATGCCTACCGATTGGCAGTCGGTCATCCCGATGTGGACCTTCAGTTGGGTAATCGCTTGTAAGGAGTACGTCGAATACAGCGGGGATACGAAGTTTATCGGCACCATCTATCCGGACATCGCCGAGACGCTGGAGACGTACTGCACGTTTATTAATGATAAAGGCTTGTTCGATATCAGCTCGTGGAATTTGCTCGACTGGGCCGAGCTGGATATTCCGTATGTCGGTGTAGGTACGGCGCAGCATGCGGCGCTTGCTTATTGCTGCCGGATAACGGCGGATATGGCCCGGCGGCTGTCTCAACCCGAAGACGAGCGGCGGTGGAACGAGCGGAGCGAACGGCTCAAAGCGAGCATGAACGTTCATCTGTGGGACGACGGAAGAAGCGCCTACATAGACGGCTGGTATCGCAGCGGCAAACGGTCCGGTACTTGCAGCGTCCAAACCCATACGCTGCTTTATTTGTTCGATATGCTGGATCATGAGCGCAAAGCCGCCGTCGAAAGCCGGCTGGTCGATCCGCCTGCCGACTGGGTGCGCATCGGCACGCCGTTCATGTCGTTTTATTTGTTCGAAGCGTGGCAGCGGATGGGCCGGCTCGATCGGATCGTATCCGCCATCCGCCAAGACTGGGGAACGATGGTCCGCCACGGATCGACTACGTGCTGGGAGACGTTCGCCGTGTACCCGCGTAGCTTCGCCCATGCGTGGTCGGCTGCGCCCGCTTACGTGCTCGGCAAATATGGATTGGGCGTTGCGCCGGCTGCCGAGGGGTTCCGCCGCATCTCGATATGTCCGCCAGAGCTGGACGGGCTGGAATGGGCGGAGGGGTCCGTTCCGACGCCGTACGGCCGGATAGACGTCGAATGGAGCCGCGAGAACGGCTCGGCGACGCTGAGGCTGCGGGTACCGCAAGGCATCGGGATCGATGACGCCGAAGCGAGGGAACGCGGCTGGGACATACGGATCGAACGGGTGGGAGACACCGGGGAAGGGAGCGGGGACGATGCATGACGATGACTTGAAATCGTGGAGTAAAGAAGACATATGCGCCCATCTGGGCGACGATTATGACCGCTACCTGGGGGCGATCGTGCCTCCGATCTTCCAAAATTCGCTGTTTACAAGAAAGACGAAGTCGCACGGTTACAGCTACTCCCGCGTATCGAACCCGACGCTGGAGGTGGCCGAGCGGAAGCTGGCCGCCCTGGAGGAAGGGGAACGCGCGCTGCTATTCTCCTCCGGCATGTCGGCGATTACGGCTGCGATTATGCAGCATGCGGTGAAAGACTGCCATGTCGTAACCCTGAAGAGCGTGTACACGCCCGTGCGTGTATTTCTCGAAACGTATATGAACAAGTTCGGCGTAGAAACGACCTTCGTCTCCGGGGAGGAGGTCCGGCAGTTTGAAGAGGCGATCCGGCCGAATACGCGGCTTATTTATTTGGAGACGCCGCTTTCGAACGTCTTCACCCTGCAGGATCTCGCGGCGGTTGCAAAGCTTGCCAAAAGCAAAGGCATCGCTACCGTCGTGGACAATACATGGGCGACGCCGCTGTATCAAAATCCGCTTCGGTTTGGGATCGACACTGTCGTTCACTCCGCTTCGAAATATTTGGGAGGGCACAGCGATATTATCGGTGGTGTCTTAATATCCGATGCCGCCACGGTCGAGCAGATGACGCATCGGGAACGGGGAATGTTCGGAGCGGTGATGGACCCGCATCAAGCCTGGCTGCTCACGCGGGGACTCCGGACGCTGCCGCTTCGGATGGCGAAGCATCAGGAGAACGCAGGGAAGGTCGCGGCGTTCCTCCAGGAGCATCGTGACGTGGAGCAGGTGTTTTATCCCGGGCTGCCGGACCATCCCCAGTTCGAGCTAGCACTAGAACAGATGAGCGGCTGCAACGGGTTGATCAGCTTCGTACCGAAAGGGGACAAAGCGAACGTTGCCCGGATGAGCCGGGCGATGACCTGCTTCGAGGTCGGTCCCAGCTGGGGAGGCTTCGAAAGCTTAATGAACTTCCCCGGGGCGGGGATCGATGAGGAAACGTCGGAGCGCACCGGCATTCCGCGAGGCCTTGTCCGCATCTCGGTCGGTCTGGAAACGGCGGGAACGATCATCGAAGATTTGGAGCGGGGCTTGCACGCTATTCGTCAGGAGGGATCGTAAAGATGGAGTTGAAACTATTCAAAGCATTGTGGGGCATGACCGGTTCGCTGGAAGAACAAATCGAACGAATCGCCGAAGCGGGATATGACGGAGTGGAGTGCCTCGTCCCCGACAAGGAGGACGTTCCGAGATTCCGCCGGCTGTTGGAGCGGTATGGTCTTGATTATATCGCGATGATGTACACGGACGGCGACCACGCGGCTACATTCCGCGACAGGCTGAACCGGGCTTGCGAGCTGGAACCGCTCAAGGTCAATTCGCACAGCGCCAAAGACTGGATGCCGTTCGACGAGCAGCGGGCGTTTTTCGAGCAGGCGATGAAAGCGGAGCGGGACGTTCCGATTCCCGTCGCCCACGAGACCCACCGCAACCGCGCCACTTATTCGGCATGGAGCACGGCGGCGCTTCTGAAGGAATTTCCGGAGATGAAGCTGACCGCCGATTTCAGTCATTGGGTCGTCGTATCGGAGACGCTCCTGGAGGATCAGCGGGACAACGTGGAGCTGGCGATCAGCCGGACAATTCATATTCACGGACGGGTCGGATTCCGCCACGGTCCGCAGGTTCCCGACCCGGCCGCGCCGGAATACGCGCAGGAGCGGGAAGCGCACGAAGCGTGGTGGGACGAAATTTGCCGCAGCCATTATGCCAGAGGAGAGAAGATCGTGACGTTCGATCCGGAGTTCGGACCGCCGAAATATTTGCATACGCTGCCGTACACCGGACAGCCGTTGGCCGATCTGTGGCAAGTGTGCAAATGGATGGGGGACGCTTACCGCGACCGGTTCCGCCGGATTCGGTGGGAGTAACGAAGCGGTTTCCCCCGCAAGGATAAGCAGAGTAAGGATAAAGGCGGTGCGAACCCGGGAATGAACAAGATGGATCAGCCTTCTTCCGATTTTGTGGATCACGATTTTAATGAATCGCTCGACCTGTTTCCCGTATATTGCGAGCATAAAAGCGATACGACGCCGATGCGTGCGGCTCACGCCCACCGCGGCTTCGAGTTTCACTTTACGTTCTCGAACCGGGGGATGATCCGGGTGGAGGACCGGGAATTCAGCGTTTATCCGGGCAAAGTCGTGATCATCCCGCCTCTCAAATACCATCGCTTCCATCCGGCGCAAAAATCGGTCTACAACCGTGCGATTTTGTCGATCGAGGAATCGTATTTGCAGCGGTTGATCGAAACGGAGCCGGAGATCGCGGCCGTGTACGAGTCGTGGTTTCCCGGGGACGACGTCATTACGCTGGAATTCTCGATAGCAAGCCGGGAGCTGCAGCACATCCACCATATTACACAGCAGCTCGAATCGGAGCTGAAAGAGCGTAGGCAAGGCTTCGAGCTGTACGTGAAAACGTTGCTGCTCCAGTTGATCCTGCAACTCGCCCGGACGAAAGACTCGTGCGTCGTCAAGGAGCGGGCCGCTGCCGAGATGCTCGAGATCGCAGAGCGGATGACCGCCTATATCTCGGAGCGGTGCTGCGAGGGGGTCGACATCCCGGAGCTGACGGAGAAGTTTCACGTCTCGCGTTCTTATGTTTACAAGCTGGTCAAGCAGCTCACCGGGTACACGCCGTATCAGTACATTATTATGCACCGGATTATCCGGGCCAAGGAAATGCTGCGTTCCAGCAACGAATCGATTACGCAGATCGCCCTTCGTGCGGGCTTCAACGATTCCCCGCATTTTATCCGTACTTTTAAGGAAGCGACGGGAATGACACCGGGCGAGTTTAAACATTTGCCGGACAGCGGGATGTAGATAGAGGAGCAGAGAGCCGGGGCGCGGAAGCGGCCCGGTTCCTCGTCTTGCAGCAGCGCGTGAACCGCACACCCAATTCGTATTAAATACTGCCGTGCAATCGAAAGTAACCATTGTTCAATTGATGAGGCCCTGCACCTTATACAATAGAAGCATAACCGATCGAGTGGGGTGTTTGCATGGACAGCCATTTTGAAGTGGATTTGAATGATTACAGTTTTTTGGAGCAGGCCAGAGAAGCAGGCCGGGGAATTATGCGCCCGATTGAGGTGGCCGACCGGCTGAAAGGATTGTACTGGATCGAATTCGAATGCTCGCGCCTGGCGATGGGCTGGGTGTCCGCTTTTCCGGATTGGGAAGTAAAGGGACGGCTCGTCAGGCAAGCTTATCTGCACACCGAGCATATGAAATTGCTTGAAGCCCGGATCGACGAGCTGCCGGGCCGGGGAGTCGGCGGGAAATCGTGGACTCCGCAGAACGTCGGCGAGGCGTTCCAGCGAATGTCGATCGCTTATTCCACCGAGGCGTTTGCGGCGGCTTATTTTTATATTTTGACCCAGCTGTATAACCGATACAGCCGGCTTCGCATGACGCTTGACCCGATTCTGGACGCTCCGACGATAGACCGGCTCAAGATCATCGAGATGAACCGGTCCGAGCTGACCGAGTGGGTGTCCGGCTATGCCCAGTTTGCCTATATCGACGATCCCGGGCAGCGTATCCGCTTATCCGGGTGGCTGGAGTTCGTCCGGACTTTGTGGCAGGCGATGGACACAACGTCGGACCCGGAAGGGAAGGCCGGTTTTCCCGACTTCCCGGTTTACGAAGTGGAGAAGCCGGCAGGACCGGTACCTGCCAAAGCGGCCGTCGATCCACGTTATCCGCTCGTCGATTTGACCAAGTACAAAAGCGCGATGTTCGATCCGAAATCTCCGACGCACGGCAGCGTCAAGCATATGGTATTTATTAATGCGAGCGAGATGTCTGCGGCCGAGACGATGACTTATTTGTATTACGGCGTCCTCCGGATGCCGATGGACTTTTACTACGATGTTGCCCGTCATACGTGGGACGAGGTGCGGCACAGCCAGATGGGCGTACGCCGGCTGCTCCAGATGGGGTACAAGACCGAAGAGTTCGCCTGGCATCCTTGCACGGTGCTGTCCGGAGACAATTTTAAAGGCGCGTTCCCCGAATTTTATGCGAGCCTGACGATGGTGATGGAGCCTTGTTCCTTTATTAAGAAACGGAAATCGATCGACTCGTTTTTGGAACACGGTGATCCGATGTCCTCCGTTCAATCCGAATACGATATTGCCGACGAGCGGCTCCATGTGAATTTCGGCAAAAAGTGGGGAGCCAAAATGTACGAACACATCGACGATCTGGTGACCGCCCAGTCGGTCGAACGGAAGGCGAAGCAGATGCATTTGCAGAAGATGGGGTACAGCGCGGAGGAAGTTAACCGGGTACTCGATCATTTTCCGGAGTTTTGCGGATTTGCGACGATGGATCTGCAATACGACAAGTATTAAACGAAAACGAAAATCGCAGCCAAAAAAAGAGGGGCGTCCGATGCCAAGCGGAGCGCTCCTCTTTGTGTTGGGTTGTGCCGCAGGTGTGCAGCGTTATCTCCCGATCCTGGCCCCTGCAAGCAGCGATCTGCCTTCAGCCAGACGCAGTCCGATGCGCGACGCGAGCAGCCCTAGCACCATGCCTCCGGCCATATCGGTCAGCCAGTGAATGCCCAAGTAAAAAATCGAGAAAATAATAATAGCCGCACTTGCCGGAACGAACACTTTCCAGAACTTATTCCGGGAACGGAGCGCGATTACGGCCATCGATACCGACAAGGACGTATGAAGACTCGGGAAGCAGTTGTCCAGATCTGACAGCGGCCGGTATTCCGTTTCGAATGATGGAAAGGCGTCCAGCATAAGGAAACGGACATTCGGGTTAAACGCATGCACTTCGGTAACCGGAAAAAACAAATAAAACGGAATGGCGATCATATAATTGATCATCAGCGCATAACAGACGGCGTAAAACAGCTTGTGCTCGCCCTCAAACGTATACAGAAACAGGGAAGCGACCATGATTGCCGTAAACACGACGACATAAAAAAAGCTCAGCCCTGCCGTCAAGTAACTATTCTCGAACAGCTTCTGAAACAGAGCGACAAATTCGCCTTCGAGCCTGTAGATGCTCGGAGTAAAGTCGGCATGCTGGACCATGCTGTTCTCAATCGAAATCTCGATTTTATTGAAAAATAAAATGACGGCGATGCCCAGAAAATGAAGCAAATATTTGCGCTTCGTAAACAGTTCCTGAACAAACGCTCCGGCCGCATGAAACGGGTATAACGGATGTCTCTTCAAGGAGAAAAACAATAAAACATACACGGTCAGGGCCATAAGAACGGTCACGTGGGTCATGGACTGGAACGTAAACAAAAACATATCCCCCTACATCGATGTGTGGCTGCCGCGACTTGGACCCAACCAGTATATCATATCCGGGGGTGTGCCGAAATGCTCCTACTTTTACCTGACCGTGTGCTTGCGCTTACTTTTTGGCGTTAACGCCGAACATGCCTCCGACCGCACCGGCGGGGATCGCGATCAGGAGCAAAGCGGCGGTATCCTTGCCAAGTCCGGCGTCGAAGCCCAAAAAACCGACAAGAACGACGATGAGCGTGTACAGCATGCCGAGAATGGCGCCATGATACCAGCCTTTGCTTTCCGAACGTTTGCCGCTGGAAAATCCTCCGAACAAGGAAGCGATTCCATGAATAAGAAATGCGGCGGTTGTAAGCGTCTGCTCCTTCATATCGGTCATGGAGACGACCAGCGATGTGAACACCGCCCCGACGCACAGCCAGACGAAAGCATTCACGATGCCGGACAGCAGCGGCGAGGTAATGCGAATCCGAGGAACTTTCGAGATCGGGTTCATGCGGACATGCACCTCTTTATCCTAGTTTGTACCCATTGTATGGGCGACTTGACCGGATTAGTACAAGGCTTTGGCAATTATTGAGCAAGCGGGGACTGCATGAGGAGGAAGAAGGGCGGTCAGAATAGCAATGAAATCAAAACGTGCGGAGGAGTTGGTCTTGTGGAGCTTTTCACCATCTTTTGGCGCACTGTGCTGATCTATTTCGTGGTGTTTGTCATTCTGAGGCTGATGGGCAAGCGGGAGATCGGCAAGCTGTCCGTATTTGACTTGGTAATCTCCATCATGATTGCCGAAATCGCTGTTTTTATTATCGACGATCCGCAATTGCCGATCGTAAACGGTCTACTGCCGATGATCACGCTCGTGCTGATTCAGATCGTGCTTGCTTACGTGACGCTCAAAAATCAGAAAGCGCGGGCCTGGTTCGACGGAAAACCGAGCTATCTCATCGAAAACGGCGTCTTGAATCAGGAAGAGATGCGAAGACAGCGGTATACGCTCGACGACTTGCTTATGCAGCTGAGGGAACGCCAGGTGACCAATATGGCCGATGTCGAATTCGCCGTGCTGGAGACGTCGGGCAAGCTGTCCGTGATCGAGAAGCAGACGGAGCAGGATGCGGTAGAGCCGGAGAAGCAGGAGCCTTCCGCACAGAAGGATGACGGGAGCGGCGGGCCGCAGTTCCGGTACGAAGGGCTGCCTATGCCGTTAATCATGGACGGCAAAGTTCAGGACGAAAATTTGATGAAAATGGGAAAGACGCGATTTTGGCTGAAAAACCAGATACAGTCTAAGGGAGTTTACGATTTCAAGGAAGTGTTCTTCTGCTCGATCGATCACCGGGGACGCATGTACTTGGACAAAAAGAGAAAATAAAAGCCGGCTTCGCCATCGGAACCGGCTTTTTTGCACTATTTTTTACCGATCCAGGGAATCCGGGAGAAATCGCTGCGGTCGACCAGCTTCAAGGCGACGATGCTGATCAGGTAAATGACGACGCCTGCCACGCTTGCCGCGATGAACCGGACGAGGGGATCGTCGTACCACGCTTCATTCATGATAAAGTAGCAAATCGTTCCCATGACGGCGGCGGCCAGCCCGGTTTTCCAATAGTCTGCGCCTTTCATCCGGAATTTGAGCATCCGCGTTACGCTATGCCAATGAAGCAGCGTTACCAAAGCGATATTGGCGTTAATCGCTACGACCGCGCCGAGTATGCCCCACTGCGGACGCGAGGCGAGGTAACCGATCAGCGCCAGCTTGACGACGGCGCCGATCAGCGTATTCGTCAGGGCGCTTCCGGGCCGGTCGAGCGCCTGCAGGGTAGCCTGCAGCGGACTTTGGAAATAAAGGAACATGGCGACGGGCGCCATCATCTTCAGCATTTTACCGACCTCGGCGTTGTTATACAAATAGTAGCAGAGCGGTTCGGCCAATACATACATAAGAACGGCGAACGGGGCGCCGGTGACGAGCGCGAGCCTGAGCGACTGGTGAAGCCGCTTGTGAATCGTCTTCATATCGCCTCGGGCGGCGGCTTCCGACAGCGAAGGAATAAGGGAAACCGAGAGCGAATACGTCAGCGCGCCTGGCATAAGCAGAATCGGGATCACCATCCCTTGCAGCACCCCGTATTGAGCGGTCGCAACCGCTGTCGCCACTCCGGCGACGGCAAGACTTTGCGCGATCAGAATCGACTCCAGCAAGTAGGAGGTGGAGCCGACCAGCCTGCTGGCGGTGACAGGCACGGCGATGGAGAACAGCTTGCCCAGCCGGAACTCGCCGCTCGGGCCGCCGCCGTCAGAGACGGATTTTGCGGCGCCCGGCTGTTTGCGCGTTTTATCGCGACTGAAGCTGATCAGCAGCACCAGCATTCCGAACAGCTCGCCGATGACGACGCCGATCATCGCGCCCGCCGCCGCCCATTCGACCCCGTAAGGGAGGAACAGATAAGCGAGCGTCAGCATGGCGGCGATCCGAACGAGCGTTTCGACGACTTGGGACAAGGCGGTCGGTATCATGTTCTGGCGGCCTTGAAAATAGCCGCGGTATACAGCGGAGAGCGCCACAATCGGCAGGATCGGACACATGCTCATAAAGGTATGGTACACTCTGGGGTCGGTCAGCAGCCGCGACGTAATCCAGGGAGCCGCCCATAAGCAGAACAGCGTAAAAAATACCGCCAGACCGCAGGTGATCGCAAGCGAGACGCGCAGAATGGAGCGGATTTTCCGCTCATTGCCTTCCGACTCCGCCTCCGCGACAAGTTTAGCTACGGCCAGGGGGACGCCGCTTGAGATGATCGTGATGATCACGATCATGAACGGATAGCCGAGCTGGTACAGCCCGACCCCTTCGGCGCCGATAATTCGCGGAAGCGTAATGCGCGGAACGAAGCCGAGTATCCGGTTTACGATGCCGGCCGCAAGCAGAATCATAGTCCCTTTGATGAACGATTGCTTCCTCAAGCGGTGCTACATCCTTCCATTGTGGGATGGACAGTCTTATCTCCATGAATATGCGGACAAGGCACAAGCTCATGCAACAAATTTAGGAAGAGAGGCGGGAGCGGAAGGAATCGGGTCGGCGGCGGCGAATACAGAAAGCGTAGGACGTACATGGGCCCGGAAGCGTAGAAGCGGTCAAGGGAGGAATACGAGGATGGATGAGGACGCTTACGAACCAGCCGAGCAGATGGATGAGCCCGGATTATCCGAAGAAGAATTAAATGAAACGATCGAGCAGCTGTGCCGCAGCAAAGCGGAGGAATTCCGGATGATCGGGTACGAGCACGTGACCGGAAAAGAGATTTGGGACTGCGTAAGCGACAAATATGCCAAAATGGGAACCCCAAGAATTCACCAGATTGTTAACGACATTTTATCGCTCAAAGCGACTTCGTTTATGAACTGGATGACGATGAGCATATACCGCCAAGACGCCCGTTTCGAATAGAAGCGCGGCTTTTTTTTGTGACGGTGGGACTATGCGCCAGTCAGGTCCGCGGGTGCGGCGGGGGGCGTTATACGACGCTGGAGGAAGGTGCCCGCAGCAGGAAGGAAAGAGCGGATTTGACGTTTTTTGGCCGGAGCGTGCATGCCCGGCTGTCAAATTGACTCGATTTTAGACGGTGGTTATAATAGGAATATTGAGTATGGAAGGGAGTCGCTCACATGAATATGAAGCGATTGGCGGCATTTGTGCTTATCGTGGTAATCACTCTAGGCGTCGTAGCATGGTCAAGCCCGGGATTGCTGTCCAAGGTGAGACTCGGATTGGATTTGAAGGGCGGCTTTGAAATTTTGTACGTAGCGGAGCCGATCGATGAAGGCAAAGCAGTAACGCGCGATTCTCTGGTCCAGACCGCACAAAGTCTCGCCAAGCGTGCAGACGCAAGCGGAGTAGCCGAGCCGGAAGTTACTACGGAAGGAACGGACCGGATTCGCGTCAAGCTGGCCGGCGTAGAGAACCAGGAGGAGGTCCGGGCGCTTCTGCGCAAGCCGGCGGAGCTGACCTTCAGAGGGCCGGACGGCAAGAAAGAAATGGTAGGGAGCGATTTCGTCGAAGGCGCGGCGGAGGTCGGCTTTAATCAGACGAATCAGCCGATCATTTCCATCGAAGTGAAGGACAAAGCCAAGTTCGCCGAGATTACCCAGCGTTTGCTCGGACAACCCTTGGCGATTTATCTGGACGAAACCCAGCTGTCCGCTCCGGTCGTTCAACAAGTTCTGACGGACGGCAAGGCGACGATTACCGGCAGCTACACGTACGAGGAAGCCAAAGAACTAAAGGATATTATTAACTTGGGCGCGCTTCCGCTGAAGCTGACGGAGAAATATACCCAGTCCGTCGGCGCTACGCTCGGACAGCAGTCACTGGAGCAGACGATTAAGGCGGGCATTATCGGCTCGCTGCTGATCCTGCTGTTTATGGTGGTGTTCTATCGCGTGCCGGGCATCGTGGCGGCGATTACGCTAATCACGTACACCTGGCTTGTGCTGCTCGTCTTTTATTGGATGAACGCCACGCTGACGCTTCCGGGCATCGCGGCGCTTATCCTGGGGATCGGGATGGCGGTCGACGCCAATATCATCAAGTTCGAACGCGTCAAGGAAGAGATTCGCAGCGGCAAAAGCCTGCTGTCGTCTCTGAAATCCGGTCACAAGCATTCGTTCCGGACAATTATGGACGCTAACATTACCAACATCATTTCCTGCGGCGTCTTGTATTATATCGGTAACGGCGCCATCCGCGGATTCGCGCTGACGATGATCGTGAGCATTCTGATCAGCATGCTGACCAACGTATTGTTCTCGCGCTTCTTGATCACCTTGCTTGTCCGCAGCAATTTGTTCAAAAAGCCGGTTTATTTCGGAGTAAAGGAGGCGGACATCCGTGAACTATAAAAATCGGTACGACTTTGTCAAAAACCGGAACCTGTTTTTCGGCGCCTCCTTGCTCGTCACCATTATCGGGATTGTGATCCTGCTCATATCGGGACTGCACTACGGGGTGGATTTTAAGGCGGGCACGTCGCTGGACGTTTCGCTCGGCAAAACGACGGATCGAGCTCAGGTGGAGAAAGTGTTCGGAGACGCCGGGCTGAACCCGGTTATCCTGACGATGGGAGGCAACAACGACCGCTTCTCGGCCAGGTACGATGAGGTGCTGACCGAAGAGCAGGTCAAGCAAGTGATAAGCGCCTTTACGGGCACCTACGGCGATCAAGTGTCTCACGAGGTCAATACCGTTTCTCCGGATATGGCTAACGAGATGAAGAACAAAGCGATTCTTGCCGTAGCCGTCGCCAGTATTGCGGTCAGCTTGTACGTCACGATCCGCTTCGAATGGCGGTTTGCGCTGTCGGCGATCATTACGATTTTGTACGACGCGTTTTTCGTTATCGCGATCTTCTCGATCTTCCGTCTGGAGGTCGACCTTCCGTTCGTAGCCGCAGTGCTGACGACGATCGGGTATTCGATCAACGACAAGATCGTTATTTTGGACCGGATTCGCGAAAACTTGCGGTTTGCCAAGCTCAAAAGCGAAGGCGATCTGGCCGAGCTCGTTCATACGAGCATCTGGCAGACGATGAGTCGCTCGATCAATACGGTCGTCACAGTAATTATCGCAGCTGTCTGCTTGTACCTGTTCGGCAGCGAATCGATCAAGCTGTTCGCGCTGGCGAAGCTGATCGGGCTTGTAAGCGGCGTGTACTCTTCGATTTGTCTCGCTACTCCGCTGTGGTATCTGCTTAAGCGGGCTACGCTGAGATCCGGTAAAGTAGCGCCTGCCAAAGCGAATTCGTAATATCGGCTGAAGGAGCGTTTTCAACATGTAAGGGGGGGCCATATGTCGGAGCAGCGTTTCGAAAAAGCGCAATTTGCGGCTTGGCTTAGCATTATCGGAAATATCGCGCTCGCGGTCTTGAAAGGGATCTTCGGTTGGTTGTCCGGCAGTAAGGCATTGCTTGCGGATGCGGCCAACTCGGCCTCGGACGTAGCGGGATCGATTGCGGTTTTGATCGGGCTGAAGGCGGCCAGACGCGCGCCTGATCGGGACCATCCGTACGGACACGGCAAGGCGGAATCGGTTTCCGCAATTATCGTATCGGTGCTGCTGCTATTGGTCGGGCTCGAGATCGGCATCAATTCCGTCAAAACGATGTACGCGGGAGTGACGCAAGCTCCCGAAGAATTCGCCCTTATCGCTATAGGCATCTCGATCGTTGTCAAAGAGTTTTTGTTCCACTATAATTTTCGTCTTGGAAAGAAGCTTTCGAGCCAAGCGCTTATCGCCAGCGCCTGGGACCACAGAACCGACGTGATGTCGTCGGTGGCCGTCCTGATCGGCGTAGGCGGAGCGGTGCTCGGAGCTTATATGAACCAGCCGCTTCTGTACTACCTGGACCCGCTGGCGGGACTGTTCGTCGCCTTGCTCGTGCTGCGGATGGGATACAAGCTCGTGATGGAATCGGTTCACAAGACGATCGATCATGTGCTTCACAAGGAAGATACCGAAGAGCTGTTGGATACGGCTCAGCGGGTCAAAGGCGTGATTACGGTCAATGAACTGCGCGCCCGCGAGCATGGGCATTATGTGATCGTAGATATTAAAATCAGCGTGAATCCGAGAATTACGGTCAGCGAAGGCCACGATATCGGAAAAGCGGTGAAGCACCAGCTTCTCAGCAAATTCAGTCATGTGTCGGACGTATTCATTCATGTTAATCCATACGATCCGGGATATCCGTACAAGGATGTCAGTTCGGAGCATCCCGACTTCCCGACGCTGCTGCATTGAGGAGAAGCCGGAAGTAGGGAGGGGGAGGCAACTATGCTTCAACCGAAGGCAAGGTGGAAAGTAAACGGCATCGAACGGCATGCCGCCGAGTCGCTGGCGAAGGAGCTGAAGCTTCATCCCGTCATCGCAGGTATGCTGGTTGCCCGAGGCATTACCGATATAGGAGAGGCCCAGCGGTTTCTCAAAGGGGGAAAGGATCATTTTCATGATCCTTTTCTACTGGATGGCATGGAACGGGCGGTGGAGCGGATTCGAAGCGCGCTTCAAGCCGGAGAGAAGATAAGAGTATATGGGGATTACGACGCGGACGGCGTGAGCAGCACCTCGCTTATGGTGCATTTGCTACGCCGTCTCGGCGCGGAATTCGATACCTATATTCCGCATCGGGCCACCGAAGGGTATGGTCTGAATGTCAATGCGATCGACCTCGCGAAGCAAAGCGGCGTATCGCTTATCGTAACCGTTGACACGGGAATCAGCGCCCGCGAGCAGATCGCTTATGCGACGGAGATTGGCATCGACGTCATCGTTACGGACCATCACGAGCCGCCGGAGCTGCTGCCGGATGCCGTAGCGATTCTGAATCCGAAGAAACCCGGATGCCCGTATCCGTTTAAGTCGCTCGCGGGGGTAGGCGTCGCGTTCAAGCTTGCGCACGCGCTGCTTGAGGAGCTTCCCGAGGAGCTGCTGGAAATTGCGGCAATCGGCACGGTGGCGGATTTGATGCCGCTTGTCGGAGAGAACCGCGTGATCGTCAAGCTTGGCCTGGAGCGGATGCAGGATAGCGCTTATGTCGGCATTCAGGCATTGCTGGACGTCTCCGGAGCGGGCGATAAGGAGGTTACCTCCACGCATCTGGGCTTCTCGCTGGCGCCTCGCATTAATGCAAGCGGAAGGCTCGAGCATGCTTCGGACGCCGTACGGCTGCTGACGACCGACGATCCCGAGGAAGCGGAGCTCATAGCGACTTCGCTCGATTTGCTGAACAAGGAGCGTCAGCGGATTGTCGAAGAGATGACGAAGGAAGCGCTGGACGTCTTGACGCGCAAAGATCCCGATTTCTCCAGCCGAGTGATCGTAGTGGCGGCGGAAGGCTGGAACGTGGGTGTAATCGGAATCGTGGCGGCGAAGCTGCTGGAGCGCTTCTACCGGCCGGTAATCGTCCTTGCGATCGATCCGGCTACGGGGCTGGCCAAAGGCTCGGCGCGTTCGATTCCGGGATACGATATTTATCAGGCGCTGACCCATACTGCGGGGCTTCTCGATCATTACGGCGGACATCAGGCGGCGGCAGGGATGACGATTCATCGCGACCGTCTGGACGAATTCGCCGCAGCCTTGAACGCTCTTGCCGAACAATGGCTGACTGCCGAAGATCTCGTGCCGCTAATTCAGGCGGATGCGGACTTCACGCTTGTTGACGTGACCGTGGATATCATTCGTCAGATCGAGGCGCTTGCCCCGTTCGGAATGGGCAATCCGGCCCCAAGGTTCGTCTTGTCGGGATTAAGCGTGCAGGAGAAGCGGGCGCTCGGCAAAGACAAACAGCATTTGAAGCTGATGCTGACCGAGCCGGGAGGTTCGTCTCCAGGCACGGTAGAGGCGGTAGGCTTCGGGCGCGGAGCCATGCTGGAGCTTATCTCGCCGACGGCGAGGATCGACATCCTCGGGGAGCTCGGCATTAACGAGTGGAACGGCGTCCGCAAGCCGCAAATCGTCATTCAGGATATGCGGGTTCCGCATGTGCAAGTATTCGATTGGCGCGGGGCCAAGATGACCGTCGACAAGTTTGCGGATACGTGCGCAGCGGTACGGCAGGAGCCGGGCGGGCCCGGGCGCGAGGCGATTCTCGTAGAAGCGGGTGCGCCCTCGAAGCTGATCGATCCGGATCGGATCAGTTGCGGGTTGTGGGCGATGGACGGCAGCTTGGGGGCGATCCCGTTAAATGCGGCCGCCAAGTCGGCCAGTCTCGCGGAAGCCGACGATGTGCTGATCGTTACGCTCCCGGACCGGCTGGAACGTCTGGAGTCGGCGCTGGCAGTGTGCCGGGCAAAACGGATTTACGCCGCATTTGCCGATTGGGACCGCGATTACGCTGCCCTACCGTCGAGAGACACGTTTAAGGCGCTGTACCAGGAAGCGATCCGGAAGGGCGAGTGGGATGAGCGGAACATCTCGTTTCTTGAGCCGCTTCGCCGAAAGTCCGGATTATCCGAAGGACTGATTCGGTTTATGCTCACGGTTTTTGAAGAATTGCAATTTATCGATAAGATGGGATCTGTCTGCAAAACGACGGCATCGCCCAAAAAGCGGGATCTTGCCGAATCGCCCGCTTATCAAAGCCGTCAGCAGCGCGGCGAGGTCGAGCAAGTGCTCGTCTACTCGAACGCGCAGCAGCTGACGGACTGGATTACGGACCGGCTGGCCGTTCAATCGAAACGTATGATGGAGGTAACAGGATGAATCTCAAAGAGCATATTCGTGTCATTCCCGACTTTCCGCAACCGGGTATCCGCTTCAAGGACATTACGACGCTGCTGAACAACGGTCCGGTCTACAAGGAGGTTATCGATCATCTGGCGCAGCGGTACCGGGACAGCGGCATCGATCTGGTCGCAGGGCCTGAAGCGCGCGGTTTCGTCATCGGCGCTCCGCTCGCTTACGCGCTGGGCGTAGGCTTCGTGCCGATCCGCAAAAGCGGCAAACTGCCGGGCGAGACGATCGAGGTCGGCTACGATCTGGAGTACGGCAAAGATAAGCTTGCCATACATAAAGATGCGATCCGACCGGGGCAGCGCGTATTGATCGCGGACGATTTGCTTGCAACAGGCGGTACGATCGCAAGCACGCTTCAACTGATCCGCCAGCTCGGCGGAGACGTTGTCGGCGCGACGTTTTTGATCGAGCTGTCTTATTTGAACGGTAGAGAGAAGCTGGGCGGCATCGAGATCGAATCGCTGGTCCAGTATTGATTTTACACGAGACGCCCGTGCGGCGGTCCTGAACGGCAGTAATGCCCGGGACCGAAGCACGGGCGTTTTTGTCGGCCGTTCCTGTTGCCGGTTAGGTGGAACGCTGGTTGTTGCTTTACGTTTACAAGCAGATTGATTGTGCCGAGCGGCCCGCGCCGAAGGATGATTTGTTGCTCTTGCGAGCAGCCCGGACTCCGAGTCTTTCGCAGTTTAACCAAAGGAGGAAGGCGCAGAACCGGCTTTTACGGCTGGGCTGGCCAAAACCGTTTCAGGCGGAGTCGGCCGAAGCCGGGACCTCAAAGGAACGGACCAGGAGCAGGCCGGGGTGCAGACGTTCGTGTTCGGCTGCAGCGTTTTCAGCGAAACTGCTGGAATAAGAGCTTGAAACCGCACTTATTTTCTGTAAGTTGGGCTGATATTGTAAATTAAGAGGTCCAAGCCGCTCTTATCATGCTAGATAGGGTGGTCATGCCACATCGTGCCAAGTTTTCGCCGGCTATGGGATGTCATGCCCTTTTTGGAGAAGAATCGCGGCTGAGGGAGAGCACAAGCAACGGTTGTAAAAAGCGGTAACGAGAAACAGTTACAAGAAACGGTAACTAGAAGAAGTAATAAGAAGAAGTAACAAGGAAACACCCGGTTTATTTTCCGGGAAATAAAACCAGAGGAGGGGCACGTCTGTGACATGGCCTTCGATTCGCAATTTTCTACAAATTCCGCATCATCTCACTGGCAAAGGTGTAGGCATTGCCGTCGTAGACGGCCGGTTCCCGAATCATCCCGATATAGCGGCCACTTCCCGGCGAA
The DNA here is from genome assembly GCF_058135425.1 of Paenibacillus sp. MAH-35. Classification (NCBI taxonomy): domain Bacteria; kingdom Bacillati; phylum Bacillota; class Bacilli; order Caryophanales; family Paenibacillaceae; genus Paenibacillus; species Paenibacillus sp. MAH-35. Next base: position 429,726 of record NZ_JBYUPU010000001.1, read on the forward strand.
ACACGTACCTCGTAAAAACGTCCGAGCCTGATCCGGTTCCTTCATTAATGACGGCGGACGACGGTCCTTGGACCAAGGGAAGGCATGGCTTGGCAGCAGCAGCTGCGGCGGCCGGTTCGGGCCTAATCTCCCAAGGCCTATATACCGGAGCTGCGCCGGATGCCGACCTTTACTTGCTGGAGACCGGCCGTCTGGAGACCGATCAGGATGTCGAATGCAAAATCGCGGCTGCTTTAGACTGGCTTTATCTGAATTGGCGCCGGTATCGCATACGCGGAGTCGTAGTAACGATCGCGGCGACCCGGGATACGGGGCTTCTTCCCTGGCAGGCGGACCCGATTCGGATCGGGTGCGAGAAGCTGGCGGCTGACGGTCTTCTCGTTGTTGCAGCTACGGGCAATACGCAAGAGTTAACGAGCAACGGTCCGGCTTCTTCGCCATCCGTATTATCGGTCGGCGGGGTGATCGTACCGGAAGATGCCGATATTCGTTACGCGAAACCGTACTACGGGTGCAGAGGGACGACGTTCGAGGGCAAATGGGTGCCGGAAATAGTAGCGCCGGCTAAAAACATCGTGCTGCCTGCGCCATTTGATTCGCTGGAAGAGCGTCAACGCCACTTTACCGCTCGGTTCGACAACCTGCCGGAAGGGTATGCGAGAACGGAGGGCACTTCGTTTGCCGCGCCGATTGTTCTCGGATGTGCAGCCTGCCTATGGCAAGCGCAGCCGAGCTGGACAGCCGGGCAAGTAAAAGCCGCCATCGTAGAAAGTTCCGCCGTGGTAGGGCAGTGCACAGAGCTGCGTGCCGGATTAGTCGATGTGAAGGCGGCTATTCATGCCGATACGTCGGTTGGGGAAAACGATCCGCCGTACACGTTATGGTGCAGTTGGAAGCAGAAAGACGGTTTCGAGCGTTTGAAAGCAATAAAGGCTCAAAACGAGGCGAGCATCGCTTCGGCTGCTGTATTGTCTTACTGCGAGGCTCCTATATCTCCTGAGACGCAGGAACAGGTATTGTTCCTAATCGGCAGCAGGTCGGGTCGGGTCCGTGCCGCAGCGGTAACGGCTTTGGCGTTTTGCCAGGAAGCGCTCTCAATCCAAGACTATTGCCGCGTTCTCCATGATGACAGCCGATTGGTGAGAATGGCCGCCCTCTTTGCGTTAAGCCGAAGTCCGGGTCTCCATCACCAGTTGAAGGATGAAGTTGTCGGGCTGTTCTCGGACAGCGACCTGGATATTCGCTATTGCGCCATTAAGCTGGCCGGCAATATCCGGGACGAAGCATTCGTTAAACCGCTGCTAAGCGGGATAGAGGACGATGCCATTCACGAACGGGTATCCATCTTCGCAGCAAGGTGCTCTGCGCTGGAAGCGATAACCGGCATGCAATTCGAGCCGGAGCCCAGGTGGCTGGAGGAGCAGGGGATTTACTCGGAGCGGAGTACGCAAGGGCGAGTGCATATCGCCCGGAAATGGAGGCAGTGGGCCAGCTACCTTTCTCCTTAACTCGTAGTGAGCCTGTGCCACGACGAATGCCCCTTGTATGCGGGAGAGAAGAGGCAGCTTTTTTAGTAAGGAATGTTTTAGATTTATCGATTTAACGCAGTACCACGTTATCTCTTTATTGCCTTAATGCGGTTATTATCCGAAATATCAAAAAACACGATCTGCGCCTTAGGCACGGATCGTGTTTCAACTTGCATAAAGATCATTATTTTTCGTTCGACAACCCCAGCAGATCGCTCAACTTAAAGAACAAACTCAGCAGAATGGCGACGACGGTTGCCAGCGCCATCCCTTTCAGTTCGAAGTCGCCCAGCGTCAGCTTGGCTCCGCTGATCCCGATCACGAGAACGATCGTCGTCAGGATGAGGTTCGAAGGCTTCGAATAATCCACCTTGCTCTCGACGAGCATCCGAATGCCGGAAGCGGCGATAACCCCGAACAAGAGCAGCGAGAGGCCGCCCATAACGGCAACCGGAATCGTATTGATCAGCGCTGCCAATTTGCCGAAAAACGACAGCACGATGGCAAATACGGCCGCAATGCCGATGACCCAGGTCGAGTACACTTTGGAGATCGCGAGGACGCCGATATTTTCGCCATAAGTCGTATTCGGAGTAGAGCCTACAAATCCGGACAGCACGGTAGATATCCCGTTGCCGAGCAGGGAGCGGTCCAGACCGGGATCTTTCGTCAAGTCTTTGCCGACGATATTGCCGGTGACGATCAGATGCCCGATATGCTCGGCGATGACGACGAGCGCGGCCGGGAGAATGATAATAATGCTGGCCCAATCCCATGTAGGTGTGTAGAATGTCGGCAAGGCGACCACATCCGCTTCCGCCACTTTGCCGAAGGAAACGAGACCCATCCAGGCGGCCAGCCCGTAACCGACGACCATGCCGATCAGGATCGGGATGATTTTAAGGAAGCCGCGGAACATCGCTTGGCCGATAATGGTGATAGCCAGTGTACACAGGGATACGGTTACGGTTTTCGGATCGAGCGCCCAGTCCGCCGGCGCGTCAGAGCCCGGAATCAGCCCGGCCATGCCGGCTGCGACCGGAACGAGCTCCAGCCCGATCACAGCTACGATGGCGCCCATCGCGGCAGGCGGGAACACGACGTCGATCCAGCGGGTGCCGACCGATTTGACGAGCAGGGCGAACAGGATGAAGACGAGACCTACTACGATAAACCCGCCCAGCGCAGCGCTGTACCCTAGCGTTCCGAGCACGACGAACACGGGCGAGATAAAAGCGAAGCTGGAGCCGAGATAAGCAGGAATTTTGCCTTTGCACAAAAACAAGTAAAGCAGCGTACCTATTCCATTCATAAGCAGAATCGTAGCGGGATCAACCTTGAACAAAAACGGAACGAGGACAGTGGAGCCGAACATCGCGAACAGATGCTGCAGGCCGAGCGGTATGCTCTTGAGCAGCGGAGGGCGCTCGTCCACCTGAATGACGCGTTGCTGCATAGTACATCTCCCTTACACACATAGTTTTTTCGACATCTGGAATGCCATCAAATAGAATAGCAGAAATGTGTCGAAATAGCATCCGTTTTCTTGAGGGCTTGTAAACGTTTCATTCGCCCGCCCCGATCCGCTCTGCTTCCGCGTTGCAGTTGACGTCGTCCCCATTCAAAGGCATAATGTAGAGAAACGAACGTATGGCAGGAGAAGGTATATAAAAGATGGGCATTGAGCAGTTACTGGAACGCGCGGCAACCTACTTAAAACAAAGCGATCTCGTACGGATTCGGGAAGCTTACGACTTTGCCGAGCAAGCTCACCACGGACAGGTGCGAAAGTCGGGAGAACCGTATATTTTACATCCGCTGGCCGTTGCCGAAATTTTAGTGAATATGCAGATGGATGTCACTTCGGTCATCGCCGCCCTGCTGCATGACGTGGTCGAAGATACGACGGTATCGCTCCAGGCGGTGGAGAAGCATTTCGGCAAAACGTGCGCGATGCTTGTCGACGGGCTGACCAAACTGGAGAAAATTAAATTCAAGTCCAAGGAAGAGCAGCAAAACGAAAATTACCGCAAAATGTTCGTGGCGATGGCCCAGGACATACGCGTGATTTTGATTAAGCTGGCCGACCGTCTGCACAATATGCGAACGCTGAAGTTCCAGTCGGAGGAAGCGCAGCGGCGGATCGCCGACGAGACGCTGGAGATTTTCTGTCCGATCGCTCATCGGCTCGGGATCTCGGCGATCAAGTGGGAGATGGAGGATATCGCTCTCCGCTACTTGAACCCGCAGCAATATTACCGGATCGTGAACCTGATGCAGAAAAAACGGACCGAGCGCGAGAAATATATCGAAGAGATTATCGACAATATCCGGAGCAAGCTCAGCGAGATGGGGATCGAGGGCGATATTTCCGGCCGGCCGAAACATATTTATAGCATTTACAAAAAGATGACCTCCAAAAACAAGCAGTTCAACGAAATCTACGACCTGCTTGCGATTCGGGTCATCGTGGACAATATCAAAGACTGTTATGCGACGCTCGGCATTATCCACACGTTATGGAAGCCGATGCCGGGACGGTTTAAGGATTATATCGCTATGCCGAAGCCGAACATGTACCAGTCGCTGCATACGACGGTCGTCGGACCGAGCGGTGAGCCGCTTGAGGTGCAGATTCGCACGTGGGACATGCATAAGACGTCTGAGTTCGGGATCGCCGCCCACTGGGCGTATAAGGAAGGCTCGATGGTGCCGTCCGGCGGCTTCGGGGACAAGATGATCTTTTTCCGTGAAATTTTGGAGCTTCAGCAGGATACGCGGGATGCGGCGGAGTTTATGGAGTCGCTCAAGATGGACTTTTTCTCCGATCTCGTTTTTGTGTTCACTCCCAAAGGGGAAGTCGTCGAGCTGCCGGCAGGTTCGGTTCCGCTCGATTTCGCATACCGGATTCATACCGAGATCGGCAACCGCACGGTCGGTGCGAAGGTGAACGGACGGATCGTACCGCTCGATTATAAGCTGAACACAGGCGATATCGTCGAGATTTTGACGTCCAAGCATTCGTACGGACCCAGCCAGGATTGGGTGAAGATCGCCCAGTCTTCGCACGCCCGGAGCAAGATCAAGCAGTGGTTCAAGAAGGAGAAGCGGGAAGAGAACGTCCAGAAGGGCAAGGAAGGGATCGAACGCGAGCTGAAGCGGCTCGGGCTGGAGCCTCCTTCCGTGATGACCGATGACAACCTGATGGAGGTTGCCCGCAAATTCAACTTCAACGATATCGAAGATATGATGTCGGCTGTCGGCTTTGGCGGGATTACCGCCGCCCAGATCTGTACGCGGCTGACGGACAAGATTCGCCGCGAGAACGAAGAAGCCCAGGCGAACGCGCTCGAGCTGACGAGCGAAGTGAAGGAAGTCAAAGGCTCGACGGAGAAAAAGAGCCGTCCGACTCACGGCGTCCGGGTCAAGGGCGTGGACAATCTGCTCGTCCGGTTCGCACGATGCTGCAATCCGGTTCCCGGCGATTATATTATCGGATATATTACGCGCGGGCGCGGGGTGTCCGTTCACCGGACGGATTGTACGAACATTCCGACAGGCGACGAGGACGATCTGAACCGGATGATCGATGTCGAGTGGGAGACTGCGGTCGAAGCGAACTATCACGTCGAGATCGAGATTACGGGCCACTACCGTTCCGCCTTTCTGAACGAAGTGCTGCAAGCCGTATCGGAAAGCAAGACGGTTATCTCCGCCGTGTCCGGTCGGTCCGACAAAAATAAGATGGCGATCGTTCATATGACGATTCTGATTAAAAATATCGATCACCTGCAGTCGGTTGTAGAAAAAATTAAGCGGGTGAAGGACGTATATTCGGTTCAACGGATTATGCAGAGCTAGGAGCCGAAGGAATGCGGATCGGGCAAGGGAGCAAAACGCCATGAGAGTAGTCGTACAAAGAAGCAAAGAAGCGCGCGTAGTCGTGAACGGAGAGACGGTCGGCCAAATCGGGCACGGGCTCGTTGTCCTGGTTGGAGTTACGCATGAGGACACCGAGCAGGACGCCCGTTATTTGGCCGAGAAGCTGGCCGGTTTGCGGATCTTCGAGGATGCGGAAGGCAGGATGAATGTATCGGTGCTCGACGTCGGCGGCGGGATATTGTCGGTGTCGCAATTTACGCTGTACGGCGACGTACGCAAAGGGAAGCGGCCGAACTTTATGAACGCCGCCCGGCCGGAGCAGGCGAAGCCGCTCTACGACAAGTTTAATGAGCTGCTCCGCAGTTACGGTCTGCAAGTGGAGACCGGTATTTTCGGAGAGATGATGGATGTGCAGTTGACGAACTCAGGACCTGTTACGCTCGTAATCGAGAGCCGGTAACGGTTCTTTTTTGTTTGCGTATTGATATTGCGCCTGTTCGCTGATAATATGATAATGATTATCAATTTCGAATTCACGTGTATGAAGGGATTGACGTCATGATCGAATCGCTGCACAAATTCAACATCGGCGTGGAAGGCACTAGACGCGTCGTGTATTCCGTACCGGTATCCGCCTTGCCCCACGGCAGCGCGATGGAGCAATTGCTCGAAGCGTATTCCCCGCTGATGAAGGCGCTGGATCGGACGGCGGCAGCCGCTTATTTTTGCGCCCAGTTCGGGAACGTTTGTCTGGCTTTACAGTACGCGGTATCGGTACATGACGTCTCCTTTGATGTGTCGCTGAACAATATAACGGTACAGCTCGTGGAGATGGAGGAAGGAAGGTACGGAGTCGCCTTCCAGCTGGCGCATTGGTCCGAGCAGCGCGCTCCCGAGGACGGGAACGAGCGCCGGCTCTGGCTCGCGGACGTCCTCTCCGCCTTGTACAGCGGAACGGTGCGGCCTGTATATGAGGCGGCGTCAAAGGCTGCGGGTATGCCTCTGCCTCATCTGTGGGGGCTGCTGCCGACCCGGTTCAACTACAGCACGGAACAGTGGATGCTGGCGGAGACTAACGATACGATTAAAGAGACGATTGCCGCCGACTATGAGTTTCTGATCCGTCAGATCGAAGGCAGTACGTTCGGCCAGACCCGGAGTCCGTTCGACGTGAAAATTCGCTGGATCGAAGATTTGAAAGATCCGTGCAAGCAGATGCGGATGAAAAATTCATGCTGTATGTATTACCGGACGGAAGGCGGCCGTTACTGTTATTCGTGTCCCCGGATCAAGGAAAGCGAGCGGGCCGAGCGGCGTCTGGAAGCAAGGGAAGGCGAAAAGGCGGCCGTTCCGGTTGCCGCTGCGAAGTAGCAGACGGTGTGTCAGCGGTAATCCGATACTTGCAGGGAATGGGCGTAGCGTGAACGATCGGACGTATTATGAAATATCGCACTCTTGGGGAAACTGATAGTACATTTCGCTCAAGGAGTCGATCAGATGCGCCGATCCCGCAAGGAAACCGTTATGCTGGAACCCGGAAACCGGCTGCTGCACAACGATACTCACGAATCGGCCGGGATGCTGCACAGTTTTTTCGCCGCAGAAGCGGCCGAAGAGTGGGCGACCGGTCACGTTCAGGGCAAACATCCGTCGCGGAAGCCTCCGCGTGCTTAACCCGTCAAAATCGCCGCCAGCTTGCCCGCATCAGCGGAAGCGGCGGTTTTTTTGTCGTTTCCGAATATCCCGGTACCCGGTATCCGTCCGGTTTGCCGGAACGCCGCAAACATTCCTTGGCGCTTTCACTTGTGGTACACTTATCTAGTTACAACAGTTTGGCCGCTTTAGGCGGCGGTACGTCGATCGGAGGGCGATACGCGAGATGAAGGTTGAGATCAGGCAGATCGGATTTTCAGACTATCAAATGGATATTTATCATATATGGAAGCTGTTTTACGAAGAAGTGGAGCTTGTGTATGAGCCGGCGGATGACGCCGAGCTGCGGATGACGCTGGAGCTTGCCGACGCGGGCGAAGAAGCCGGGGCCGAGGCCAAGGTTCGGGCTTATTTGGAGCGTCCGGAATCGGGAGCGGCCTGGTCGCACACGGAACGGAGGCTGCTGCGAAGCGGAGCTGCAGAAGCGCGCCGGAGGGAGCTGAAGCGCGTCGTCGGCTCGGCGCTGCTGCGCGTCCTCGAGGAAGCGTCCGGACTGGAGCAGCCGTGGGGCGTGCTCACCGGGGTGCGCCCGACGAAGCTGATGCACAATATGGTCCGCAAGCAGGGACGGGAGTTAAGCGTACGCCAGCTGCAGGAGGAATATTTGCTTACCGATGAGAAGGCGAAGCTGCTGGCGGACATCGTGGAGCGGCAGCTCAAGGTGATCCCCGATCTGTTCGAGCTGGACCGCGAAGTCAGCTTGTACATCGGCATTCCTTTCTGCCCGACGAAATGCGCCTACTGCACGTTTCCGGCTTACGATATCCGCGGCAACAACGGGTCCGTAGATTCGTTTCTGGACGGCCTCCACTACGAGATCCGGGAGACGGGCGAATGGCTGAAGCGGACCGGACTGACCGTAACGACGATTTATTGGGGCGGGGGGACGCCGACGAGCATAACCGCCGAGCAGATCGATGCGCTTTTTGAAACGATGCATCAGTCGATTCCGGATATGGACCAAGTGCGCGAGCTGACGGTTGAAGCGGGCCGTCCCGACACGATAACGCCGGATAAGCTGAAGGTGATGAAAAAATGGAACGTCGACCGGATCAGCATCAATCCGCAAAGCTTCACCCAGCTTACGCTCGATAAAATCGGGCGCCACCATACTGTCGATGAAACGATCGAGAAGTTCATCCTGTCCCGCGAGATGGGGATGGACAATATTAATATGGACCTCATTATCGGTCTGCCGAACGAAGGGATTCCCGAATTCCAGCATACGCTGGACGAGACGGCCAAGCTGCTCCCGGAATCGTTAACCGTGCATACGCTGTCGTTCAAGCGGGCATCGCGAATGACCAAAAACCGCGATCAGTACGAAGTGGCGGAGCGGGACGAGATCGCCGATATGATGAAGATGGCGAACCGGTTTATGGAGGAGAACGGCTACCATCCGTACTACATGTACCGGCAAAAAAATATGCTGGGCAACCTCGAGAACGTCGGTTACGCGCTCGGCGACCGGGACAGCTTGTACAACATCCTCATGATGGAAGAACGGCAGACGATTATCGGGCTGGGCTGCGGCGCGGTCAGCAAAGTGCTGTATCCGGCCGTATACGACGCGGAAGGCAACGAGCAGCAAAAAATCGAGCGGTTTCCGAATCCGAAGGAGCCGTCGGTGTACAATCAGGCGTACAAGGAATATTTCGATAAAAAAATGCGGCTGCTGGATGACGCTTACGGACAAACGGTAAGCCGCTGAGCGGGCGGGGAGATCCCGATGAAAACGACCAAATCGCTCTCCCGGCTCGGGAGCTTGCTGGACAATGTGCAGGTTCAGGTGTCGATCGCGGCGTATACGAAAGTAGATGCGAAGTGGCGGCAAATGAACTTCGTTCCGGAGTTCAACCGGTTTTATTATATCCGCGAAGGGGAAGGCTGCCTCGTCATCGACGGGGTGCCTCATTATCCCCGTCCCGGTCAGCTGTTCGTAATGCCTTCGGGCGTGAAGCAGTCCTATTATACGATAAATGAAAACGGTTTCGGCAAATATTGGTGCCACTTCACGGCCAAAATCGGCGATACCGACCTGTTCCGGTTGACCGGAGTGCCTTCGCACATCGATGTCACGGACCATGAGCGGCTGTCGCGGTTGTTCGAACAATTGATCGAACATTATCACAGCAGGCAGTTTACCGCTGCGCTTATGCAGAAATCCGTTTTGCTGGAGATCGTCAGTCTTTATCTGGAGCGCGCGGTCGAAGGCCGGCAGATGTTCCGGGCGGATGAGGAAGATAGCGGCATCCGGAATTTGAATCTCGTATTGAAATATATCGAGAGCCATCTGCATGACAATATAACGGTTCCCCAGCTCGCGGCGCTCGTCCATTTTCACCCGAATTACTTGATCCGCTTATTCCGCGAGCTGGTCGGCACGTCGCCGATTCAGTATGTGCACAAAATGAAAATGGAGAAGGCGATGTCGCTGCTGACGGCGACCGAGGAGCCGGTATCGGAGATCGCCCGGCAGGTGGGCATGGAGCTGTACTACTTTTCCCGGGTGTTCAAGAAGCATACCGGACTGCCGCCGTCGGATTACCGCAGATTGCTGCAGGAACGGCACGGTGCGGAGGATTAGCGGAAAACAGGTTTGTTTTGTGCAAATGGGAGTGAACTTCCTCCATTCTCTTGTTCGGCGTATTCCGTCATAGTAAAGGTGAAGAAGCCAAAACTATGAGGTGGAGGGAACTCCGATGGAGAAACCGATGCAACTGCTTAATGACGATCAGATGAGACAGTTTATTACCGAAGGGTACTTATTGCTGAAAACCGACTTCTCGCCACAGTTTCATCAGAGCCTGCTGGAGCAGCTCAGCGAAGTGTACCGTACCGAAGGCAATCCGGGCAACAACCTGCTGCCCCGGATCCGCGAGCTGCAGAAGGTATTCGAGCATCCGGTCGTTACAGGCGCTCTAACAAGCGTGCTCGGCCCGGGGTATATGATGCATTCCCACCGTCACGGGCATTATAATAACTCTCCGAAACCGGGCGGCTGGCATAAGGACAGTTACTGGGGCTACCATAAAATGCGCAATCACCGTCCGTGGTGGGCGATGATTATGTACTTTCCGCAGGATACGCCGGTGGAGCTTGGGCCGACTGGGGTCATGCCCGGCACGCAAAATTACGACACCCGCACGTTCGCGGCGGACGACAGCGACGGCGAGGTAACGGCGGCCGGCCAGGCGGGAACGTTTGTCCTGATTCATTACGATATATGGCACCGGTCGACGTCCAATCTACTCGGCAAGGAACGGTTCATGCTGAAATTCGAATTTATGCGCACGCAAGCGCCGGGCGAACCGAGCTGGGATAACCGGGAAGCGTTGTGGATAACCCCCTCTTCGTTCAGCACGCCGGTTTATCGGCACGAGGCGATGTGGAGAGACGCCTGGAACTGGCTGTCGGGCAGAAGCGACGACGGTTTGACGGCCGCAAGCGGCGGAACGGCGGAGGAAATTGCCGGCCTGCTGGAGGAGCTGCGGTCGGAAGAGGCGGAGCGGCGGGTGGACGCAGCTGACCGGCTGGGGATGCTGGGGGCTGCAGCTGCGCCTTATGGAGCCGTCGCGGCTATGGAGCGGGCGCTGGAAGATTCGTTCGAGCCGGTCGCTCTGAATGCGGCCTATGGCTTGGCCCGCATGGGAGAGGAAGGATCGGAGGCGCTGCTTCGCGCCTTGAAGCACGGCAGTGTGCCGGTTTCGCGCAAAGCGGGTTACGGGCTGTCCGCGGCCGGGCATGGGGTGGTCCGGGAACTGACCGAGGCTGTAGGCAGCGAGCGCGAAGAGACAATCGTTCATGCGGCGTTTGCCCTTGGCGAGCAGCCGTGTGCGGCTTCGTCGGCGGACGTGGTACGTGCGCTGGCCGGATTGTTAAGCCATGCATCCGTGAAGGTGCGTCAGGCCGCCGTCGATGCGCTCGGATCAGCCGGAGCGTATAGGTCCGGTTATGAATCCGGCAGCGAAAGTGTCGAGGCGCTTGCGCGCGCCCTGCAGGACGACGACACCCAAGTCCGCTTTATGGCAGGGTTGTCGCTTGCGAAATGGGGAGAGCAGGCGGAAGATGCGGTGCCTTCGCTTGTCGAAGCGTTGGACGACGACAACCGGTATGTCCGGGCTCATGCGGCCGACGCCTTGTTTTATATCGGGACGGCCAAAGCCCAGGATGCGCTGCTGCGGTTTCTGCGCGTCTCCCGCTGGTGTCCGACCACGACTCCGGCCAGTACGTTTTATCCGTAATCGGAGGGCGGCGGGGGAAACGGAGTACGCTCTGCTTCGGAACGAATAACCGGCCTTGTGAGGCAGTCGATTCATTGTGGATAACCAAGTGGAAAGGGAAAAGATTACCTTCTGGCGAGTTTTGTCTGGAATCCCCTACCTTACAATCCTTATGAAATCAAGGGATTCCGGACAACCTGTTTGAGCAGAAGAAGGTAACTTTTCACTTGGAACGGCCTGCTAACACTTCTACACAATGAATCGACAGCCTCCTTGCATGCGTCTTGTCTGAGTAATCCTGTGATTCCTGCTGTTCCATCAAGTCCGGAACCCGGCCGTCCTCTTACGATGAGGAAAGCCGGGTTCCTTTTTTTGCATGCGCCGACTTGCCCAAAATGGGCTTATTTTCGTCATTTTGCCCGAATTTTGCCGGAAACCCCCGATCTGTGTTACACTTTGAATGTCATTTTACAATGGAATAGGATGGGATGCATGGCTAGACACGTGGACCGCAGGACCGCCCGCAAAAATGCAATCGTTTTTCTGCTGCTTGTCGGGGTGGCACTAGTAATCGCGGGGGTGACCGCATACAAGCTATTAGGCGGCGGCAAAACCCAGACGACCGGCAATCCGGGCGAACTCGCTGAGGTGCAATCGGTCAAGACGGTAAAAAACAGCTACGATGTAATCGTTGTAGGTACCGATCCGGAAGGGATCGTAGCCGCGGTATCCTCCGCCCGCAACGGGCTGAAGACGCTACTGGTGGACGGCCGGGACCGGGACATTCTCGGGGGTCTGATGACGCTGGGCTGGCTGAACAGTCTCGACCATAACTACGATCGTGAGAAAACGAGCATCATTCCCGGAAAAGTGGACATTTTAAATCAAGGTTTATTTATGGAATGGTATAAACAGGTGGAAGGCGATTCGTTTGATGTCGTAACGGCGGCGAACGCGTTTCACAACATGGTAAAAAACGAGAGCAACATCGATCTGCTGCTCAAAACGAAAGCGATCGAACCGAAGCTGGAGGCCGGCGCAAACGGCAACAAAAAAATCGTCGGCGTCACGATTACCAAAGAAGACGGCTCGAAGCAGGACGTGACCGCGAAGGCGGTTATCGACGCTACCCAGGATGCGGATATCGCCGCGGCGTCGGGCGTGCCTTATACGATCGGGCGTGCGGACGTTGGAGACGAGAAGGCAAGAATGGCGGTTACCGCCGTATTCCGCCTCAAAAATGTAACCCCCGAAGTATGGAAGCAGATCCAGAAGCGGCTGAAAGACGACGGCGACCCGAATACCGACGCTAACGAACTTAGCGCCTGGGGATTCGGCGAGATGCAGAAGTACCCGCCTAACAACAAGGAACGCGTCAAAATGCGCGGCCTTAACATCGGGCGGCAAAACGATAACACGATGCTGATCAACGCGCTGCAAATTTTCGGAATCGACGGCCTCGACCCGAAATCACGCGCGGAAGCATTTGAGATTGCAAAGGCGGAATTGCCTTATGTCGTGAAGCATATGCAAGAGCTGTATCCTGAATTTGCCGGACTGGAGTGGGACGCGGTTGCGCCGGAGCTGTACATTCGCGAAACCCGGCATATGCAAGGCGAGTACCGGCTGACGATGATCGACGTGCTGGAGAACCGCGACCAGTGGGACCGGATCGCATTCGGCTCGTACCCGGTCGATATTCAGCGGATCTCGCCTACCGATAACGGAGCGGTGATGAGCCATCCGCTCAAGTATGCGATCCCGTTCCGTTCGATCGTACCGCTGAAGGTGGACAACCTGCTCGTCGTCGGACGGTCCGGCAGCTTCGATACGCTGCCTCACGGAAGCGCCCGGGTCATTCCGGTCGGCATGGCTACCGGACAAGCCGCTGGTGCCGCCGCGAAGCTCGCGATGGACAAAAACGTGTCGTTCCGGGAGCTGTCAGCGTCGAAGGAGCATATCGCCACGCTGCAGGACATGCTTAACAAGCAAGGGATGGAGCTGAAGCCTTATCAGCCCAAGCCGGAGTTTTATATGGAGCAGAAGGCGTATGAAGGACTGAAAACGGTCGTCAGCATGGGGCTGGTCATTGGCGGCTACGACAACAAAGGCTTCGACACGACGCCGGATTCGAACCCGCAGCGGCTGCTCAACCTGATGCAAGGCGTCAAGCGCGTGCATAAGCTGACCGGCGATCCGAGCGGAGTCGTAGCGGGCATCCAGGATGCGGCGAAGCAGCCGCTCACGCTCGATCAGGCGGCTTGGACGATCGCGAAGACGGCCGGCCTCGACGTCCAGGCGGTGCAAGCGTCGAAGGAGCTGCTGGCGAAAGGGATGCTGAAGCAGGCGACGATCGACGGCATCGCCGATAAGCAGAAGCTGAACAACGGCGACACGTATATGATGATTCGCGATCTGGTCGAGTCGCTGCCGAAGAAGTGATTATTCAGCTTTAAAATGCTGTATCCCGGCAAGGGTGCTTTCGTGTTGGCGGGACTAGCATCTACTTGAGGCTGGGTCATGCCGAACGTTTTAAAGGCATATTGTTCTTGGGAGCAGCAGTTGAATGTATACAGAAAATAAAAAACCTCCAAGTCCATTGGGATTAGTCTCCCGTGGATTGGAGGTTTTTTATTTGGATTTGTCTTAACAACTTGATGATATCCGTGGCACAATTAATCATGATTGGACAGAGTGCCCTACGCTACCAACAAACGATGACGAAAACGGTGTCCGTTCACTATATTAGATAAGCTATAAACAAAAAAATAAAAGGAGTGGTGGTATTGTGAAAAAAATCGGTATGACGATTAGCGTTCTTTCATTACTATTTTCTCTGCTTTTGGGCTGTGGTTCCGGTAAATCTGAATCTGCAAGTCCGAACATCATGGTGGCTGCAGGAGATTTGGATGATAATTTCCACTCATTGGAGGAAATAGAATCGAAAGCTGAGACGATCCTTGAAATTAGGGTATTAGATAATCAGCAAACAATTGTTTACGGCGATATTCCATTTACAATATCAAGAGCAGTAGTACTCTCCTCTCTTAAAGGGAATATCCATGAAGGTGAAGAAATTAACATCCTTGAGACAGGAGGTATATACAAGCCAGTATCTAAGGAAGGGAAGGGTTTTTTACCTGAGGTGGACTATGCATTTAATGGGATACCTGTAATGAAAAGCGGTGAGCATCTTGTTACTTTTCTATATAAGTATGAGGGACCAATTGCCAAAAATGTATTTATGCCTTTAGGTGTCTATCAGGGTAAGTTCAAGGTTCAGGACAATGGTAAGATTGAACAACAGGCTCCAAAAGAAAATAAGATTATAACTAACTTTACAGATTTAGGAGCTTTTAAGGGGAAGGTTAAAGAAATGGTAAAATAAATAACTCAACTTTCGCAGCTTCAAAATGACGGAAATCCCTTATGGATAAAGGAAAATCCTAAAGAATAATAGGGGCTTGACAGAAAAAACACCCCTTTGTTTGGTAAAATGGAAGTGACGAGCAACCATTCCAAACAAAGAAAGGTGTGTAACCTTATGGTACACCAAAATCAGCAATCTGAACAGGCAAAATCACGATTACTAGCGATTCTCTCTGTCCTTAAAATTGGCAACCTGCTTCGGGATTCGGGCATTTCCAAATCGTTTGGTTTCACGAGTCAGGAAGTGTTTAAGCTTATCTTTTCCCTTGTATTTGAAGGACGCAATTGGTTTCGACTCCTCGAAAGCGATCGTAAGGATCTGCCGGGAAAAGATGGTATATCGCTTTTTAAATCACAGCTACTTTGCTTGGCGTGAGTTTTTATTGGCGCTAGGTCTGAAAATCGTGCTTCATTTTGAAACCCTCATTTCATCTACTCGCGTTCACGTCTTCATTGTGGATGACTCGGTTCTTCAGCAAAACCGCAGCAAAAAGGCGGAATTACTTGCCCGTGTGTTCGACCATACGACAGGGCGTTTTGTCAAAGGCTTCAACATGCTGACGTTAGGCTGG